>NZ_QKLH01000030.1:0-718 GCF_003224215.1 Curtobacterium sp. MCLR17_043 | reverse complement strand
AGCAAAGGACTGATCACGATGCGTAAGAGCCTCAAGACCTCCATCACCCTCGCCACGACCGGCGCCCTCGTCCTCGGCGGTGCCGCGTTCGGGATCTCCTCCGCCCAGGCCGCGACCCCGAACGTGCACACGGTGTCCTCGTCGTCCGAGTCGAAGATCCCCGCGCCTGTCGCCTCGGTCCCCGAGGTCCTCGGTGGCTCCACCGCCGTGAAGCTCGACTCCGGCTTCACCGACGCCCTCACCGCCCTGAAGCTCACCCCCGGCGTCTCGGGCGATGCGACCCTGGCTGACGGGTCGGTGTCGTTCCCGATCACCGCCGGGTCGGTCACCTACTGGTCGCCGGATGGCAACTACCGCCCGTACGTGCAGGGCCTGCTGAACCACGACGACTCGGGTCTGACCCTGAAGGCCGGCGACACCACCGTCACGCTGGAGAACTTCGTCGTGAACCCGGGCTCGTCCAAGCTCTACGGCGACGTCCTCGTCAACGGCAAGGTCGCCGCGGCCAACGCGTTCCTGTTCGAGCTGCACGGCGGCTCCCTCAAGCCCCTCCAGCTCGAGGGCGACAACGCCATCCTCACCGGCACCACCGTCCACATCTCCGAAGACGCCGCCGGCCTGCTGAACAAGACCTTCGGCACCGACGCCGTCAAGCGCGGCCTCCTCGTCGGCACCGCCACCATCACCGCACAGATCAAGTAACACCTGCCGCAACACC
>NZ_QKLH01000003.1:0-301242 GCF_003224215.1 Curtobacterium sp. MCLR17_043 | reverse complement strand
GGGGTCGGCCGAGCGTCGCCGGTCTGGGGGAGGGGTGATGGGGGCGGGCGGATCAGGCCGGATCAGGCCGGATCAGGCCGGATCAGGCCGTGAAGGTCCAGGTCATCGGGACCGAGGCGGCGAGGCCCTGGTAGGTGTTGCCGGCCGAGGAGTCGAGGGTCACGGCGAAGTTGAAGGGGACGCTCGCGCCGGCGGCCGGAGCCTGCGGCATGGTGATGGCCGAGGCGGCCGCACCCTTGAAGCTGGCGAGGGTGCCGCTGAACACGGTGGTCGAGCCGGAGGTGACGACGAGGTTCATCTTGGCGCACAGGTCGGTCGCGGTGCCGTTGGCCGAACCGTTCGCCGACTGGGTGCAGGTGGCGCCCGGGTTCAGCGTGAAGGTGCTGGCGTTCGCGGTACCGGTGTTCTTGATCGAGATCGCGGTGTTGACCGTGTTGCCCGGGGTCATCGTCGTGCTGCCGCCGAACTTGTTGATCGTCGAGCAGGTCGCCGAGTTCGTCGAGACGGAGCCGCCGTCGGTGCTGAGGCAGGTGACGGTCGCGCCGGCGTTCTGCTCCTGCATGATCAGCGTTCCGCTGGCGGCGGTGTTGCTGCTGTTGGTGATGCTCGCAGCGAACCCGGAGAGGGTGCCGGTGAGCGAGAGGGAGAGCAGGACGGCGGCGAAGATACCCGCGAGGAGCGCCACGGGGGCGAAGCGGACCCGCTTCAGTGCGGAGGTGCGGAGCTTGGTGGACACGGGATACCTCTTCGTTCGGTGGTGCTCAGTGGTTGGGGGATGCAAGACCTTCGGGCTGTTTTGCTTCAATGGTTAAGATAGTCACTGGTTCACCAAGTTGACCACTCGTATACTTACCCCAGTGCGGGGGACGCACCTTGTCCCCCGGTCCCCGACACGGAAGAAGGCCCTCGTGGCAGCAGCACCGAACGACGACGACGCGGCCGATCTCATGGCCGCGTTCACCGCCGTCGTGCGTGCGAACGCGAGCCTGGTGAGTCAGCTCAGCGCGCGTGCAGGCGTGCACGAGAACGCCCTCCGCGCCCTGGTGCTCATCAGTGACACCGGGTACTCCACGCCGACCGAGGTCGCCGGGTACCTCGGACTGACCTCGGGCGCGGTGACGAACATGATCGACCGGATGAGCGCCGCCGGCCTGCTCGAGCGCGCACCGAACCCCGCCGATCGCCGGGGCTCACTGCTGCGGCTGCTACCCCCGGGCGATGTCGTCGTGTCGGACTACCAGGAGCGGTACGCCGCGATGCTCCGAGCAGTCGACGGGGCACACAGCGGGGAGCTGCACGAGGTGCTCAACGACCTGGCGACGAGCCTGTACGAGCAGGCTGCCGCCGCGTCCTGATCTCGCGCGTCTACCTCGTGTGGATCGCCCGCTCCTCTGTCGAGGTGAGGCCGGCACGGCGTTCCCGATCCGTCCCGCGGGCACGCTCGTCCTCGAGCACCCGCACGACGGTGTCTCGGAGGGGTCGGGTCACCCCGCCGGCGTCCCTGAACGCCCCCGCGGAGCGCTGCGAGAACCCGCCCTCCGACACCGGGATCCACAGGGGGAGCGATCGGGGGCCGGCCCAGTAGGCCACGTCGTGCGCGAGCAGGACGTCGTCGTCGACCGCGACCAGCTCGTCGTCGAACCCGGTGACCTCCGCCACACACCGGAAGAAGTCCTGCATCGGCACCGGAGCGCCCACCGCGTTGACCGTGCCGACCAACCCGTCGCGCCCGGCCCGGACGAGCCAGGCAGCGAGGTCCGCGACGTCGATCACCTGGACGAACCGCTCCGCCGGCGTCGGCACCAGCACCGGCCCACCGCGGTCGAAGCGTGCGGGCCAGTACCCGAACCGGTCACTCGGGTCGCCGGGGCCGACGATCAACCCCGGGCGTGCGATGAGCAGCCGTGACCCGAGCCGGAGCCGCGTCATGCGCTCGGCGAGGACCTTCGCGTCGGCGTACTCGGACGGGTCCTTCGGCTCCACCAGCCGGGCGGACTCGTCGGCGCCCGGTTCGTCGTTGTCTGCGTACACCGAGACCGTCGACACCAGGGTCCAGTGCGCGGCCCGATCGGCGAGGGCGTCGAGCGCCGGGGCGACGAGTTCGGGGGCGCTGGCGAGCTCGATGACCTCGTCCCAGTTCCCGGTGACCTGTTCGTACGCACCGGCCAGGGCTCGATCCGCCTGGACGAAGCGCGCTCCCTCCGGAACGTTGCCGGTCGTGCCCCGGGCGAGGCAGGTGACGTCGGCGCCCTCGGCCAACAGCTCGTCGACGATCGTCCGTCCGAGCCAACCGGTGCCGCCGAGCACCAGGACGCGTCGCACGCGCTGCGTCATCAGACTGGCTGGAGGGGTCGTCGTTCGCCGTCGGGGAGCTCGACCCGGATGCGATCGCCCGGCCGGACCATGCCACCGGTGAGCACGACGCTCATCACCCCGCCCTTGCGCTCGACCGTGCCGTCCTCGGCGCGCCCCAACACAGCACGGAGGAGCCCCGGCTCGAAGCCGTTGATCTGCTGGCACGGGTTCCGCAGGCCCGTGACCTGCACGGAGGCATCGTCGCCGAGGTGCAGCACTGCTCCCTCGGGCAGCCCGAGCAGGTCGATGCCACTGGTCGTGACGTTCTCGCCCATCTGTCCCGGTTCGACGCTGAACCCGGACTCCGCGACCTCGTCGAACAGCTCGGCGTGCAGCAGGTGGACCTGGCGCAGGTTCGGCTGCGACGGGTCACGCGCGACCCGGGAACGGTGCTGCACGGTCGTGCCGGCGTGGGCATCACCCTCGATGCCCCACCCAGCAACGAGCGTCACCGCGTCGACCAACGGCTTGCTGAACCGGTGCTCGCCGTCCTTGCTCACCGCGACCACGCGCGGCTGGTCCATGTCGTCCCCGCTCATGGGGCCGATTCTGCCCCATGGTCACGGTCGCGCGAGTGCAGCGTCGGTCAGTGGCGCTCGCGCAGACCGGTTCAGCGGCGCTTGCGCAGCGCGTTCGTCGCCCACAGCGAGACAGCGATGAGCACGGGCTGGAACAGCAGGCGGACGAAGCGCTTGGTGTCGGTGTCCAGGCCGAACCCGTCGCGGTGGTGCATCCACTGCGCGATGTTGCCGGGGAAGACCGCCAGGAAGAACACCGCGACGACCCACCCGACGGTCACCTGGCGCCGAGCCAGGAGCATCAGCGCAGCCCCGAGCGAGATCTCCACCACACCGGATGCGATCACCGTGACGTCGGTCGGCAGCGGCACGAACTTCGGCACCTGCGCCTGGAACTCCTCGCGGGCCACGGTCAGGTGGCTGATGCCGGCCCAGGTGAGCAGCGCGCCGAACAGGATGCGGACGATGGTCCGAGGGCGGGTGGAGCGGACTGCGGGGGTGCGGGTTGCCATCGGGGTGGTGCCTTTCACGGTCGTGGTGGGGTTCGGTGGAGTGGGGGGCCGAGGTCAGCGGCTGCTGAGGACGCGGCGTCGGCGTCCGGCCTCGAATGTGATCGCGGCAGCGGCGGAACCGAGCGTGAGGGCCCGGGCGACCGGACGGCCGCGGGTCGAGGTGAGCAGCCGCAGCACGCCGGCGAGTGTGAGTGCGGCAGCACCGCCGGTCGTGCTCGCCACCGAGCCGTCTTCACGGTCGATCACGAGCCGGGTCCCACCGAGGGCTGTCGCCGCGACGGCGGAGCCGGTGCCGACCAGGTCGCTCCCCGGGGCACGGCGGACCGCTGCGGTGGCGAGTCCGAGCCCGGACAGGACTTCCAGGGCTGGGATGCCGAGTGCGTGTGGGACGCCCGGCTCGAATCCACGTCGCTGCATCTGCTGGGCTCGAGCGCGCAGCGGGGTGCGGCGAACCGTGGCGATGCCGTGCCCGGCGAGCAGGCCGCCGGTGACGAGGCCGATCCAGCTGGCGAGTTTCACGTTGCGCTCCATTAGGTTGTGCACAACCTAACACGCCGGGGTATCCGCCGGTCAAGATCCAGGGCTCCTACTGGCGCCGCCGCCCGCGGAGGACGATCACGACGAAGACCACGAGCACCGTGACGACCACGGCCGCTGCGATCACTACGGCAGGCAGCACGTCGACGGACGCGGCCATCGTGTCGTCGCAGTCCGGCGCGGACACTGCACAGGATGCTGACGCTGCTGCTTGGACGAGACCCATGAGCGCAGTGAACCCGAGAAGCCGGACGAGGACAAGCGAAGACGCTCGAAGGGCCAGTAGGTTCGTCTGGTGCCATCACGAGTGTCCGGGTTCGCCGGCGTCCTCCGCCTCCGCCTGACGATCGCCTCCCTCGTCGTGATCGCCGCGCTCTACCAGTGCTTCTGGAACCTGGCCGGCTCGAACATCACCGGCGACGAGAACATCTACCTGCAGAGCGGGTGGCAGTACGTCCACGGTGACTTCACCGCGAACCGCGAACACCCGCCGACGGCCAAGTACCTGTTCGGGCTCGTGCAGCTCCTCACCGGGCAGGGTCCGATCGGCCCGCGGGTCCTCGTCGGCGTGCTCACCTTCGCGGTCGGCGTGGTCCTGTACCTGTGGCTGCGTCGCGAGATCGGGTACTGGGGTGCCCTGTTGGCGGCATCGCTGTGGTGGCTGACCCCGCGTGGTGGGGCGGGTGCCCGGGTCGACCGGCTCGCCCTGCTCGACCCGCTGATGACGGCCTTCGCCGTGTTCGCGATCGTCGCCGCGTGGTGGTGGATCCGCAGCGAGCGGGCCTGGTGGCTCGCTCCCGTGTCCGGCGTGCTCATGGCTGCCTCGGTCACGTCCAAGCTGTCGACCATCGTGCTGCTCCCGGCGTTCCTGCTGCTCCCGGTCCTGTTCAAGGTCTGGCGGAAGGGCCTCGTCGGCGGCGTGCTGTGGGTCGCCGCCTTCACGGTCACGTTCGTCGCCCTGTACGTCCCGATGGGCATCCGTTCGGCGATCCAGTACATGGTCGCGTTCCAGGAGGGGCAGAACACCAACGGGCACCCGATCACGATCGACGGGCAGATCTACACGTTCGCACCGTGGTGGGCGAGCTTCCGGTTCTTGCTCGACGGCACCGGCAAGGGGATGCTCGTCGTCCTCGCGATCGGGGTGCTCGCTGCCCTGGTCATGCGGGCGGACCGCCTGGTCGCGTACGTCGGCGCATCCCTGGTGCTGCTCGTCGGGTTCTACGTCGTCGTCGCCAAGATCGCGCTGCCGACCTACTACACCGCGTGGATGCCGTTCCTGCTGGTCCTTGCCGCCATCGGCTTCGCTCGACTCGCCACCGTCCCCCCGAGGGCCCTGACCGTCCCGATCGTGCTGGTCCTCGTCGCGACGCTCGTCGTCCCCTCGTTCCGGGTGAGCCAGGCCGTCGCGCGGGCGCACCCGACCGGGATCGCGCTGTTGCCCGGGTACCTCGAGGAACACGATGTGCCCGACGGTCGGATCCTGTTCGTGTCGGCGACTCCCACGCTCTTCCAGCCGTACGTCGGCGACCACGGCACCAACCGACTCGACCGTGGCCCCTACGTCGCCATCGTCGTCGGACGCGATCAGCGGCTCCCCGCACCGGAGGCCGTGACCAACCTGCTGCTGGACGACGCCTCGTCCTTCACCACGGGCAGACTCGACGGCCTGCGCGTGTGGGTCCCGAAGGACGGCCGCATCCGCGAGGACAACGGGGCCCTCACGATCGCCCGCTAGTCGAGGCGACGTTGGCGAGGCCTCGCGCACCCATGCGCCTACTGCGGCATGTCGACGAACCGCGAGAACATCCCGTGGAACGCCACGGTGATGGTGTCCGTCGGTCCGTTACGGTGCTTCGCCACGATCAGGTCCGCCTCACCCTGACGCGGGTTGTCCTTCTCGTACGCCGACTCACGGTGCAGCAGGATGACCATGTCAGCGTCCTGCTCGATGGAGCCAGACTCACGGAGGTCGGAGATCGCCGGCTTCTTGTCGGCACGCTGCTCCGGACCACGGTTCAGCTGCGACAGGGCGATGACCGGAACCTGGAGCTCCTTGGCCATCAGCTTCAGGGCACGCGAGAACTCGGAGACCTCTTGCTGGCGGCTCTCGACCTTCTTGCCCGAGGTCATCAGCTGCAGGTAGTCGATGACCACGAGCTTCAGGTTGTGCTGCTGCTTGAGTCGACGGCACTTGGCGCGGATCTCGACGAGCGTCATGTTGGGGGAGTCATCGATGAAGAACGGGGCGTCGTTGATGCGACCGCGGGTCTGCGCGATGGTGGTCCAGTCGCGGGAGTCCACGGTGCCCTTGCGCATGTTCTGCAGCGGCACGCTGGTCTCGGCGGAGAGCAGACGCATGGCGATCTCGGCGCGACCCATCTCGAGCGAGAAGAAGGCGGCGGTCTGGTCGTGCTTGATCGCGGCGGCGCGGCACAGGTCGAGCGCCAGCGTCGACTTACCGAGGGCCGGTCGGGCAGCGACGATGATGAGCTGTCCGGGGTGGAAGCCGTTCGTCAGGCCGTCGAGCTGCGCGAACCCGGTCGGCACGCCGGTCATCTGGCCGTCGCGGCCCTTGGCGGCCTCGATCTCGTCGAGCGCGGCCGAGATGGCGTCGGTCAGCGGGACGTAGTCCTCGGTCTGCACACCACCGGCGACGTTGTAGACCTCGGCCTGCGCACTGTTGACGAGGTCGGTGACCTCACCCTCGGACGCATAGCCCATCTGGACGATGCGGGTGCCGGCGTCCACCAGGCGGCGGAGCACCGCCTTCTCGGCGACGATGCCGGCGTAGTAGCCGGCGTTCGCGGCGGTCGGCACCATGCTCGTGACGCTGTGCAGGTACTCGGCGCCGCCGGCGCGGGACAGCAGCCCGGTCTTGGTCAACTCGTCGGTGACGGCGATGACGTCGGTGGGCTCACCGTGCGAGTAGAGCGACAGGATGGCGTCGAAGATGACCTCGTGCTTGGGGACGTAGAAGTCCACGCCTCGGGCGGTCTCGATGACGTCGGCGACGGCGTCCTTCGACAGGAGCATGCCACCGATGGTCGACTGCTCCGCGAGCATGTCGTGCGGCGGGGTGCGTTCCATGCCGCGCTCCGCGTAGTCCTGCGGTGCGGGCTCAAGATGTGCGATCGACACACGCTCTCCTCTGTTGACGACACGGACCTGAACCGGCGGGACAGCACCCACCGGCCGGAACCCGCACCCCTGTTTCTACCCCCGGCAACCGACATCCCCGAGTCGCTGGGCCAACGTACGGCCCCAGAGTTATCCCCAACAAATGGCCCTGTGGATAACTCTGTGGAGAGCCTGCGGAACACGCCGGAGCGCTGTGTGGAGAACTGTGGAGGGGCCTGTGGAAAAAGACCCGTACGAACACACTTTCGACCATTTGACCTGGGGTTTTCTGTTGCACACGGTGTGTGGAAAAGTGGGGTTCAAGTACCCCTTGAAGGTTCCGATTTGACACGTCTCCACTGTGTAAAACGACTTGACAAGCACCCCTCCTGTGGGGAGAGTTCTCGGCCCGTTCCCAGCAAGCGTGACCCCGTCTGAACCGTAACCAGCCAGCCCGAGTCGAGCCGCGCCTCCAGGCCCGTGACCATGTCGGCGACAGTCGTGGGACAAGCCGCGCGACCGCCCCCGGAACGCAACGACGGGCGGGCCTCCCGGAGGAGACCCGCCCGTCGTGGAGCGGAACGTCAGTGCTACTTGGCA
This sequence comes from Curtobacterium sp. MCLR17_043, assembly GCF_003224215.1. Taxonomy (NCBI): domain Bacteria; kingdom Bacillati; phylum Actinomycetota; class Actinomycetes; order Micrococcales; family Microbacteriaceae; genus Curtobacterium; species Curtobacterium sp. MCLR17_043. The sequence continues at coordinate 293,600 of NZ_QKLH01000003.1, read as the reverse complement.
GCGACGACCTTGAGCGAGATCACGGCAGTGATGTCCTCGCGCAGGCGCACGGTGGCCTCGTGGTCACCGACGGTCTTGATGGTCGCGGGGACCTCGACCTTGCGCTTGTCGAGCGAGCCGACGCCCTGCGCCTGGACGGCGTCAGCGACGTCGCCCGGACGGACGGAGCCGAACAGACGACCGTCCTTGCCGGCCTTGACCGACAGGGTGATGGTCGCGTTCTCGAGCTTCATCTTGAGGTCCTGTGCCTCTTCGATGGTGGCGAGCTCGCGCGCGGTACGCGCGGCACGGATCGACTCGACCTGCTTCTCGCCGCCCTTGGACCACGCGACAGCGAAGCCCTGGGGGATGAGGTAGTTGCGGGCGTAGCCGTTCTTGACGTCGACGACGTCACCAGCGGAACCGAGGCCGGAGACCTCGTGGGTGAGGATGAGCTTCGACATGTGTCGACCTCCGATCAGCGGCCGGAGCCGGCGTAGGGGAGGAGCGCCATCTCACGGGCGTTCTTCACGGCACGGGCGATGAGGCGCTGCTCCTGGACGGAGACGCCGGTGATGCGACGGGCGCGGATCTTTCCACGCTCCGAGATGAACTTGCGAAGGGTCGCAACGTCCTTGTAGTCGATGACGCCGACCTTGATCGACTTCGCGGGAGCAGCGTTCTTGCCGCCCTTGCCGCGAGGCTTCCGGCGGTCGCCGGTGCTCTTTCCAGCCATAGTGATTTGTCCTTAGAAGAAAAGTTGTGTGTCCGTCGGAACGCTGAGGATCAGAACGGGGTCTCGTCGTCGAAGTTGCCGCCGGGGGTGCTCCACACGTCGTTCGACTGTGCGTTGCCGCCACCCTGCTGGCCGCCCTGGGGAGACCAGGGCGCGTCCGACTGACCGCCACCGTTGTTGTTCCAGTTGCCGCCGCCGTTGCCTGCGGGGGCGCTGGCGCCGCCGCCGACCTGGCCACGACCGCCGCCACTGCCACCCGCTGCGCGGGTGATCTGTGCGGTCGCGTAGCGGAGCGACGGGCCGATCTCGTCGACCTCGAGCTCGATGCTCGTGCGCTGCTGGCCCTCACGGTCCTGGTAGGAACGCTGACGCAGACGACCCTGCGCGATGACGCGCGAGCCCTTCGTCAGCGACCCCGCCACGTGCTCGGCGAACTCGCGCCACACACTCGCACGGAGGAACAGCGCGTCGCCGTCCTTCCACTCGTTCGCCTGACGGTCGAACGTGCGAGGGGTCGACGCGATGGTGAAGTTCGCCACGGCGAGCCCGTTCTGCGTGTAGCGCAGCTCGGGGTCCGCGGTGAGGTTGCCCACCACCGTGATGACGGTTTCGCCGGCCACGGGTTACTCGGCGCTCGCGGTCGCGGTTGCGGTTGCGGAGGCGTTGGCGGCCTTGCGGGCCGCGCGAGCCTCGTCACGCTGCTTCTGGGCGGCGACCTGCGCGATGCCCTCTTCAGCGCGGAGGACCTTCGTGCGGAGCACGGCCTCGGAGAGACCGAGCTGACGGTCGAGCTCCTTGGCTGCCTCGGGCGACGACGTGAAGTCGACGACGGCGTAGATGCCCTCGGACTTCTTCGCGATCTCGTAAGCGAGCCGGCGACGGCCCCAGACGTCCACGTTGTCGACGGTGCCACCCGCGTTGCGGATCACGGCCAGGAACTTGTCCAGGCTGGGAGCGACGGTGCGCTCATCGATCTCGGGGTCGAGGATCGCCATCAGTTCGTACTGGTGCATGCGGAACCCACCTCCTCTGGTCTCAGCGGCCCCGGGCGGTTCCCGGGGCAGGAGGGTTGATGCATGTGCCCCAGACCACGCAGGTGCGCGAGGGGCAACCTGGGTAGCCTACCGGACTGCCTGGAGGCGCGCCACCGGCCTGTGGAGAGCGGTCCCGCCCGTCATGCGGTCGCGTCTCAGGCGCCGCGTCGCCTCAGGTGCTTGTGTCGCCTCAGGCGCCGGTGTCGCCTCGGGTGCTCCACCACTCGCGCAGGCGCTCCTCGGCCGTCTCCGGCCCGAGGGGCCCTTCGTCCATCCGGGCCTCGAGCAGGAACCGGTAGGCCTCGCCCACGGCACGCCCCGGCGGGATGTCGAGGATCCGCATGATGTCGTCGCCGGTCAGGTCCGGACGGATCGACTCCAGCTCCTCCTGCTCGGAGAGGGTCTTGATCCGGTCCTCGAGGTCGTCGTAGGCGAACGACAGCCGATCGGCCTTGCGGCGGTTGCGGGTGGTGACGTCCGAACGGGTGAGCTCGTGCAGCCGTTCGAGCTGGGGTCCGGCGTCACGGACGTAGCGGCGGACGGCGGAGTCGGTCCAGGCGCCCTCGGTGTACCCGAAGAAGCGCAGGTGCAGCTCGATCAGGCGGGACACCGCGGCGATGGTGTCGTTGTCGAAGCGGAGCGCGCGGAGTCGCTTCTTCGCCATCTTCGAACCGACCAGGTCGTGGTGGTGGAAGCTCACGGCGCCGCCGGGCTCGAGCTTGCGCGTCGCGGGCTTGCCGATGTCGTGCAGCAGCGCCGCGAGCCGGAGCACGGTGTCCGGGGGATCGCCGGCGTGCCGCTCGGCCTCGTACCCGATGGCCTGCTCGAGCACGGTGAGCGAGTGCTCGTAGACGTCCTTGTGGTGGTGGTGCTCGTCGACCTCGAGCCGCATCTCGGGCAGCTCGGGCAGGAACCGCTCGGCGAGGCCGGTCTCGACGAGCAGCCGGAGGCCGGGGACCGGGTCGTCCGTGTTGAGCAGCTTGACGAGCTCGTCGCGGACCCGCTCGGCGGACACGATGTCGATCGATGCGACGAGTTCCTGCATCGCGGCCCGCACGTCGTCGTCGACGGTGAAGCCCAGTTGGGAGGTGAACCGTGCGGCGCGCATCATCCGCAGGGGGTCGTCGCGGAACGAGACGACCGCGGTCTGGGGCGTCCGGAGCCGTGCGGCGAGCAGGTCCTCGACGCCGCCGTGCACGTCGACGAGCTCGCGGTCCGGCAGCCGCAGGGCCATCGCGTTGACGGTGAAGTCGCGACGGAGCAGGTCGTCCTCGATGGTGTCGCCGAACGCGACCTCGGGCTTGCGGGTCTCGCCGTCGTAGACGTCGCTGCGGTACGTGGTGATCTCGACCTGCTCGCCGGCGACCCGTGCGGCGATGGTGCCGAACTGGCGACCGACGTCCCAGGTGGCACTCGCGATGGGTTCGACGATCCGCAGGATCTCGTCCGGCCGGGCGTCGGTGGTGAAGTCCAGATCGGTCACCGGACGGCCGAGGAACGCGTCACGGACGGGGCCGCCGACGAGGGCGAGTTCGTGCCCGGCGTCGGCGAAGGCCCGAGCGAGGAGGTCGACGGGCTCGGTGGTGGCGAGTGCGTCGAGTCGTTCGACGGCCTGGGCAACGGACTGCATGACGGTGCTCATCCTCCCAGATCGAGGCCCCGAGTTCTCCACAAGCCGCGCGCGCACGGGACCTGTTCATGGTCACGCCTCATACACTCGTGCTCGGCCCGAACCGACCCCGTGGCCCGCTCCCCGTATGCAGATGCTCCGCACCACGCTCGCCGCAGCCGCGTCGACCCTCGTCGCGCTCGGCCTGGTCGTCGCGCCCGTCGCCACCGATCACGCCTCGGCCGCCACGGTGTCCGCAGCCAAGAGCCACGTCGCCGATCCGGCCGCCGCAGACGCGGGCAAGGCGACCATCTCGATCGCCCCCGCGAACCGTGGCGTCGTCCAGCGCGACCAGGACCTCACCCTGTCGGTCACCGTCACGAACGACACCGACGCGGCGCTGCCGGCCGGCACCGCGGAGTTCGACATCTTCCGCTCGGTGAGCACGCGCGACGTCCTGGCGAGCTGGCTCAGCGACACCACCACAACCGGTTACCTCGGTGCCCCGATGGACTCCGTGGACATCCCGGCGATCCCGGCGCACCGTTCGATCACCATCGACTCGGTCGAGATCGTCTCCGGCAACGTGGCGCTCGGCGGGTACTCCTCGTTCGGCGCCCGCCGCATCGCGGCCGAGTACACGGCGGGCGACGCATTCGCCGTCGACCGCTCCGCCATCACCTGGTACCCGGACTTCGAACAGGCCCCGGTCAGCGTCTCGGTCGCGATGCCGATCACCGTGCCGAAGTCGACCGACGGCATCCTCACCGCCCCCGTGCTCGCTGCCGCGACCTCGGTCGACGGCACGCTCACGCAGCAGCTCGACGCCGCCGAGGACCACAACGTCGCCGTGGCCGTCGACCCGCGGATCATCGCCTCGATCCGGATCCTCGGCGACAACGCCCCGTCGAGTGCGATCACCTGGCTGCAGCGTCTCGAAGCACTGCGCAACGAGACCTTCGCGCTGCCCTACGCCGACGCCGACGTCACCGGCCTGCGCCAGGCCGGGTCCGACGGCATCCTGTCGCCGATCTCCCTCGACCAGTCCGTCAAGTCCGAGAACTTCCCCGGCGCGGAGACCCCGGCACCGACTCCGACGGCAACACCGGGGCAGACCTCGTCGCCGGCCCCCACCGAGGCCTCGAGCGGCACCACGACCGACGACGGTGCCGACCAGGCGCAGGAGACGCTGCCGACCACGGAGTCCCTGCTCGACTTCCCGTACTCGATGGACTCGATCGCCTGGCCGACCGAGGGCACGGTGTCCTCCGCCGACCTGCCCGCCCTCGAGCGTGCCGGCACGAAGACCACCATCGTCTCGAGCGGCAACACCTCGGCCGGTGCGGACACCACCATCACCGCGTCCGAGAAGATCGGCGACGACCACGTGCTCGTCTCCGACCAGTCGATGTCGTCGATGCTCCGCCGAGCCGCCGCCGCCACCGACCGGCAGACCTGGTCGTCGACGATGTCCGAGCTCACCGCGACGCTGGCCACCTCGGCCCGTGCCGCCACCGCCACGGGGCCGATCCTGCTGACCCTCGGGCGCGAGTGGCCGTCCGACTCCACCCGGCTCAGCCAGGCGCTGGACGCCCTCGAGAGCACCGCCTGGGTCGCCCCGGCCGACCTCTCCACCGCCTCGAAGGCCGTCGCCGGGTCGCTCACGCTCGCCAGCGCGTCCACCGGCGAGGCCCGCATCGACCAGCTGCAGCGACTCGTGCGGGGGGAACAGGGGCTCTCCGCGTTCGCGACGATCCTCGGCGACCCGAACCAGCTGACCGCCCCGGCCCGGCTCCGTCTGCTCGCGCTCGCCTCGAACGCGTGGCGTGACGACGACCAGGGGCTCGCCGCCGCGGTCGAGGCCCGCACGGCCGCCTGGGCGAAGAGCACCACCGAGGTCGGCATCGTCGACTCGAGCAGCCTCACCCTGCTCGGCGACCGGTCGTCCCTGCCGGTGTCCATCCGCAACAGCTCCGCCTACCCGGTCACGGTGCACCTGTCCGTGCAACCGTCCAACTCGGCGCTGCGGGTGGTCCGCAACGACATCGTCGTCGAGATCCAGCCCGACTCCTCCACCCGTGCCACCGTCCCCGTGCAGTCGGTCGCGAACGGCAAGGTCGAACTGACGATGTCGCTCTCGAGCCCGACCGGCGTCGCCGTGGCCCAGCCCGCGACCGTCGAGCTGAACGTGCAGGCGCAGTGGGAGACGGTCATCACCGCGGCCGCCGCGATCGCCCTGATCGGCATCTTCGGCTTCGGCATCTTCCGCAGCATCCGCAAGCGCATCCGCCGCCGCAACGGCGAACTCGACGACGAGGACGACGACGACCCGAACCGCCCCCTGGCGGTCCAGCCGACGGTCGGGGGCGCGCAGGCCTCCACCACCCGGTCTGGAGGCACGGATCACCGCTCCGGAGCGGCCCCCGCACCCAGCGTGGCCGCGTCCACGGCCGGCACGGCCACCGGAGCGGCGGCCGCAGCCCCGGCTGCAGCGCCGGCTGCAGCGGCGGCTGCAGAGACGACCGCGGCGGTGGACCAGGGCCCCCTGCAGGACGCCATCGCGCGCGCCGGAGCCGAGCCGGGCCTCCCGTCCGACGCCGCACGCAACACCGTCGCGGACGACCGCGACCCCGAGGAGCCGACCATCAGCACCAGCCAGCCCCAGCCCGACGTCGACGCCGAGCCGGTCGCCGAGCGCAGCCTCGGCCGGGCGAGCGCGATGCTGGCCGCCGGCACGATGCTGTCGCGCATCCTCGGCTTCGCGAAGACCTTCGTGCTGGCGTACGCGATCGGGCAGACGCAGTCACCGGCGGCGGACGCGTTCGCGGTGTCCAACCAGCTCCCGAACAACATCTACGCGCTGATCGCGGGTGGCCTGTTGTCCGCCGTGCTCATCCCGCAGATCGTGCGTGCGATGAAGCAGCACACCGACGGTGGCACGGCCTACGTCAACAAGATCGTGACGCTCGGCGGATCCCTGTTCATCGTCATCGCCGTCGTCGCGACCCTCATCGCCCCACTGCTCGTGCAGGTGTACGCGCAGACGGCGTCAGGCGAGGGCAAGGGGTTCACGCCCGGTCAGATCGACCTCGCAGTGGCGTTCGCGTTCTGGTGCCTGCCGCAGATCCTCTTCTACGCGATGTACTCCCTGCTCGGCGAGGTCCTCAACGCGAAGCAGGTGTTCGGCCCGTTCACGTGGGCGCCGCTCATCAACAACGTCATCTCGATCGCCGGGCTCGTCGTCTTCATCGCCATGTTCGGTGGCAGGGCCGCGAACTCCGGCGTCGACGACTGGACTCCGCTCAAGATCGCCGTCCTCGCCGGCAGTGCGACCCTGGGCGTGCTCGCTCAGGCCGCCTTCCTGCCGTTCTTCTGGCGCCGGGCGGGCCTGAGCTTCCGACCTGACTTCCGCTGGCGTGGCGTCGGCCTGAAGTCGACGGGCACGGCGGCCGGGTGGCTCTTCGCGATGATCCTCGTCACCCAGCTGGCCGGCATCGTGCAGTCGCGCGTCGCATCGCTGGGTTCCGGTGCCGCGGGCAACGCGGTGCTGCAGAACGCCTGGCTGCTCTTCATGCTGCCGCACTCGATCATCACGGTCTCCATCGCGACGGCGTACTTCACACGGATGAGCCACGACGCGGAACGCGGCGACCTCGACGCCGTGCGGAAGAACCTTTCGCTCTCGCTGCGGATCGTCGGACTGTTCACCGTCTTCGCCTCGATCGCGCTGATGGTCGTCGCCGTGCCGTTCGGACGCATGTTCTCCAACACCTTCGACGGGGCGCTGTCGATCGGCGCGGTCCTGCTGGCCTACATGCCGGGGCTCGTGCTCTTCAGCATGCTGTTCATCATCCAGCGTGTCTTCTGGGCGATGCACGACCACCGGACGCCGTTCCTCATGCAGTGCGTCCAGTCGGTGCTGTTCGTGATCGGTGCTCTCGCGGTCAGCACGCTCCCGAACGAGACGATCGGCGTCGCGATCGCAGCGTGCACCACCCTCGCGGGCACCGCGCAGACGATCGTCGCCCTGGTGCTCGTCCGCAAGCGGCTCGGTGGCATCGAAGGACCCGTGGTCACCCGTTCGCACGTGCAGTTCGTCATCGCCGCGCTCATCGCGGGCGTCGTGGGACTCCTCGTCGTGAACTTCTTCGGGTCGTTCTCGGCGAGCGGCTTCGCGATGGCCGACTTCACCGGAGCGGCCATCACCCTCGTCCTCGCCGGCGCGGTGATGGCGGCCGTGTACTTCGGAGCCCTCGTCGTCGCGAAGAACGGCGAGATCGGCAACGCCGTCCGGATGCTCCGCAGCAAGCTCGGCCGCTGATCCCTGCCGGGCACCGCACGCTCACGGGGCGTGTGGAATGCCTCGCCGGTACGATGGGTTGACCCGGTCAGACGCAACGGAAGGGCAATCAGGCATGCGCCAGCTCATCATCATCGGTTCCGGCCCGGCCGGGTTCACCGCCGGCATCTACGCAGCGCGCGCAGAGCTCAAGCCGCTCATCGTCGCCTCCAGTGTCGAGACGGGCGGTGAACTCACCAAGACGACCGAGGTCGAGAACTTCCCGGGCTTCCCCGAAGGGATCCAGGGCCCCGACCTCATGATCAAGATGCAGGAACAGGCCGAGAAGTTCGGTGCCGAGGTCCTGTACGACGACGCCGTCTCCGTCGACCTCACCGGCAAGGTCAAGAAGGTCACCGTCGGCTCCGGCGAGACGTACGAGGCCCTCGCGGTCATCTACGCCACCGGCTCGGCCTACCGTCACCTCGGGCTCCCCGACGAAGAGCGCCTGTCCGGCCACGGTGTCTCGTGGTGCGCGACCTGCGACGGCTTCTTCTTCCGACAGAAGAACATCGCCGTCGTCGGTGGTGGCGACTCCGCGATGGAAGAGGCGACGTTCCTCACCCGCTTCGCCGACAAGGTGACGGTCATCCACCGCAAGGACTCCCTGCGTGCGTCGAAGATCATGCAGGACCGTGCGATGAACGACCCGAAGATCGAGTTCGCCTGGAACAAGGAGGTCACCGGCATCACGGGTGACACCGCGGTCGAGGGCGTCACGCTCAAGGACACCGTGACGGGCGAGGAGTCCGAGCTCGCGCTGGACGGCCTGTTCATCGCGATCGGCAACGACCCGCGAACGCACCTGATCCACGGCCAGATCGACATCGCGCCCGAGGGCACGATCGCCGTCCAGGGCCGTTCGTCGAAGACCAACCTGCCGGGTGTCTTCGCCGCCGGTGACGTCATCGACCCGTCCTACCGTCAGGCCATCACGGCTGCTGGTTCGGGCACGGTCGCCGCGCTCGACGCCGAGAAGTACCTCGCCGAGCTCGACGACGCACTGACGGACGAGGCCGAGGGCGTTGCCCCGACCGAGCCCGCCATGGTCGACGTCATCGCCGCCCGGGCCTGACCCGCCTCGGAATACCACGACGGCATCGCCGTTGTACCCCCTGAACGACTTCTCGAAGGAGCACACATGTCCAACGCCAAGGCTGTCACCGACGCCACCTTCTCGGACGAGGTCCTCAAGTCCGACAAGACGATCCTGGTCGACTTCTGGGCCGAGTGGTGTGGCCCGTGTCGCGCGGTCTCGCCGATCCTCGACCAGATCGCCGAAGAGCACGCCGGCAAGATCGAGATCGTGAAGCTCAACGTGGACGACAACCCCCAGTCGGCCATGAACTACCAGATCACGTCGATCCCGGCGATGAAGGTCTTCAAGGGCGGCGAGGTCGTCAAGACCGTCATCGGCGCCAAGCCGAAGCCCGCGCTCGAGGCCGACCTCGCCGAGTTCCTCGCGTAGGTCGCCCCACCCGAACGGCCCCGCTCTCCCCGGAGAGCGGGGCCGTTCTCGTCCGGAGCCACCGGATGACGATCGGCCCCGTCGCGGAACCCTGGTTCCCCGGGCCGATGTCGTAGTGTGGCGGGAATGTCCCACTGAACGGAGCACTCGATGACGAACGGCAACAGCCTCGACCCCTGGTACGACTCCTACGCCCAGCGCACCGCCGGGCTGAGCGCCTCCGAGGTCCGAGCCCTGTTCGCCGTCGCCTCGCGCCCCGAAGTGGTCTCGTTGGCCGGCGGCATGCCGTTCGTCTCCGCGCTCCCCAGAGAGCTCGTCACGGGCTCCCTGGACCGTGTCATGAACGAGCACTCCGCCATGGCGCTCCAGTACGGCGGCGGACAGGGGCTGCGGTCCCTCCGTGAGCACATCGTGGACGTCATGAGCCTCGAGGGCATCCGTGCCAGCGCCGAGGACGTCGTGGTCACCACGGGCTCGCAGCACGCCCTCGACCTCGTCACACGACTGTTCATCGACCCGGGTGACGTCGTGCTCGCCGAGTCACCGTCGTACGTCGGCGCGATCGGGGTCTTCCGGTCGTACCAGGCCGAGACGGTGCACGTCACGACCGACGAACTCGGTCTCGTCCCCGAGGCGCTGCGCGAGGCGATCGCGAACCTCCGCACCCAGGGCAAGCGGATCAAGTTCCTCTACACGATCCCGAACTTCCACAACCCCGCCGGCGTCACCATGAGCCGCGAGCGCCGCATCGAGGTGCTCGACATCTGCCGGTCGAACAACATCCTCGTGCTCGAGGACAACCCGTACGGGCTCCTCTGGTTCGACGAGCCCGCGCCGCAGGCGATCCGATCGATCGACGAAGAGGGCGTGGTGTACCTCGGCTCCTTCTCGAAGACCCTCGCACCGGGCTTCCGCGTCGGCTGGGCACTCGCACCGCACGCCATCCGCGAGAAGCTCGTGCTCGCCAACGAATCAGCTGTCCTCGCGCCGAACTCCTTCGGCCAGTACGTCGTGAACGCGTACCTCGACGCCGCGGACTGGAAGGGTCAGGTCGACACCTTCCGGGGCATCTACGCCGAGCGTCGTGACGCCATGCTGTCCGCACTGGGGGAGTTCCTGCCCGACCTGTCCTGGACGAAGCCGAACGGCGGCTTCTTCGTGTGGCTGACCCTGCCCGAGTCACTCGACTCCAAGGGCATGCTGCCGCGCGCGGTCAAGGAGCTCGTGGCCTACACGCCCGGCACGGCCTTCTACGCCGACGGACGCGGAGGCGGACACATCCGTTTGTCGTTCTGCTACCCGACCCCGGAGCAGATCCGGGTGGGCGTCAAGCGTCTGGCCAACGTCGTCAACGACGAGCTCGAACTGATCGAGACGTTCGGCCCGACCACCCGCCCGAACACGGTGGTCCGCGAGACGTCGTCCGTCAGTGCACCGCCCCCGAACATCTCCTGATCAGCGCTTTTCCTCGGTACTGATCGCACAGCACCGCAGTTCCACACCGGAGGACCCCGCATGGCCGAGCTCACCCGTCGTCACGTCGTCGTCGTCGCCGGAGGCATCTCGCACGAACGCGATGTCTCCCTCCGCTCCGGTCGTCGGGTCGCCGACTCACTGACCGGCTACGGCTGGCAGGTGGACCTGCGCGACGCCGACGCGATGCTCCTGCCGGCTCTCACCGAATCACGCCCGGACGTCGTGTGGCCGGCGCTGCACGGCGCCTCCGGAGAGGACGGGGCCCTGCGGGGCATCCTGGAGGCTGTGGACATCCCGTTCGTCGGCTCACGTTCGACGTCGGCTCGGTTGGCATGGGACAAGCCCACGGCGTCAGCGCTGGTCGCCCGCGCCGGCGTCCGTACCCCTCGTTCGGTGACGCTGTCCCACGACGCCTTCCGTGAGCTCGGTGCCGTCGGTGTCCTCGAGGCCATCGCAACCGAGCACCCGGTGCCGCTCGCGGTGAAGCCGGCGCGCGGCGGGAGTGCGCAGGGCGTGACCCTCGTCGACGACGTCAAGGACCTGCCCCGGGCCATGGTGACGGCGTACACGTACTGCGACGACGTCGTGGTCGAGCAGCTCATCCGGGGGACCGAGGTCGCCGTAGGGATCATCGACACCGGCGACGGCCCCGTGGCGCTCTCCGCCGTGGAGATCGTGCCGCGCAACGGTATCTACGGCTTCGAGGCGCGCTACAACGCGGGGGAGACGACCTTCTACACCCCCGCACGACTGTCCGACGAGTTCGCCGGAGCAGCCTCGGAGGCTGCGGTGGCCGCGCACGTAGCTCTGGGACTCCGGCATCTGTCCCGCGTCGACCTGATCATCGACGGGGCCGGGACGCCCTGGTTCCTCGAGGCGAACGTGCTCCCCGGGCTCACCGAGACGTCACTGCTGCCGCAGGCGCTGTCCGCGTCCGGGTTCGACCTCGGCTGGACCTACGCCGAGCTCGCCGAGCAGGCCATCCGGGACCACCGCGCCTGACCCTGCAGCCGATGTTCCACGTGGAACACCGGCACATCGTGTCCCGCCTGCTGTGCGGCCGCGCCTCAATGTTCCACGTGGAACGTCGCCTCACTCGCAGAAGCGGTGTGTATCGAGCAGACGGACGCCGGGGCGTCCGCCACGCTCCACCGGAACAACACCAGGTGCCAGAGGCCCGGGCTCTTCCGCGACGGGTCGATCAAACCGTTCGCACCGATGTCGATGAGGCGGTCACGCACCGTCCACGACCGCGGCGGCCCCCGGCCTCGGCGATGGCCTGACGGCGATGCCGGACGCCTCGACGTCGATACCGACTGCCTCCAAGGCCCTCACATCGAGCAGGTCGACGATGCCGGACGCCTCGACGTCGATCGCGACGATGTCCAGCGAAGCAGGCCGGGCGTCATTGTGGGCGATCATCGCGGCACGCACCCCGTCAACTGAAGAACTGAGGTACAGCGTTGTCTCGGCCGCTCTGGAGTAGCGGCCGGCGGAACGCGATCCCGCGAGAGCGAACTCCCGAACCCTCGGGTCGACCGCGCGGAGGAGTCTCCCTCGAACCGCCGGCATGAAGGGCGAGCCGATGGTGGTCACGTCACCACCATCTCACCTGAGGCCAGCCACCCTCACTGCTGGAGCAGCCGCTGGGCACGCTGCGTTGCCACCGGAGCTGCCGGAATGAGTCGCAGGTGCTCTGACCGCAGCCCGGGCGTCCTAGGGCGTCACAGCGCCGCACAGAGCCGCACAGAGCCGCACGAACCTGGTTCAGCCCTCGAGGTCCTCTACCCCGAGCTCACCGAGGATCCGGTTCAGGTCGTCGCCGTTCGCGAAGTCGATCGTGACGGAACTCTTGCGAGTACCGACTGCGATCTTCACCCGCGTGTTCAGGCGGTCGCCGAGCCGCTCAGCCAGATCGTTGAAGTGCGCCTGACGCTTCGACGGTTCGGTCTTCGGCTTCGCCGGCGGCGTCTTCGTGGAGAGTTGCTGCGCGATCGCCTCAGCAGCACGGACGGACAGGTCCTCGTTGACGATCTTCTCGGCCAGGTACTCCATCGCCTCGGCGTCCGGAGCGGCGAGGATGGCACGAGCGTGTCCGGCAGAGAGCACGCCTGCGGCCACTCGCCGCTGCACGGGGGAGGGGAGCCGCAGGAGTCGGATCGTGTTCGTGATCTGCGGGCGCGATCGACCGATGCGCTGTCCGAGCTGTTCCTGGGTGATCCCGAAGTCCGCGAGGAGCTGCTGGTACGCCGACGCCTCTTCCAAGGGGTTGAGCTGTGCCCGGTGGAGGTTCTCCAGCAGCGCGTCGCGCAGCATCGCGTCGTCGGGGGTGTCCTTGACGATCGCCGGGATCGTGCTCAGGCCGAGTTCCTTCGTGGCCCGTAGACGGCGCTCACCCATGATGAGCTCGTACTGGGGCTCGGTGCCCGTCGCGCCGGGGATCGGCCGGACGACGATGGGCTGCAGGACACCGATCTCGCGGATCGAGTGCACGAGCTCCTGGAGCTCCTCCTCGCGGAACTCCATCCGCGGCTGTTGCGCGTTCGGGATCACGTCCAGCGGATTGAGGTTTGCGAGTCGGGCTCCCGGCACGGCCACCAGTTCGTCGGCCGTCGGAGCGGATGCCGGTGATCCACCGGTCGGGAAGAACACGTCGACGGGACGGTCCTGCTGATCGGTCGCCGTCGGGATCAGGGCGCCGATGCCTCGGCCGAGTCCGGTTCGCTTCGGTGCCATCAGTGCTTCGCTCCTCGTGCTGCGATCTCGGCGGCCGCTTCCAGGTAGGACAGCGACCCAGTGGAGTTCACGTCGTACGCGACGACACTCTGGCCGTAGCTCGGTGCTTCGCTCACGCGGACGGAGCGGGGGATCATCGCCTTGAGGACCTGGTCACCGAAGTGCTCCCGGACGTCGTTCGCCACCTGGTTCGCCAGGTTCGTGCGGCCGTCGTACATGGTCAACAGGATCGTCGAGACTCGGAGGTTCGGGTTGAGGTGTCTCTCGATCAGCTCGATGTTTCGCAGCAGCTGGCTCAGTCCTTCGAGCGCGTAGTACTCGCACTGGATCGGGATCAGTACCTCTTGCGCGGCAACGAAGGCGTTGATCGTCAACAGGCCCAGTGACGGCGGGCAGTCGATGAAGACGTAGTGGTACGGCTCGTCCAGCGACTGCAGGTACATGTCGAGCGCGGTCCGGAGACGCTGCTCACGTGCCACCAGTGACACGAGCTCGATCTCGGCGCCGGCGAGGTGAATGGTGGCCGGCACACACCAGAGGGTGTCCGACTCGGGGGAGGCCTGCACGGTGTCGGCCATCGGTGCCTCATCGACGATCACGTCGTAGATGCTCGCGACCTCGGCCTGGTGATCGACACCAAGCGCGGTCGAGGCATTGCCCTGCGGGTCCAGGTCGATGACGAGCACACGAGCGCCGCCATGGGCGAGACCCGCTGCCAGGTTGACCGTCGTCGTCGTCTTGCCGACGCCACCCTTCTGGTTCGAGACGGTGATGATCCGCGTCTCAGAAGGGAGTGGAAACTGCTGCGTGGCGATCGCGCGCCGGCGACGGTTCAGGTCGGCGATCTCGCGAGCGAGCGGTGTCGACGCGTCGTAGTCGGTCGATGAACTCAACGAGTGCCTCTTCCCCGGTTCGATGTTTCACGTGGAACGCGGAGCCACTGGCGGCCGGATGACCCGGCCCGAGCCGCAGCGTCAGTCAACTGTAGCCCGGAAGACGCGGGTGGTCTCGTCGACCACGCCTTCTCCGAGCTCGAGCACCTCGACATCAGAGAGGCGCTTCCGAAGGATGACCTTCCGGGCCTTCTCGATCTCTTCGTCGACCCGCGCACCCTTCATCAGGATGAGCTGGCCGCCGGAGCGGACCAGCGGCACGGTGAGGGGGATGAGCTTCGACAGGGCACTGACGGCGCGTGCGGTGACCTGGTCGACCACGACGTCGTCCGCTACATCCTCAGCACGGCCGCGGAGCACCGTGACGTTCTGCAAGCCGAGCCGGTCAGACTCAGCGCGAAGCCAATCCGTCCGGCGCTCCATCGGCTCGATGAGGACGAACTCGACGTCCGGACGGGCGATCGCGAGCACGAGACCCGGCAATCCTGCTCCTGAACCGACGTCGGCAACGCGACCCCGGGCCTCCAGGAGGGGTGCGAGCAACGCGGAATTGAGGATGTGTCGCGTCCAGAGGCGGGGCAATTCGAGCGGGCCGATCAGGCCCAGCTCCTCACCCCGCCGCGCGAGCTCGTTGGTGAACGAGCGCGCAACCTCGATCTGGTCACCGAAGAGTGCTGCAGCCGCCGCGGGCTCAGCCTCGAGCACCGGGGCTGCATCGGTCGGGACGGGTGCGTCCGTCATCGGGTGACGACCGTGTGGCGGTCCCGACCCTCACCCTCGGACTCCGAGTGGAAGCCCTTCTCAGCGACCAGATCGTGCACGAGCTTGCGTTCGTACGACGACATCGGGGGGAGCGCAGCCGACGACGAACCGGCTTCGATGCGCTCGACAGCGGTGTCCACGAGCCGCTGGAGCTCGTCAGCACGGGCGTCCCGCGAGCCACCAACGTCGAGGATGAGCCGGCTGAACTCGCCGGTCTCGGCCTGCACGGCGATCCGGGTGAGCTCCTGCAGCGCCGTCACGGTGTCGGGCTTCGACAGCACGCGGAGTGCCTCGCCGTCATCGGTGACGGACAGGTACACCCGACCGGCGCGTTCCTCGATCTCGATGTCGCCGTCGAGGTCGCAGATGTCGAGGAGTTCCTCGATGTAGTCCGCTGCGATGTCCGCCTCGTCGCGGGCGTCCTCGGTCTCGGTCTCCGTCGTCTCGACGGCGCCTGCGGTGTCCTGCTCGGTCACTTACTTCTTCCCGTTCTTCTTCTGGCGCTGCTTGCCGACCGGCTGCTGACGCTGGGTGGTGACGCGCACGGGCTCGATCTCCGTCGCACCGGCGCCGGCACCGGCCTCGGCCAGGACCGGGGTGGCGGTCCCGCGACGCTGTGCCTTCTTGGCCAGGCGGGCTTCACGAGCCAGTGCGGCTTCGGAGCCGGGGGTCGGCATGCTGCGGATGACGAAGTACTGCTGCGCCATCGTCCAGAGGTTCGAGGCCAGCCAGTAGAACATGACACCGAGGGGGAAGCTCAGACCCGAGATCACGAAGACCAGCGGGAGGATGTACAGCATCATCTTCTGCTGGCGGTACATCGGAGACTCCTTGGTCTCCGGCGACATGTTCTTGGCGACGAGCTGCAGCTGCGTGATGAACTGCGACGCCGTCATCACGACGATCATGAAGCCCGCGATCGCACGGACCTCCCACCCGGAGGCGTTCGTGAACGTCTCGTGCAGGGGAGCACCGAACAGGGCCGCGTTGCCGAACGACGCCGCGAGGTCGTTCGTCAGCAGGCCGATGCCCGTCCTGTTGATCTGGGCCTCGTGCAGCACCGAGTACAGCGAGAAGAAGATCGGCATCTGCAGCAGCAGCGGCAGGCAGGAGCTGAGCGGGTTGGTCCCGGTCTCCTTGTAGAGCGCCATCGTCTCGCGGCTCATGGCCTCACGCGAGAACTGGTCCTTCTTTCCCTTGTACTTGTCCTGGATCTTCTTCAGCTGCGGCGCGACCTCGAGCATGCGGCGCTGCGACTTGATCTGCCGGACGAAGATCGGGATCAACGCTGCGCGGACGACGAACGTCAGGAAGATGATCGAGAGCACCCACGTGATGCCCTCGTTCGGGTCCATGCCGATGTTCTCGAAGATCCAGTGGAAGCCGACGAGGATGGCCGAGACCACCCATTTGAGCGGCCAGAGGATCGTTCCGATGATGTCCATGGGGACGGCTACGCCTTTCGAGTGCGCTGGGGGAGCAGGACCGGCCGAACCGTTCCGACCGCGGGGTGCGGCTGCTGCGGGATCGGCGCGAGGACGAACCCGAACCGGTTGACGACGAACGGGTGACGGCGTTCCTTGACGTCGTCGATGCCACCAGCAGCCCAGGGGTTGCAACGGGCGATGCGCCAGGCGCCCATGGCGGATCCGCGCACGACGCCGTACTGCTGGATCGCCTCGAGGGCGTACCGGGAGCACGACGGGTGGTAGCGGCAGACGTTGCCGTAGAGCGGGGAGATCACCGCACGGTAGGCCCGGAGCACGACGACGCACGCGTTGCGTGGGAGCAACGCGATGACCCAGGCAAGCCGGGTCCACAGAGTGCGGTTCATGCTGCCTTCTCCACCCCGCGCGCGAAGGAGCGCGTGACGTCTTCGAGCAGGGTAGGCCATCCGGCCTGCGATGCGGCTGGCAGTACACGGACCACCACGTCGAACCCCTGTGGGGTCTCGTCGAGCAGGTCGTGCGCGATCGCCTTGAGCCGCCGCCTGATCAGGTTCCGTGTCACCGCGTTCCCCACCGTCTTCGCGACGATGAAGCCGAACCGCGTCGGTCCGTTGCGGTCGACCGGCTGACGGACCACGGACACGACGACGTGCGCCGTGGCGCTCTTGCGACCACGACGCACGACGTTCCGGTAGTCATCCCCGCGCACGATGCGGTTGGCGCTGGCCAACACTGCGACGCCGGGGTCAGACCGAGGACCGGATCAGGCGATGAGCCTGATCAGGCCGAGAGCTCGGTACGGCCCTTGGCGCGGCGCGCCGACAGGATGGCACGGCCGGCACGCGTCCGCATGCGGAGGCGGAAGCCGTGCTTCTTGGCGCGGCGGCGGTTGTTCGGCTGGAAGGTGCGCTTGCTCATGATGTTCTCCACACGGCTGCTCGCGGCGAGCCGTCACGTATGTGTAGCCGTCCGGGTGTCGAACGACGCAGATGGGCGCGACCAAAGGGCCGCAGTCAACTGGTTAACGGTACGTGACAGCGGCGAGCAGGTCAAACCCCGCCCGGACCGGTTGCGTCGGCGCCGTCGGGTCTGCCGCTGCTCGAGCCCATTCTCCACATTGGGGACAACTTCCGTTCGGTGGGACTCGGTCCGGTCCTTTACAGTGGTGTGATCGATCGCCCCGATGGCCGGTACGACAGGGAAGTACTCCTGTCGGACGACTCGAGGTGGTCGTGGACAACACTGTGGACAACCCTGTGGGAACCTCCGCGGCAACGAGGCGTCGACGAAGCCCCCGGAGCCACCGACGATCCGCCGGCGACGACCTGGTCCCGAGTGCGGTCGCCGAGGACGCCACGGCATGTCCGACCCCGCAGGACGCACTCTCGTCCGACAGCGAACGCACGACACGACCCCTGGAGACGAGCGCGACATGACGATGCCGGCCGACCCCGTCGAGGACCTCTGGTCATCCGTACTCGGACTCCTCGCCGAGGACCCCCGCATCACGCCGCAGCTCCACGGGTTCCTGAACCTGGTCGAGCCGAAGGGCGTGCTCGCCGGCACCCTGTACCTCGAGGTCCCGAACGACCTGACCCGGGGCATGCTCGAACAGCGCATCAGGATCCCGATCACCGAGGCAGTCGGCCGCATCGGTGACGACTCGGTCGCGAACTTCGCCATCACCGTCAACCCGGACATGGCGTCGGAGCCGCGGGTTGACCCGAACGTCCCCGAGTACGCCGAGCCCGTGCAGGAAGCCGTCGAGCAGAGTGCCGCACCGCGCCAGTACATCGAGGCGCCGTTCGTCCCGAGCCAGATCGACTCTCCCGGCACCAGCGGTCGGCCCGAGTCGCGACTCAACCCGAAGTACAACTTCGACAACTTCGTCATCGGCTCGTCGAACCGGTTCGCCCACGCGGCAGCGGTCGCCGTGGCTGAGGCACCGGCCAAGGCCTACAACCCGCTCTTCATCTACGGGGACTCCGGGCTGGGCAAGACCCACCTGCTCCACGCCATCGGGCACTACGCCGAGAGCCTCTACCCGGGGATCCGCGTCCGGTACGTGTCGAGCGAGGAGTTCACCAACGACTTCATCAACTCGATCGCGAACAACCGCTCGAACCAGTTCCAGCAGCGGTACCGCGACATCGACATCCTGCTGATCGACGACATCCAGTTCCTGCAGGGGAAGGACTCCACGCAGGAGGCCTTCTTCCACACGTTCAACACGCTGCACGACCACAACAAGCAGGTCGTCATCACGTCCGACGTCGCGCCGAAGCACCTGACCGGGTTCGAGGACCGGATGCGATCGCGCTTCGAGTGGGGCCTGATCACCGACGTGCAGGCGCCCGAGCTCGAGACGCGCATCGCGATCCTCCGCAAGAAGGCACAGTCCGACCACCTGCAGGTGCCCGACGACATCCTCGAGTTCATGGCGTCGAAGGTGTCGAGCAACATCCGCGAGCTCGAGGGCACCCTGATCCGGGTCACCGCGTTCGCGAGCCTGAACCGGACGGCCGTGGACATGGCCCTGGTGCAGACGGTCCTCAAGGACCTGATCACCCTCGACGAGGACAACGTCGTCGCGCCGACGGACATCATCAACCACACCGCGGAGTACTTCAAGCTCTCCGTCGACGACCTGTACGGGTCGTCCCGCTCCCAGGCGATCGCCACGGCACGACAGATCGCGATGTACCTGTGCCGTGAGCTGACGAGCCTGTCCCTGCCCAAGATCGGGCAGCTGTTCGGCAACCGCGACCACACCACCGTGATGTACGCGAACAAGAAGATCACCGAGCTGATGAAGGAGCGTCGGTCGATCTACAACCAGGTCACCGAGCTCACCAGCCGCATCAAGCAGGACCGCCGTTACCGCTGAGATCGGCCCGTTCCCGGCCCCATCCACCATCTGAGACGGTTCCATGGGCCGGACTTCTCACAGTGTGGATAGCCTGTGGATAACTGTGGAGGACACGCCGCCCGGTTGTACACAGGTGGGGGGTCACCTGTGGAGACTGGGGATGGAAGTGGATAGATGAGATTCATTCATCCCGTTAACGCTCACACACCGCTCACAAGTCACAACCGTGTAGTTCCCTACTGCGGAGCGGGATGCACAGGGTTATCCACAGTGTGCACAGGCGTTAACACCATTACTCCTGGTTAACGATCAATCTCTGCGGGACAACCTTGTGGACGGCGGGATGACAAGAAATCCGGCCCCCGTCCGCCTGTGCCAGAATGGGGCGGCCGGACAGTCCAAGCCGATCGACAGGGGTTCCAGCTGTGAAGTTCGAGGTCAACCGGGACGTCTTCTCCGAAGCCGTCTCCTTCGCAGTGAAGCTCCTCCCGCAGCGCACGACCCTCCCGATCCTGTCGGGCGTCCTGATCCACGCCGACGGAGATCGTCTGACGCTCTCGTCGTTCGACTACGAGGTGTCGGCGCAGACGTCCATCTCGGCCCAGATCGACGAGCCGGGCACGGTCCTGGTCTCCGGTCGACTGCTCAACGACATCGCGAGCCGGCTGCCGAACGCCCCCGTGTCGTTCACCACCGAGGACGCCAAGATCTCCGTCTCCTGCGGATCGGCGCACTTCACGCTGCTGTCCATGCCCGTCGAGGAGTACCCGACGCTCCCGGAGATCGGCCCGCAGACCGGTGTGATCCCCGGCGACGCGTTCTCCGAAGCGGTGTCCCAGGTCGCCGTCGCCGCCAGCCGCGACGACGTCACCCCCGTCATCACGGGCGTGCAGCTCGAGGTCGGCGACAACGACCTCTCCCTCATCGCCACCGACCGCTACCGCGTCGCCGTCCGCACCATCGCGTGGGACTCCGGCCGAGTCGGCTCGGACCCCCTGCACGCACTGGTCCCGGCCCGCACCCTGCAGGAGGTCGGCCGCACGTTCGGTTCGGCGTCCACGGTGTCGGTCTCGATCAGCGGCAACTCCGACCGCGAGCTCATCGCGTTCCACGCCGACGACAAGACCGTGACGTCGTTGCTCATCAAGGGCAACTACCCGCCGGTCCGCCGGCTCTTCCCCGAGACCGTCAACGACCACGCGGTGATCAACACCGCGGAGCTCGTCGAGGCGGTCCGACGGGTCTCCCTCGTCCTGGAGCGCGAAGCGGCGCTCCGGTTCTCCTTCACGGTCGACGGGCTCACGCTCGAGGCGATCGGATCCGAACAAGCGCAGGCGTCAGAGTCGATCAGTGCGTTGTTGACCGGCGAGGAAACGGTGGTCTCGTTGAAGCCCGCCTTCCTCCTGGACGGGCTGAACGCGGTGCACTCCGAGTTCGTCCGCATCTCCTTCACCAAGACGGAGAACCCCAACAAGCCGGGCCCGGTGCTGATCACCGGCCAGACTTCGCAAGAGGCCGCAGAGACCGATGGATACCGGTACCTGCTGCAGCCGAACCTGCTGCTGCGATAGGCGCAACAGGCAACCTGCGCTGGCGCACACCACCGGCAGCATCAGCGCGACGACGAACAGAAGAGGAAATCATGCACATCGGTCTTGTCGGCCTTGGTCGCATGGGCAACAACATGCGTGCCCGTCTCCGCAACGCAGGGATCGAGGTCACCGGGTACGACGCGAACCCCGCCGTCTCGGACGTCGCCGACCTCGGCGCCCTCGCCGCTGCCCTCCCGGAGGGCAAGCGTCTCGTGTGGGTCATGGTCCCGCACGGCAAGATCACCGACGACGTGATCACCGACCTGGCCGGCGTCCTCGGCGAGGGCGACCTGGTCATCGACGGTGGCAACTCGAAGTGGCTGGACGACACCACGCACGCCGAGCAGCTCGCTGCGCGCGGCATCCGCTACATGGACGCCGGCGTCTCCGGTGGCGTCTGGGGCAAGGACAACGGCTACGGCCTCATGGTCGGCGGTGACGCCGCGGACGTCGAGTTCGCGATGCCCGTGTTCGACGCGCTGCGCCCCGAGGGTCCCCGTGAAGAGGGCTTCTCGCACGCCGGCCCGATCGGCGCCGGCCACTACGCGAAGATGGTCCACAACGGCATCGAGTACGCGATCATGCAGGCGTACGGCGAGGGCTACGAGCTCCTCGAAGCCAAGGACCTGATCACCGACGTCCCCGCCGTGTTCGCCGGCTGGCAGCGCGGAACGGTCGTCCGTTCCTGGCTGCTCGACCTGATGGTGCTCGCGCTGAACGAGGACCCGAAGCTCGACGAGCTCGAGGGCTACGTCGAGGACTCGGGTGAGGGCCGCTGGACGCTCGAAGAGGGCATCGAGCTCGCCGTGCCGATGCCGGCGCTCTCGGCGTCGATCTTCGCGCGCTTCGTCTCGCGCCAGGGCAGCGCCTCGCCGACGATGAAGGCCGTCGCGGCGCTCCGCAACCAGTTCGGCGGTCACGCCGTCAAGAAGTCCTAGGACTTCCCGGGGGAACCCGGACTCGGCCCGCGTGCACGTCGACCATCTCCAACTGTCCGACTTCCGGAACTACCGGGAGGCGGACGTCGACCTCGCACGCGGGCCGAACCTGTTCGTCGGGCGCAACGGACAGGGCAAGACCAACCTGGTCGAGGCGATCGGGTACCTCTCCACCCTCGGCTCGCACCGCGTCCCCACCGACGCAGCGCTCGTCCGCCAAGGATGCGACGCCGCGATCGTCCGGGCTCGACTCGCGCACGAGGACCGCAGCATCCTCGCCGAGGTGCAGATCAACCGCACCGGTGCGAACCGTGCGCAGGTGAACCGCTCCGCGATCAAACCGCGCGAGCTGCCGCGCTACTGCACGAGTGTGCTCTTCGCCCCGGAGGACCTCGCCCTCGTGCGGGGCGAGCCGGCCGGGCGACGCCGGATGCTCGACGAGCTCCTCGGCCAGATCGCACCGCGGATGCAGGGCGTGCTCGCCGACTACGACCGCACGCTCCGACAGCGGAACACCCTGCTCAAGTCAGCCCGTGCCACCGGCGCGAAGGCGAACGCCCTGTCGACGCTCGACGTCTGGGACGACCGGCTCGTCGGACTCGGCGCGGAGATCGTCGCGGCCCGTGACCACCTGACCCGGCGGCTCGCTCCCTTCGTGGCCGAGGCCTACGCGACCGTCGCCGGCGAGCACCACGACGCCTCGATCACCGGCGTCCTGTCGATCCGCGGTGGCGACCCCGAGTCCGCGGCAGCCACCGACCCCGTGCTCGGGACCCCCGACGAGCCCGTCACGGTCGCGTCGGCGGCCGAGGCCTTCGCGGCCGCGCTCGAGCGTCGTCGCCGGGACGAACTCGACCGCGGGCTCACCCTCGTCGGACCGCACCGGGACGACGTTCTGTTCCAGCTCAACGGGTTACCAGCCCGCGGGTACGCCAGCCACGGCGAATCCTGGTCCTTCGCGCTGGCCATCCAGCTCGCGAGCGCCTCGATCCTGCGCGCCGAGTCGAACCTGGGTGACCCGATCATCATCCTCGACGACGTCTTCGCCGAACTCGACGAATCGCGGCGGGAACGGCTGGCGAACGCCGTCGCCGACTACGAGCAGGTGCTCATCACGGCCGCGGTGTTCAACGACGTGCCCCCGAAGCTGGCGGCGCACACCGTGCGGATCGAGGCGGGCACGATCGTGACCGACGAGGCGGACGCGACCCGGGCCTCCAGTCCGGCGACGGACGCGACGGACGCGACCGACGCGACGGAGCCGACGGACGCGGACAGCAAGACCGACCCGACCGACACCCCCACCCCCGCCGAAGCCGACGCCTGATGCCGAAGCCCCGCAAGCCCACCGAACCCTCGCAGGTGTACCGCCACCTGCGCGCGGTGTTCGGCGACCCGTCCAAGCGCGGCACCGATGCCCGCCGCCGCCGTGCCCGCGAGTTCGACGCCGACACCGTGCCGTACGGGCGCGGCCGCGAGCCGAAGGGGCTCGCGGACATCGTCGGTTCGCTCGCTCAGGAACTCGGTTGGACCGAACCCCTCGCCCGCTCCGAGCTCTTCGTGGACTGGCCGAGCGTCGTCGGCGAGGAGCTGGCGAAGCACTCCCGACCGGTCACCATCGAGGACGGCGCACTCGTCATCCGGTGTGACTCGACGGCCTGGGCGACCCAGCTCCGACTGATGCGTGCGACGGTCACGACGACCATCGCGGAACGGCACCCCGAAGCCGGGGTCGAGTCGATCAGGGTTTCCGGCCCGGACGCCCCCACGTGGAAACGCGGCCCCAGGACGGTCCAGGGGCGCGGTCCTCGCGACACCTACGGTTGAGGCGACGAAATCATCCTGGAGTGCCAGAAAAGCCCGTCTGCGGGGCAGATGAGCCCTCGAAAGAGGGGGCTCTGCGATAGACTGGGAGATGCAGTGCGCGGGCGTTCCGCGCGCAGGCAGGAGCACGCTCGACATGGCATCAGAATCTGAAGACGACCCGCAGAACCCGCTCGACGCGGAGACCCCGCAGAGCGAACCGTCCTACGGAGCAGACCAGATTCAGGTGCTCGAGGGGCTCGAGGCGGTCCGCAAGCGTCCCGGTATGTACATCGGTTCGACGGGGCCCCGCGGTCTGCACCACCTGGTCCAGGAGATCGTCGACAACTCCGTCGACGAGGCCCTCGCCGGGTACTGCGACACCATCGACGTCACCATCCGTGAAGACGGTGGTGTCCGCGTGGTCGACAACGGCCGTGGCATCCCGGTCGGCATCCACGCGGCCGAGGGCGTTTCGACCGTGCAGGTGGTCCTGACGGTCCTGCACGCCGGTGGCAAGTTCGGCGGCGGCGCCTACGCGGTGTCCGGTGGTCTGCACGGTGTCGGTTCCTCCGTCGTGAACGCACTGAGCTCCGAGCTCGACGTCGAGGTCCGGCAGCAGGGTCACGTCTGGCGCCAGAGCTACACCGACGGCGTCCCGGTCGCACCGCTGACCAAGGACGAACCGTCCGACGAGCACGGCACCACGATCACCTTCTGGCCGAACGCCGAGATCTTCGAGACCGTCGTCTTCGACTACGAGACCCTGCGCACACGGTTCCAGCAGATGGCGTTCCTGAACAAGGGCCTGCGGATCAACCTGCGCGACGAGCGCACCCCCGAAGAAGGGGAAGAGGCGCGCAACGACTCCTTCATGTACGAGCGCGGTCTCGCCGACTACGTCGAGTACATCAACGCGCAGAAGAAGGCCGACCTCGTCCACCCCGACGTCATCGGCTTCGAGTCCGAGGACCCGGACCGCAAGATCGCGCTCGAGGTCGCGATGCAGTGGAACACCTCGTACCAGGAGAGCGTCCACACCTTCGCGAACACGATCAACACGCACGAGGGCGGCACCCACGAAGAGGGCTTCCGTGCCGCGCTCACGACCCTCGTCAACCGCTACGCGCGCGAGACGAAGATCATCAAGGAGAAGGACGACAACCTCACGGGTGACGACATCCGCGAAGGGCTGACGGCCGTCATCTCCGTGAAGCTCGGCGAGCCGCAGTTCGAGGGGCAGACGAAGACCAAGCTCGGCAACACCGAGGCGAAGTCGTTCGTGCAGCGCGTCGTCGGCACCGAGCTGACCCACTGGTTCGAGAGCAACCCGACGCAGGCACGCGACGTCGTCCGCAAGGCGATCCAGGCGTCGCAGGCGCGGCTCGCCGCCCGCAAGGCGCGCGAGACCACCCGCCGCAAGGGGCTGCTCGAGTCGGGCGGCATGCCCGGCAAGCTCAAGGACTGCCAGTCGAAGGACCCGACCGTGTCGGAGATCTTCATGGTCGAGGGTGACTCCGCCGGCGGTTCCGCCGTGCAGGGCCGCAACCCGATGACCCAGGCGATCCTGCCCCTGCGCGGCAAGATCCTGAACGTCGAGAAGGCCCGGCTCGACCGCGCCCTCGCCAACCAGGAGATCCAGTCGATGATCACGGCGTTCGGTGCCGGCATCGGTGAGGACTTCGACCCGGACAAGGCCCGGTACCACAAGATCGTGCTGATGGCCGATGCCGACGTCGACGGCCAGCACATCACCACGCTGCTGCTCACGCTGCTGTTCCGCTACATGCGTCCGCTCATCGAGCACGGCTACGTGTACCTCGCGCAGCCGCCGCTCTACCGCCTGAAGTGGTCGAACTCGGCGCACGAGTACGTGTTCAGCGACCGGGAGCGCGACGCCCTGATGCAGGCCGGCCTCGCAGCCGGCAAGCGCATCCCGAAGGACAACGGGATCCAGCGCTACAAGGGCCTCGGCGAGATGGACTACAAGGAGCTCTGGGACACCACCATGAACCCGGACACCCGCACGCTGCTGCAGGTCACGCTGGAGGACGCGGCTGCGGTGGACAGCACCTTCTCGACGCTGATGGGTGAAGACGTCGACGCACGTCGCCAGTTCATCCAGCAGAACGCCAAGGACGTCCGCTTCCTCGACATCTAACGGCCAGGAGGCGCGGCGTGAGCCGCGTCGACCAGTCCTGACCACCTGTGGTCGCGCCCGGTGCGACCAACGGAACCACAGCCTCCAGGCTGTCCAGAAAGGGAACGAAGCCACATGGCTGACGACAACGAGAACGGCGCCGACGAGCAGCCCGAGATCGTCCACGGCGACAGCGGGGACATCGTCGTCTCCGGTGACCGCATCTCGCAGGTCGACCTGCAGCTCGAGATGCAGCGCTCGTACCTCGACTACGCGATGTCGGTCATCGTCGGTCGTGCCCTGCCGGAGGTCCGCGACGGCCTCAAGCCGGTGCACCGCCGTGTGATCTACGCGATGTTCGACGGCGGCTACCGCCCGGACCGTGCGTTCTCGAAGTGCTCCCGCGTCGTCGGTGACGTCATGGGCCAGTTCCACCCGCACGGTGACTCGGCGATCTACGACGCCCTCGTCCGCCTGGTGCAGCCGTGGTCGCTCCGGTACCCGCTCGCGCTCGGCCAGGGCAACTTCGGTTCGCCGGGCAACGACGGCGCCGCCGCTCCGCGGTACACCGAGACGAAGATGGCGCCGCTCGCGCTCGAGATGGTCCGCGACATCGACGAGGACACCGTCGACTTCCAGGACAACTACGACGGCCGCACCCAGGAGCCGGCGATCCTGCCGGCCCGGTTCCCGAACCTGCTCGTCAACGGCTCGGTCGGCATCGCGGTCGGCATGGCCACGAACATCCCACCGCACAACCTGCGCGAGGTCGCCGAGGGCGCCAAGTGGGCGCTCGACAACCCCGACGCCACCCGTGAAGAGCTGCTCGCCGCGCTCATGCAGCGCATCAAGGGCCCGGACTTCCCGACGGGTGCACAGGTGCTCGGCACCAAGGGCATCCAGGACGCCTACCGCACCGGCCGTGGTTCGATCACGATGCGTGCTGTCGTCTCGGTGGAGGAGATCCAGGGTCGCACCTGCCTCGTCGTCACCGAGCTGCCGTACCAGGTCAACCCCGACAACCTGGCGATCAAGATCGCCGAGCTGGTCAAGGACGGCAAGCTCGCCGGTGTCGCCGACATCCGTGACGAGACCTCCGGCCGTACCGGGCAGCGCCTGGTCATCGTGCTGAAGCGTGACGCCGTCGCCAAGGTCGTGCTGAACAACCTGTACAAGCACACCCAGCTGCAGGAGAACTTCGGCGCGAACATGCTCGCGATCGTCGACGGGGTGCCCCGCACCCTGCCGCTCGACGGCTTCATCTCGGCGTGGGTCGCCCACCAGGTCGACGTCATCGTCCGCCGCACGCAGTTCCGTCTGCGCGAGGCCGAGAAGCGCGCCCACATCCTGCGTGGCTACCTGGCTGCACTCGACGCCCTCGACGAGGTCATCGCGCTCATCCGTCGCTCGCCCGACGTCGAAGAGGCCCGCACCGGCCTGATGGACCTGCTGTCCGTCGACGAGATCCAGGCGCGCGCGATCCTCGAGCTGCAGCTCCGTCGTCTCGCCGCCCTCGAACGTCAGAAGATCCACGACGAGGCCGAGGAGCTCGAGCGCAAGATCGCCGACTTCCAGGACATCCTCGGGTCGGAGAGCCGCCAGCGCTCGATTATCCGCGACGAGTTGAGCGAGATCGTCGACCGCTTCGGCGACGACCGCCGTACCGAGATCATGTTCGGCTACGACGGCGACATGTCGATGGAAGACCTGATCCCTGAAGAGGAGATGGTCGTCACCATCACCCGCGGTGGCTACGTCAAGCGCACGCGCAGCGACCAGTACCGCTCGCAGCACCGTGGCGGCCGAGGTGTCCGCGGGGCCCAGCTCCGCGCCGACGACATCGTCGAGCACTTCTTCGTCACGACGACGCACCACTGGCTCCTGTTCCTCACCGACCAGGGCCGGGTCTACCGCGCGAAGGCGTACGAGCTGCAGGAGGCCGGCCGCGACGCGAAGGGCCAGCACGTCGCGAACCTGCTCGCGATGCAGCCCGACGAGCAGATCCAGCAGGTGCTCGACATCCGCGACTACGAGGTGGCGCAGTACCTGGTCCTCGCGACCGAGCACGGTCTGGTGAAGAAGACCGCGCTCACGGAGTACGACACGAACCGCACCGGCGGCATCATCGCGATCAACCTGCGCGACGGCGACAAGCTCCGGCAGGCGCTGCTCGTCGACGAGCACGACGACCTGCTCCTGGTGTCCCGCCAGGGCATGTCGCTCCGGTTCACGGCGACGAACGACACCCTGCGTCCGATGGGTCGCTCGACCTCGGGTGTGAAGGGCATGTCCTTCCGCGACGGCGACTCGCTGCTCGCGGCCCGGGTCGTCTCCGACGACGGCTTCGTCTGGGTGATGACCGAGGGTGGCTACGCCAAGCGCACCGCGGTCGACCAGTACCGGGTGCAGGGCCGTGGTGGTCTGGGCATCAAGGTGGCCAAGTTGGCGCTCGACCGAGGCGATCTTGTGGGCGCTCTCATCGTCGGCGAGGACGACGAGGTGCTCGTCGTGCTGCAATCGGGCAAGGTGGTAAGGTCTGCCGTGGCCGAGGTCCCTGCCAAGGGCCGTGACACGATGGGCGTCGTCTTCGCGAGGTTCGCGGAGAACGACCGGATCATCGCGGTGGCCCGGAACACCGAGCGGAACCTGGACGACCAGGACGACGCCGAGATCGAGCCCGCGGGCCCGGTGGAGACGGTCAGCCCAGCCGAAGCGGCCCCGGATTCCACTGATCCCATCGACACCGAGCCCGTCGCAGACGAGGCCGGAGAGGACCAGTCAAGCAATGAGTAGTGTCGCCGAGAAGCTCCAGAAGAAGGCGAAGCGACCCGTCGGCACCCGCCAGGTGCGGTTGCGACTGGTCTACGTCGACTTCTGGTCGATGGTGAAGCTGAGCTTCCTCATCGCCCTGGCCGGCAGCATCGTGATCGTGGTCGCCACGGCACTGGTGTGGGTCATCCTCAACCAGACGGGTGTGTTCACCCAGGTCGACGCCCTGTTGAAGGACGTCACCGGGCAGAACAGTTACTCGATCATGGACCAGTTCTCGCTGGGCCAGGTCCTCGGGTTCTCCATCGTCGTGGGCATCCTCAACGTGGTCGTCGGCACCGTGCTCGGCGCCATCGTGAGCGTGCTCTACAACCTCAGTGTTCGGATCACGGGCGGTCTGCTCGTGGGCTTCACGAACAACTGACACACCCGGGCCGGATGGGCCCACTGCTCGATTTCGTTCCGGCGGGATCGTACGGTAGGCTTTCATCCGGTCTGAGGGGCTATAGCTCAGGCGGTTAGAGCGCTTCGCTGATAACGAAGAGGTCCAAGGTTCAAGTCCTTGTAGCCCCACCAGTTCTCCGGAACAGCACGACAATCCCATCCTGTCGCCGATCACCTCGGTGGCACTCGGGGCCTTAGCTCAGTTGGTAGAGCGCCTGCTTTGCAAGCAGGATGTCGGGAGTTCGATTCTCCCAGGCTCCACTCGCATCAGCCCCTGGTTGCCGACTCCGTCGTCTTCCCAGGGGCTTCGTTCTGTGCCCATGCGCGCCGCCGCCCCTGCGGCGCGATCGTCGCGGGCGGCTCGGTCGTCGTGCTGGTCTGCGTGCCTTCGGCGACGCGCCGCTCCGCGATGGCTGGGACCTCCACTCGCCGTGCGGCCGGCATCTTCTCGAGTGGTCACGACATGCCGCGTGTGGTTCGCCGAGGTCGCCGGAACTGTCGTCTGCGCGTCCTCCGCACGACAGGTTGCGACCTCTCGGCGGCGTCACCGGGGCGTGTTGCGTGAGCGCGTGGCGGACGGGAGGCGCGGGGCCAGGCCGGTACGGGCCTCCAGGTCGGTGGGTGGGTGCGTTCACGGCACGCGGTGCGCCGGTTCAGTGCGTGCCCGGGGAACGACGAAGGGCCCCGGCAGCAGCCGGGGCCCTTCGTACGAACCGGGAGGTCAGGCGGCGGGCTTCTCCGCCGTGTCAGCGTCGTCGGCGACCCACAGGTCGTCGTCGGCGCGGAGCGTCTGGTACGCGGCGTACGCAGCACCGGCGACGGCGACGACGCCGACGATGATGAGTGCGACTCCGCCGAAGCCGAGACCCTTCTTCTGCTGCGACGGGACGTACTTCGCGGCAGCCTTCTTCGCGCTCTTGCTCTTCTTGTGCGCGTTCTTCACGATCTTCTTGACCCGGGGGTCCTTCGCGAGGTCGGTCACGCTCAGCACCGAGCCAGCGGTCGAGACGAGTCCGGGGACCACCTCGGACTGGAACTTGTGCGAAGCGCTCTGCGCTGCCGAGGTGGCAGCGTGCACGCCGGTGGCGAACGCGGGACGGATCCCGTTGTCGATCGCGTTCTGCACGCGGGGTGCGATGTCCTTGCGAGCTGCGTCCGCGGCGTTCGACCGGGCCTCAGCCAGGATCGCGTTCGCGTGCTCGAGGACCTTGCGCTGCTCGCCGAGGAGCGAGGCGGTCTGGCCCTTGAGCTTCTTGATCTGCTTCCGACGCTTTCGCGGGATCTCGATCGTCGTCATCTGGTACCTCCATCGGATCGGCGTGACCCCATCCTGCCACCACACTGCCTGACAGGTCACGGAACCGCAGCTGTGCAATCCGTCCGCGGTCAGGAGTACATGCGAGAATCGGAACATGTCTCTGCACACCGCTGTCGCAACGATCCACACCAACAAGGGCGACATCCGCGTCAACCTGTTCGGCAACCACGCACCGAAGACCGTCAAGAACTTCGTCGACCTCGCCACGGGCCAGCAGGAGTGGACCCACCCCGGCACGGGCAAGGTCTCGACCGACAAGCTCTACGACGGCGTGATCTTCCACCGCATCATCAAGGACTTCATGATCCAGGGCGGCGACCCGCTCGGCCAGGGCATCGGTGGCCCCGGGTACCGCTTCGACGACGAGATCTCCCCGGAGCTCACGTTCCAGAACCCCTACATCTTCGCCATGGCGAACGCCGGCATCCAGGGCGGCCGCGGCACCAACGGCTCGCAGTTCTTCATCACCACGGTGGCGACGCCGTGGCTGCAGGGCAAGCACACCATCTTCGGTGAGGTCGCCGACGACGAGTCCCGTGCGGTCGTCGACGCGATCGAGGGCGTCCCGACCGACGGTCGTGACAAGCCCGTCGAGGACGTCGTCATCCAGAGCATCGACGTCGAAGGCGTCTGACCAGCACGTGACCGACCAGGCGTACAACCCGAACAACACCTGCTACCGGCATCCGGACCGGCAGAGCTTCGTGCTCTGCCAGCGCTGTGGGCGGACGATCTGCCCGGAGTGCCAGACGCCGGCGGCGGTCGGGGTGCACTGCCCGGAGTGCGTGCGTGAACAGCGCGCACAGTTCGCAGCGAACCGTCGAGCGTCCGGAGCCCCCAGTGGGTTCACGGTCGCTCGGCGGCGCTTCGCCATGCTCGACCAGAAGGGCACCACCGTCATCGTGGCGATCACGGTGGCGATCTGGTTGCTCGACCAGGTCAGCGGGCGGTTCTTCACGAGCTTGCTCGCCTACAACTCGTTCCTGCTGCCGACGCAGCCCTGGCGTGTGGTGACTTCGTTGTTCGTGCACTCGGGCCTCTTCCACATCCTGTTCAACATGTGGGCGCTCTGGATCTTCGGTCGGATGCTCGAGAACATGCTCGGCACCTGGCGGTTTGTGGCGCTGTACTTCATCACGGGGATCTTCGGCTCCATGCTCGTCACATTCCTGGCGCCCGGGACGACCGTGCTGGGTGCTTCGGGTGCGATCTTCGGGCTGTTCGCCGCGTTCTTCGTGCTGCAGCGCAGTCTGGGGAACAACGCCGTGCAACTCCTCGTGCTCATGGGACTGAACCTGGTCATCGGGTTCCTGCCCGGAGTCAACATCTCGTGGCAGGCGCACGTGGGCGGGATTATCGGTGGCTTCCTGATGGGCTTCGTCTTCGCACAGACGCGCAACGTCCGGAAGCGTCCGCTGCAGATCGCGCTGATCATCGGTGCGGCGGTGCTCGGCATCGCGCTCACCGCTGTGGGCTACGCGGTCACGATCGGCTGACACCGCCACAACGTTTCCCGAACGCCCCGTCGCACTGCGGCGGGGCGTTCGTCGTTCCCAGGGCTGCTCGCGTCCTGCTCATCCACAGCTGTCCACAGCGCTGCTGCGAGTTATCCACAGGTGTGGAGAAGTCGGTGAGTTACACCAGTGTGATTATCCCCACTGTGGAATCGGTTGTGGATAACTCCGGGGTCGGGGTGTGGATGACGGTGTGGAGAGTGGGGAAAGATGTGGAGAACGGCGAGATCCTCGAGGATGTGCGTTCCAGGAGCGCTTGAGCTTGTGGAGAACCACGACGCCCGCCGCACCTTGCGGTGCGACGGGCGTCGGGAGAACAGCGGGCTGAGGGTCAGCGCCAGCGAGTGGTCATGAGGAAGCCGACGAACATGATGCCGAAGCCGACGACGATGTTCCACGAGCCGAGGCTCGGAACCGGCAGCGTGGCGTTCGAGATGTAGAAGACGATCACCCACACCAGACCGATGAGCATGAAGCCGAACATGACCGGCTTGAACCACACCGGGTTCGGGGCGTCCCCCGCGGTGTCGACCGAGTCAGCTCGGGTCGTCCGGGCGGGCTTGGTGCGGTCCTTGTCCTTGGCCATGGCCGGTATCCTACCGTGACCACGTGTGTGGATCGGCCCGCGGACCGCCGCACACATCCCCCACGAGTACGGTGAACCGCCATGACCAGGATCCTCGTCGTCGACAACTACGACAGCTTCGTCTACACGCTCAACGGGTACGTGCAGCAGCTCGGCGCCGATACCGATGTCGTGCGCAACGATGCCTTCCCCGAGTCCGAGATTGCCGACCGCATCGCCGAGTACGACGGCGTGCTGCTGTCGCCCGGCCCGGGAACACCGGCGGCTGCCGGCGTCTCGATCCCTACGGTGCACGCGGCCATCGCCGCCGAGACCCCGCTGCTCGGCGTCTGCCTGGGACACCAGGCCATCGCGGAGGCACTCGGCGCCACGGTCACGCACGCCGAGGAGCTCATGCACGGCAAGACCTCCGAGGTCGACCACGACGACAGCGCGCTCTTCGCCGGTGTCCCGCACCCCTTCACGGCCACGCGCTACCACTCGCTCGCGATCGTCGACGGTACCGTCCCCGACGAACTCACCGTGACTGCGCGCACCGAGGGCGGGGTCATCATGGGCGTCCAGCACCGGGCGCACCCCGTGTTCGGCGTGCAGTTCCACCCGGAGTCGGTCCTGACCGAGGGCGGGTACCGCATGGTCGGCAACTGGCTCGAGACCACCGGGCTGTCCGGCGCAGCCGAGCGCGCCGCCGACCTCGGGCCGCTCATCGCGACGCACCGCGCCTGACGAGCGTCCCATGGCGGCAGACGCCGTCGTGTCACCGAGACGCCGCCGGATCCGGCGGCGTCTCGTCCGTTCCGGGGCGTCGTGCCGACACGACGGCGTCTTCCGGCACTGGACCGCACCGTCTGCGTGACGTGCCGTCGGTTGCGGGCGGGCACCGTGCCTCCAGGCCGTCAGGAGCGGAGGCGACGAGCAAACGTGCCTGTGGGCACGGAGGACGGACTGGAGGCCCGTCACCCGTCCGTCAGGACGGTCGCGTCACGAGACGGTCGGCTCAGCGGCCGTCGTCACCCTGGTCGTCGCCGCGATCGTTCTTCCCGCTGTCGCCGCTGTCGTTGTTGTTGCTGGACGAGGGTGCCTTCGGCGGCGCCGCAGCTCGTGCGCAGTAGGTGAGCGTGACGGCACTGCCCTGGGTGACGTCTCCGGCAGGGGTGTCCTGCTGGGTCACGAGCCCGCCGGTGCACGAGTAAGACGGCGCCGGGTTCACGGTGAGCCCGAGCTGCTCGACGGTGGCCTTCGCGGCCGAGTACTGCTGCTGCGTCACGTCGGGCAGCTGCACCTTGCCGTTGGAGATCGTGAGGTTGATCACGATGCCCTTGGTGTGCAGGGAACCCGACTCGGGGTCCGAGCTCAGCACCGTGCCCTCGGGGACGTCGGCCGAGTAGTCACTCGAGATCGCGCCGAGGCGGAATCCGGCATCGTCGAGGGACTGTTGCGCAGCCGCTTGCGATTGCCCGTTGAGCTCGGGCACGGGGACGCGTTCCGGGCCGAGGGAGACCACGACGTTGACGTTCTGGTTGCGCCCGACGTTCACCCCGGAGCCCGGGTCCGTCCGGATGACCGTGCCCTTGTCGACGCTGTCGGAGTTCTCCTCGACCTTGACGGGCTTGAGGTCCTTCTTGTCGAGGGCGCTGGCCGCGGCGCTGTAGGTCGACCCCGCCACGTTGGGCACGCTGACCGAGGACGACACGGGCGGCTTGCCCGGCTGCAGGTTCGCGACGAAGAACACCACGGCGACGATGACCGCGACGGTGAGCAGGATGCCGACCCAGATCCACGCGACCGGAGGTCGGTTCTGGGTGCGCTGGGGTCGGTGCTCGGCGGTGTCGTCGTCGAGTTCACGGAACGCCGATGCGGCGTTGGTCGTCGTGCGGGGGTCGACGCCGAAGAGCACGGTCGAGGCGTCGTTCGCCGCGTTCTGCTGCTGCTTCTTCGTGGACGCGGGCACCCGGCCGGCTGCGGCCTGCTGCAGGTCCGAGCGGAACTCGGCCGCGTTCTGGAACCGGCGCGTGCGGTCCTTGACCAGGGCGTGGAGGGTCACTGCGTCGAGGGCCGGTGACACGTCGGGCGAGATCGTCGACGGTGCGACCGGCTGCTCGCTGACGTGCTGGTAGGCGACCGCCACCGGGGTGTCCCCGAGGAACGGTGCGCGACCGGTGAGGAGCTCGAAGAGCACGACGCCGGTGGAGTAGAGGTCGGTGCGGGCGTCGACGGTCTCGCCGCGGGCCTGCTCCGGTGAGAAGTACGAGGCGGTTCCGAGGATCGACGTGGTCTGCGCGACCGTCGCCGAGGTGTCGGTGATGGCCCGGGCGATGCCGAAGTCCATGACCTTGACCTGGCCGGTGTGGGTGACCATGACGTTGGCGGGCTTGATGTCGCGGTGGACCACGCCCGCACGGTGCGAGTACTCGAGCGCGGTGAGGATGCCCTCGGTGATGCGCACGGCTTCGTCCGGGGCGACGGCGCCCTCGGCGATGATGTCGGAGAGCGGACGGCCCTCGACGTACTCCATGACGATGAAGGGGACCTGCACCTCGGCGCCCGACGGCTCGGAAACCGTCTCTTCGCCGGCGTCGTACACGCGGACGACGGTGGGGTGGGCCATGCGTGCAGCGGCCTGGGCTTCCTGCCGGAACCGCGTGCGGAAGGCCGGGTCGTTGGCGAGGCTCGGCTTGAGGAGCTTCACCGCGACCTTGCGGCCGAGGCGGGTGTCGTTGCCGAGGTGCACGGTCGCCATGCCGCCCCGACCGATGACGTCACCGATCTCGTAGCGATTGGCGAGGAGCGTGATCCCCGCGGTCACACCTTCTGGCACGTACTCCTCCGTCTGTTCGTCCGGGCTAGTGTACGGCAGCACCACCTGGTGAGACGCTGGTCGGGGATGGGTCGACCGAACCGTTACCGAACGGTGTCGACAGTCCCCTTCCGGGGGTCGTTCACAGGTCGTCTTGCGGGGTCTCGGTGGGGTTGATCCCGTCGTCCGGGTTCGTCGTCTCCTGGTCCGTGGGCTCGGTCCACTCGACCTGGGCGCCCGGCGAGGACTCGGAGACCACCGAGGAATCGGACTGCGGCGACTTGCAGGTCACCTTGTACGACAGGGTCACCTTGCCGTACTGGGCGCCGGCGACGGTCACCGCGGTACCGGAGGTGGAGCCGGAGCTGCTGCCGTTCGAGGGGACGGTGCCGTTGTCGATCGTGTACGTGTAGCTGACGTCCGAGTACCCGGCGGGGCAGCTCGTGTACGCGGGCCAGCTGAAGGTCACACGACCGGACTCGCTGACGGTCCCGCCGGTGGCACGCTCGGGCGCCGCTGCGGTCAGCACGTCGCCGAACGCCTTGACGGTGACGAGGGTCCCGGGGGCCAGACTGCCCTCGGGACTGAGCGACTCGACGGTGCCGACCTGGTCGGACGACGTCGCGTTCGACCCGGCGACGACCTCGGCCTGCAGGCCCCGGGCGCGGAGCTGGTTCGCGACCTGCTCGGCGTTCTGCCCCTGGTAGTCCGCCGCCGACACCGTGACGCGGGTCTCGGTCGGTTCGGGGGACGGGGTCTGCGTGGGCGTACGGGTCGCCTTCGGCGTGCTCGAGGACTTCGTGGGCTCGGGTTCCGGGGCGTTGTTCGCGTTCAGGGCGTACGCGGCGCCGGCGGCGATGGCGAGCACGACGACGATGCCGACGACCCACCAGATCCAGGCGCGCTTCTTCTTCGGTTCCTCGGGCTCGTCGGAGACGGGGGAGCGGGGGGTGCCTGGTCCGCCGGCCATCGCTCCGGCCTGGGTGCCGAGGAGTGCGGTCGCGGCGTCGTTCCCCTGGCCCTGCGGCGGGTTGAACGCGACGGTGCCGTTCTGCGCGATCGCGGGGACGGCCACGGTGGCCGCGGCGACGTCACCACGACGCAGCGCCTGTGCGGCGCGGGCGAGGTTCGCGGCCGTCGCGGGACGGTCGGCCGGCTTCTTCGCGATGCACGAGATGACCAGGGCCGAGACCGGCTCGGGGATGTCCCCGGGCAGCGGCGGCGGCTGCTCGTTGATGTGCGCCATCGCGATCGCGACCTGCGACTCACCGGTGAACGGACGACGACCCGCCAGGGCCTCGTACGCGACGATGCCGAGCGAGTAGATGTCGGTCGACGGCGATGCGGGGTGGCCGCTCGCCTGCTCGGGCGACAGGTACTGCACCGTGCCCATCACCTGACCGGTCGCGGTGAGCGGGACCTGGTCGGCGATGCGCGCGATGCCGAAGTCGGTGATCTTGACGCGGCCGTCGGGCGTGATGAGCAGGTTGCCGGGCTTGATGTCGCGGTGCACCAGGCCGACCGCGTGTGCGGCCTGCAGGGCGTTCGCGGTCTGCGCGACGATGTCGAGCACCTTGTCGACCGGGAGCGTGTGCTCGCGCTCGATCATGGTCGACAGGGCCTCGCCGGGGACGAGCTCCATCACGAGGTAGGCGCTGCCGTCCTCCTCGCCGTAGTCGAAGACGTTGGCGATGCCCTCGTGGTTGACGAGGGCGGCGTGCCGGGCCTCGGCGCGGAAGCGCTCGAGGAAGCCGGGGTCACCGAGGTACTCGTCCTTGAGGATCTTGAGTGCGACGGTTCGGCCGATGACGAGGTCGGTCGCCTGCCACACCTCGCCCATGCCGCCGATGGCGACCCGGGAGGAGAGCTGGTACCGCCCACCGAAGGTGAGTCCGCTGGTGGGTCTCATTTGTTCAGCACCGCCTCCATGACTTTCTTCGCGACCGGGGCCGCGACCGTGTTGCCGACTCCGGACTGCCCGAGCCCGCCGCCGTTGCCGACGACGACCGCGACGGCCACCTCCGGGTCCTTGGCGGGGGCGAACCCCGTGAACCAGAGCGTGTAGGGATCGCCGGTGCCACCTTCGGCCGTGCCGGTCTTGCCGGCGACGTCGACACCGTCGATCTTGGCATTGGTACCGGTCCCCGCGCTCACGACGCTCTGCATGGCCTCGGTGAGGTCAGCGGACTCGGAGGACGACAGCGGATCACTGTACTGCTTCGGGGAGAAGGACTCGACCGTCTTCAGGTCGCTCGTGGTGATCGAGTCGACGAGTGAGGGCTGCATGACCTTGCCGCCGTTCGCGATGCCGGCCGACACCATCGCCATCTGCAGCGGGGAGACCCGGACGCTCGCCTGGCCGAAGGCGCTCAGCATGAGCTGGGCCGTCGAGTCCACGTCGGGGTACTGGCTGGCGGTCGCCGCCATCGGTATCTCGATCGCGTCGCCGAAGCCGTACTTGTCGGCCATGCTCTTGATCGCGTCGTACCCGAGCTTCTGGCCGAGTTCGGCGAAGGGGATGTTGCACGAGTACTGGATCGCCGTGCGGAGCTTGACCTTGTCGCCGCCGCCGCAGGTGCCGCCCTCGGCGTTGTTGATGTACGAGCTCGTGCCCGGCAGCTGCAGTCGCGACGGGTTCGGGAACGTGGAGTCGAGGTTGTACTTGCCGCCCTCGAGTGCCGCCGAGGCCACCACGAGCTTGAACACCGATCCGGGGGTGTACAGGTCGCCGCCGATGGCACGGTTCTGCAGCGGAGCGGTGTCGGCCCCGAGCAGCGCGTCGTACTGCCGCTTGACCTCGGCCGTGTCGTGCGAGGTGAGCGAGTTCGGGTCGTAGCTCGGCTTCGACACCATCGCGAGGATCTTGCCGGTCTTCGGCTGGATCGCGACGACGGCGCCGCTGTTGGTGCCGAGCGCGTCGTACGCGGCCTGCTGCACGTCCGGGTCGATGGTCAGGTTGACGTTGTCGCCCTGGACGTCCTGGCCTGTGAGGATCGAGTTGAGGTTCTGGAAGAACGAGGCGTCCGAGTTGCCCGAGAGCACGGTGTTCTCCGCGCTCTCGATGCCGGTGTTGCCCTGCCCGATCGTGAAGTACCCGGTGACCGCGGAGTACAGGTCACCGTTCGTGTACTTGCGCTGGTACTGGTACTGGTCGTCCACCGGGGTCGACTCGGCGATCGGGCTGCCGTCGACGAGGATCGCGCCACGCTTGGTGGAGTAACTGTCCAAGATGGTTCGGGAGTTCCGGGAGTCGGCGCGCAACGAGTCGGCCGCGAAGAACTGGATCGACGTCGTCGACACGAAGAGTGCGACGAACATGAGCACGATGACGGTCGAGACACCGCGGAGCTGTCGGTTCATCGACGACGCTCCTTCCTGGTCGCGCGCGCAGACCGCCCGCTCGCGGCGGGGATCGCGCCCTGCTGGACGCGTTGTTCGGCTGGGATGGAATCGGTGAGTCGCAGCAGCATCGCGGCGATGATCCAGTTGGCGATGAGCGAGGAACCACCGGCGGCCATGAACGGCGTGGTCAGACCGGTCACCGGGATGATCCGGGTGATGCCACCGACGACGACGAACACCTGCAGGGCGATGATGAAGCCGAAGCCGACACCGAGCAGCTTGCCGAAGTCGTCCTGCGCCATGAACCCGACGCGGATGCCACGCGAGGCGAACACGATGAAGAGGGCGAGGATCGCGAAGACGCCGATCAGGCCGAGCTCTTCACCGAGCGACGCGACGATGTAGTCGGCGTTGGCGACCGGCGTGATGTACGGCCGGCCTTGCCCCAGCCCCGTGCCGGTGATCCCGCCGTTCGCGAAGCCGAACAGGCCCTGCACGAGCTGGTAGCTCGCCTGGGTGTCGCGGCTGAAGACCTCTTGGTTGAACGGGTCGAGCCACTGTTCGAAGCGACCGCGGACGTACTCCAGGACGCTCTGTGCGACGAGGGCTCCACCGATGAACAGCGTGAGACCGATCGCGACCCAGCTGATGCGTGCCGTGGCGACGTAGATCATCACCAGGAACAGGCCGAAGTAGAGCAGGGCGGTGCCGAGGTCGCGCTGGAACACGAGGACGGCCATCGCAGCGCCCCACATGACCAGGATCGGGCCGAGGTCACGGGCACGCGGGAACGTCATGCCGAGGAACTTCTTGCCGACGATCGACAGCGAGTCGCGGGCGGTGACGAGGTACCCGGCGAAGAACAGCGCCATGGTGATCTTCGCGAGCTCACCGGGCTGGAACGAGAACGGGCCGATCTTGATCCAGACCCGCGCGCCACCGATGTTCGTGCCGATGCCCGGCAGCATCGGCAGGAGCAGCAGGACGATCGTGAGCGCCATGAAGATGTACCGGTACCGCTGGAGGAACCGGTGGTTGCGGACGGCGACGAGCGTGATGATCGCCAGGACCATCGCGAGCATCGTCCAGACGATCTGCTTCACGCCGATGGCGTCCCAGCCGGACAGGCCGTTGTGGACGTCGATGCGGTAGATCTCGGCGATGCCGATGCCGTTCAGGACGAGCGCGATCGGCAGGATGAACGGGTCGGCGTTCTTCGCCACGACGCGCAGCACCACGTGCATGACCAGCGCGAGGCCGAGGATGCCACCGCCGACCCAGAGCACCGACTGGTCGAACAGCCGGCCCTTGGTGCCGAGCTGCACGAGCACCATCGCACCCGCGCAGATGCCGCACGCGATGACGAGCAGGAAGAGCTCGAGGTTCCGCGCGCGAGCGGGCTCCCGGAGCTTGATCGTGATCGCCTGGGTGAAGGACTGGGCGGCCGTGGCGTTGCTCATCGCGGGCTCCGCGTGGGGCTCGGCGACGGCGAACGGGTCGGCGAGGGCGACGGGGACGAGCTGGCGTCGCCGTCCCCACCGGTGCCGGCCTGGTCCTCACCGGTCGCGGCGGCCTTGCGCAGGCGCTCGACGATGTCACGGGCGTCGGAGAGTGACTGCGCGTTGATCGTCGAGCGGACGTTCTCGCGGGTGTAGTCCGGCAGCGACGAGACCGTGATGTCGCTGTCCTCGTACACGTCCGACAGCGCCAACGGCCCGATCGACTGCTGCACGCCCTTGTAGATCGCGACGGTGCCCCGGTCGGTGCCGACGTAGTAGTGGTCCTGCGTGATCCGCCAGCCGACGAACACCGCGCCGACGAGCACGGCGACCGCGACCACGAGCGCGACGGTCCAGGACACCCGACGACGGATGCGGCGTCGGCGGTCCTCGGCGATGAGCTCGGCGAAGAACTGGTCGGACTCCGGCTCGAAGTGCGAGTCCTCGGGCGCGGTGGTGACCTTGAGCGGGTGCAGCAGGATCGTGGGGAGACGGATCGGCTTGCGGCCGGTCGACGCCTCGAAGGTGAGCGGTGCCGCGGCGGAACCGACCGTGGTGGCCGCGTCGTCGTCGTCCTCGGGTTCGGTGTCCGTGACGTCCATCACCACGACGGTGACGTTGTCGGGGGCGCCGTGGTCGAGCGTCTCCTTCACCAGGCGCTGCGTGACCTGGTTGGCGTCCATGTTCGACGCCAGGGCGTGACGGATGCGCTCTTCGGCCAGGTACGAGGACAGGCCGTCGGAGCAGAGCAGCCAGCGGTCGCCCGGCTGGATGTCCATGATCGCCGTGTCGACCTCGGGTGCGGCGTCGACGTCGCCGAGCACGCGCATCAGCACGGAGCGACGCGGGTGGACCGCGGCTTCCTCCGGCGTGATCCGGCCGCTGTCGACCAGCCGCTGGACGAAGGTGTGGTCGGACGTGATCTGCTGCAGCTCGCCGTCGCGGTGACGGTAGATGCGGGAGTCGCCGATGTGCGCGATCGCGATCTGCTCGCCGACGCGGATCATCGCGGACACCGTGGTGCCCATGCCGGTGAGCTCCTGGTGCTCGAACACGGTCTCGGTGATCAGCTGGTTCGCCGCGATGAGCGCCGACTGCAGCGCGAACTCGGCGTCGTGCGCCGACGGGAACTCGCGGTCGACCTCGCGGATGCGTCGGATCGCGATCGCCGAGGCGACGTCACCGCCGGCGTGGCCGCCCATGCCGTCCGCCACCGCGAACAGGTGCGCCCCGGCGTAGCCGGAGTCCTGGTTGTTCGCGCGGATGCGCCCCACGTGGGACACAGCGGCGCTCAACGTGCGAGCGGTCATGCCGGGTTACCGCCGCAGCTCGAACGTCGTCGTCCCGATCGTGATGGGCGTGCCCTCTGCCACGAGGACGGGAGCGCTCACCTTCTGACCGTTGACGAAGGTGCCGTTCGTGGACTCGAGGTCGGTGAGGAGCCAGCCGTCGGCGCGGAGGTCGAGGCGGGCGTGGTTGGTCGAGGTGTAGTCGTCACGGATCACGACGTTCGACTCGCTCGAACGCCCGATCGTGATGGGGCCGCCACCCAGCGGCATCTCCATGCCCTCGCGCGCACCCTCGGTGATGACGAGTCGGGCCGCGGCCGGCGAGGCGGGCCGTTGCCCACTGCTCGGTTGACCGATCACGTCGGTGAAGGCACCGCTCGAGGCGGGCCCGGGGGCCGCTGCAGCGGGGACGGTGGGGGTGCTGGGCCCGGACGGCGCCGACTTGGGATCGGTCGGGATCGTGCGGACGCGCTGGCCGAAGAGATCGCTGCGCAGGGCGAACACGATCACGAAGACGAACAGCCAGAGCACCGCGAGGAACGCGAAGCGCAGGACGAGCAGGGTCAGGCCTGTGGTCATCGAGCACCTCCGTCGTTCTCCGGGATCACCCGGAACACCATACGGGTACGACCGATCTCGATGGTGGAGTCCGGCTCAACGATCGCCTGCTGGAAGTGCTGACCGTTCAGTTTCGAGCCGTTCGTGGAGCCGAGATCGGTGGCCTGGGCGTGCTTGCCGTCCCACAGCACCTCGACGTGCTTCCGGCTCGTCCCGGTGTCCGCGATGGTGATGTCCGCGTCGCTGCCGCGCCCGATCACCGTGCGTCCGCGGTGCAGTCGGTGTCGCTGCGAGCCGATGTCGAGCACCGGGATCCAGGCGACGTCGCGCTGCACGGTGGTGGAGTCGACCTGCAGGATGCCCGTCGAGAGCGTGCCGTCCTGCTGGAGCCGGATGGTGACCGGGCCGGAGAACGAGTAGTTCTGCGCGACGGCGTGTTGGTGCACCATCTGGGTCAGTTCGTCGATGAGCGGGCGACCGACGTCGTTCATGCGCGTGAAGTCCGGCGGTGCCAGGCGCACGGTGAACTCGTTCGGCACGAGGATGCGCTCGCGGGAGACCACCGCGGCCTTCGTGTCGAGCTCGCGCCGCAGGGCGCTCGAGATCTCGACGGGCTGCACCCCGGAGCGGAAGGTCTTCGCGAACGCGCCGTTGACGGCGCGTTCCAACCCTCGCTCGAAGTTGTCCAGCAGGCCCATGCGTCTCCCGTGTCGTCGGTCGTCAACCACTGCATGGTAGTGGTTGGCGTTGACACCCGTCTGTGCGTGGTAGTGTTTCGGGGCTGGCGCGAGTGGCGGAATTGGTAGACGCGCACGGTTCAGGTCCGTGTGCTGGAAACGGCGTGGGGGTTCAAGTCCCCCCTCGCGCACCAGGCGAAACAGGAAAGGCCCCGGAGGAATCCGGGGCCTTTCCTGTTTCTCGGGCCGGGCCGGGGACGGCCGTCGACGCGTCCGGCCTCAGCCCCGGTCGGCGTCCGTCGTGTGGTCGGCATCCGGCCTGGAGGCACGGCTCGGCCCCGACACGCCGGTTCCGCCGAACCCGTGGTCGGCTCTCCGGGCCTGCTGCGGGGCGAAGAACGGGCGCGCGCTGGGCAGGAACAGCAGGACCGCGGCGACGACCGACAGCGCGATCGTCAGGACCGCGAGTTCGCCGCCGGTGACGCTCAGGAGCGCACGGAAGGCCGCGACGACGACGAGCACGATGCGCGCGACGCGGGAGCCCGCGGCCATCCGGAACACCGCCCACGTCACCAGGGCCCAG
Organism: Curtobacterium sp. MCLR17_043; assembly: GCF_003224215.1. Classification (NCBI taxonomy): domain Bacteria; kingdom Bacillati; phylum Actinomycetota; class Actinomycetes; order Micrococcales; family Microbacteriaceae; genus Curtobacterium; species Curtobacterium sp. MCLR17_043. Next base: position 250,402 of record NZ_QKLH01000003.1, on the reverse strand, counting down.
AGCACCAGGGCGACGATCCCGGCGAGGACCGGCGCCTGGCCGACCGCCGCGTCCGTCGCGAAGAACTGGAGCACCGTGGCGGCGACGCAGGCTGCCACCCACACCAACCACAGCACGAAGGACACGGTGACCACCTGCGGTCGGTCCGGTCGTCGGAGGATGAACGTCCTGGTCATGCTGCACCGTCCTCTGCCGCTCCCTGGTGCGGCACGTCGAGCGTACCGAGCGGACGGAGTCCTGCCGAGGTGCCCCGCTACGGTGACCGGGTGACCGACGAACGCACCACCGTCCAGCGTCCCGGAGTGGACGTCCCCGACGACCGTGGTCGGACGGGCCTCGACGCCGTGGGCCGTGCCCTCGACCGCAACCCGGACGTCGTCGTGCGGGACGTCGAGGTGGTGTCGAACGGGTGGCACGTGCTCCGCCGCACGACCCTCGACGTCCGGCGCCGTGACGGTCGGTGGGACCGGCAGCAGCGCGAGACCTACGACCGCGGGAACGGTGCGAAGGTCCTGCCGTACGACGCCGAGCGCGGCACCGTCCTGCTCACGCGGCAGTTCCGGTGGCCCGCGTACGTGAACGGACACCCGGACGGCATGCTGATCGAGGCCGCGGCGGGACTGCTCGACGAGGACGACCCCGAGACCGCGGTCCGGCGTGAAGCCGCCGAGGAGCTCGGCATCCGGCTCGGCGCGCTCGAGCACCTGGGCGACGTGTTCATGAGCCCCGGTTCGGTCACCGAGCGGGTCCACTTCTACCTCGGCGCGTACACGCCGACCGACCGGGTCGAGGCCGGGGGCGGCATCGAGGACGAGGGCGAGGACATCGAGGTGCTCGAGGTGCCGCTCGACGAGGCGCTCGCGATGGTGGCGGACGGTCGGATCGCCGACGGCAAGACGATCATGCTGCTGCAGTGGGTGGCGCTGCGCCGGGTGTCACCCCGACAGGGCTGACCCGTCCAGGCCCACCGCTCGCGCGACCGTCGCGCGGACCAGGCCCTCGCGGGTCGGGCGGTCGAGGTAGTCGACCAGGGCGTACCCGTTGGTGGCGTCGACGAGCGCGAAGAGCAGGCGTCCGACGCCGTCCGGGTCGTCGGTGTGCAGCACCCCCGCGCGCACGCCGTCGACGACGACGGTGGTCGCGAGGAGCTGCCAGTCGTCCATGACGTCCCGTGCCGCGGTCGCCAGTGCCGCGTTCGTGCGGCCGATGCTCCACGCGTCGGCCCACAGGGTGGCGACGTCGTCGCGGGCGGGGTCGGCGATGCAGCCGAGCAGGGTGCTGAGGCCGGAGACGGGGTCGGGCGAAGCGGCGACGATCGCGCGGACCTCGGCGACCTCGGCGTCCGCGACGGTGCGGAACGTCTCGCCGACCAGGTCCTCCATGCTCGGGCGGTAGTGGGCGACGAGCGAGGGCGCGACCCCGATCACGGCGGCGACCCCGCGGAGCGTCACCGCCGCGAGGCCCTCGGCTCGCGCCAGTTCGACGGCGGCTGCCGTGATCTGGGATCCGCGTTCGGCCGGGCTCAGGCGCCGGCGGGCCGGTGTCGACGGCATCGTCCCACCGTATCCGCGCATCAGGCGCCCTCGACCACGAAGGCTGCCCAGAGGTCGGCCCGGGTCGAGAAGACGGAGAGGTCACGGTCGAGGAGCCGACCGGCGTGCTCCACCCGGGCGCGGGCGGTGTGCCGGTGGATGCCGAGGACCCGTGCGGTGCGGTCGTACTCGCAGTTCTCCTGCAGCCAGGTCCGGACGGTGCCCGTGAGCTCGGTGCCGGCGGTGCGGTCGTGGTCGAGCAGTGGCGCGAGGAAGGCGCGGGCGACGGCACCGGCGTCCACGTCGACGTGGGCGAGGTGGGCGAGCACCCCCTCTCGTGCGAGGTCGCCGAACTCGGTGGTGCCCGGGCGTCCTTCACGACGTCGGTCGAGTGCCTGCACGGCCTCGGTGCGGGCGCGCCCGAACGACCGGTACGCCGCGCCGTCGGACAGGCCGGCGCGCAGGTCGAAGCGGTCGACGAGTTCGGCGACGATCCCGGTGTCGTCTGCGTTCACGCAGAGGAACAGGGCGTCGTCGACCGCGAAGAACAGGTGGCCCGGCCGGTCCTGCACCCACAGTTCGAGCAGGTCCACCACGGTGTCGAGGTCGTGGTCGGGGACGTCGACAGCGGCGATCCGGACGGGTTCGGCGGGCAGCGGCCCCCACACCTCACGTGACGTCGCCTGCACCACCTCGGGTTCGCCGACGGACAGCATCGTGAGGAGTCCGGTCCGCAGGAGTCCGCGGGCACGGGCGAGCTCGCGGTTCTGCTGCAGGGCGAGGCCGGCCAGAGCGATGACGGCCGTGACGACCTCGCGTCCGGCCCGGTCGAGTGCTCCGCCGTTCGCGATCGCCAGCACGCCGCTCAGGTGCCCGCCGCTGCCGAGCGTCTGCAGGGTGTACCCGACGCCGCGGTCCGTGGCGACCGGCAGGCTGGCCCGCTGCCCGGAGCGCAGCAGCCGCAGCGCCTCGGTGCGCAGGAGGTCGAGGTCGGCAGCGGGCAGCCCGTCGGCGGGGTGGCCGCGGTCGAGCCGACCGGAGACGTCGAACAGGCCGACCCACCCGTCGAGCTGGCGGGAGAGCTCGGCGATGGTCGCGCCGAGTCCGTCCGGTCGCATCGCGGCGAGGGAGATGGCGCGCTGCGCGGCGAGGGCCCAGGCGCCGCGCGCGTTGGCGTCCCGCGCGACCGCTTCGGCGTTGGCCTGCGCGACCGCGATGAAGGAGGTCTCGTAGGGGACCTCGAACAGCGGCAGTCCGTGCCGACTGCAGGCGGTGACCAGGGCGTCGGGGGTGCCGGCGCGGACGACCTCGGTGCCGAACCCGAGTGCCACGACACCGCGGTCCACGAGCCGGCGGACGTAGGCCTCGGCGACGTCGTCGCGCACGTCGACCTCGGCACCGAACTGCGTGCCGGTCGTGAGCAGCCCCTGTCCCTCGGCGAGGAACGGCGTCGGGTCCTCGAGGTCCGAGCTGTGCAGCCAGGACAGCGGGGCATCGAGGGAGTGCTCGTCCGCGTCCGTGAGTGGGCGCAGGTGGAGTTCACGCCGGTGCAGCAGGGAGCGCAGCGTTGCGGGCATGCCGTCACCCTATCCACCGGGTCGATCCGCCTGGGGGTCGATGTACGCCGTGGACAGTACGAGTGTGCGGTGGTGGCTCCTACCATCGCGGCATGTCCTCCACCGCAGCGTCCGCGACCCGAGCGACCACCGGCGGCCCGTCGCTGCCCCAGGAACGACGGCTCGTCACCGCCGTCCCGGGTCCGCGATCGCAGGAGCTGCTCGCCCGGAAGGCCGGCGCCGTCGCGGCCGGGGTCGGCGTCGCCGTGCCCATCGCGGTCGTCGCGGCCGGTGGCGGCGTGGTGGTCGACGCCGACGGCAACTCGTTCGTCGACCTCGGGTCCGGGATCGCCGTGACGTCGGTGGGCAACGCCCACCCCGGCGTGGTCGCCGCCGTCACCGAGCAGGTCGCGGCCTTCACGCACACGTGCTTCACCATCGCCGCCTACGACGGGTACGTCGCCGTCGCCGAGGCGCTCAACCGTCTGACCCCCGGCGACCACGAGAAGCGGACGGCGCTGTTCAACTCCGGGGCCGAGGCCGTCGAGAACGCCGTCAAGATCGCCCGGAAGCACACCGGTCGGCAGGCCGTCGTCGTCTTCGACCACGCCTACCACGGCCGCACGAACCTGACGATGGCGCTGACCGCGAAGAACCAGCCCTACAAGGACGGCTTCGGGCCGTTCGCACCCGAGGTCTACCGCGTCCCGATGTCGTACCCGTTCCACGACGGGCTGTCGGGGCCCGAAGCGGCGAAGCGTGCGATCAGCCAGATCGAGAAGCAGGTCGGCGCCGAGAACACCGCCGCGGTCCTGATCGAACCGATCCAGGGCGAGGGCGGCTTCGTCGTCCCGGCACCGGGGTTCCTGACCGCGCTGTCCGAGTGGACCACCGCCAACGGCGTCGTGTTCATCGCCGACGAGGTGCAGACCGGGTTCGCCCGCACCGGGGCGATGTTCGCCAGCGAGCACGAGGGGATCGTGCCCGACGTCGTCACGACCGCCAAGGGCATGGCCGGCGGACTCCCGCTGTCCGGCGTGACCGGGCGTGCGGCGATCATGGACTCCGCCCACGTCGGTGGCCTCGGCGGGACGTACGGCGGCAACCCGATCGCCTGCGCCGCAGCCCTCGCGGCCATCGACGCCTTCGAGCACGACGGACTCGTCGAGCGCGCCGGAGCCATCGGCACGGTCCTGCTCGACGCCCTGCGCAGCGCCCAGGCCGACGACCCCCGCATCGGCGACGTCCGCGGCCGCGGTGCCATGGTCGCGATGGAGCTCGTCGACCCCGCCACCGGCGATCCCGACCCCGGGCTCACGGGACGGGTGGTGCGGTACGCGTTCGAGCACGGCGTCATCGCCCTCACGGCCGGCACGTACGGCAACGTCGTGCGCTTCCTGCCGCCGCTGTCGATCGACGACGACCTGCTCCGCGACGGCCTGACCGTCGTCCTCGACGGGCTGGCCGCGTCGTGAGCGCGACCATCCCCACGACAGCCTGGCCCAGCGTCCCCGACGCCACCGGACCAGCCGCCGAACAGGCGGTGCTCGACCGCGTCCCCACGGGCCTCCTGGTCGACGGTGTCTGGCAGCCGGCGGCCGACGACGCGACCTTCGCCGTCGTCGACCCTGCGACCGGCGAAACACTCCTGCACATCGCCGACGCCTCACCCGAGGACGGCCGGAAGGCGCTCGACGCCGCCGTCGCCGCACGGCACGGCTGGGCGACCACGCCCCCGCGGCAGCGCGCCGAGGTGCTGCGCCGCGCGTTCGACCTGCTGCAGGAGCGACGCGAGGAGTTCGCGCTCCTGATGACGCTGGAGATGGGCAAGCCCCTGGCCGAGGCCCGCGGCGAGGTCGCGTACGGCGGCGAGTTCCTCCGCTGGTTCTCGGAGGAAGCGGTCCGGATCGGAGGTTCGTACGGCACCAACCCCGAGGGGACCGGCCGCGCCACCGTCGCGCACAAGCCCGTCGGACCCGCGTTCCTGATCACGCCGTGGAACTTCCCGTTGGCGATGGCGACCCGCAAGATCGCTCCGGCGCTCGCCGCCGGCTGCACCGTCGTCGTGAAGCCGGCCGAACTGACGCCGCTGACCACCCTGCTGTTCGCCGACCTGCTCGTCGAGGCCGGCGTGCCCGCCGGCGTCGTCAACGTCGTCCCGACCACGCACGCCGCCGACGTCTCCGCGCCCGTGATCGCCGACCGCCGCCTGCGGAAGCTGTCTTTCACCGGTTCGACGCCGGTCGGACGGACGCTGCTCGGCCAGGCGGCGCAGAACGTGCTCCGGACGAGCATGGAGCTCGGGGGCAACGCCCCGTTCCTGGTGTTCGCCGACGCCGACCTCGACCTGGCGGTGGAGGGCGCGCTCGCCGCGAAGTTCCGGAACACCGGCCAGGCATGCACCGCCGCGAACCGGTTCCTGGTGCACGAGGACGTCGCCGACGAGTTCACGCGCCGGGTCACCGAACGGGTCGCCGCGATGCGGGTCGGTCGGGGGACCGAGGACGGCGTCGCCATCGGGCCGCTCATCGACGCCCGCGCCGTGGACAAGGCGCACCGCCTGGTCACCGACGCGGTCGACCGCGGGGCGACGGTCCGGACCGGCGGGCACCCGGTCGACGGGCCCGGCACCTTCTACGCGCCGACCGTCCTGACCGACGTGCAGCCGGGCAGCGCGATCCTCGACGACGAGATCTTCGGGCCCGTGCTCGCGATCCGCACGTTCCGCTCCGAGGACGAGGCCGTGGCCGCCGCGAACGACACCGAGTACGGTCTGGTCGGCTACGCGTTCACCGAGGACCCGGCACGCGGGCAGCGCCTGATGGAGCGGCTCGAGACGGGCATGCTGGGGCTGAACACCGGGGTCGTGTCGAACGCCTCGGCACCGTTCGGCGGCGTGAAGCAGTCCGGCCTCGGTCGCGAGGGCGGCGGCGAGGGCATCGCCGAGTACCTCGAGACCATGTACACGCTCACCCCGGACCCGTTCCGGCACACCGACAGCACCACGACCGCACAAGGAGCAGCTCGATGATCGAGAAGGACGTCGTCGTCATCGGAGCCGGTGTCGCCGGTCTCACCGCCGCGAACCGCCTGCGGGCTGCCGGCCTGCGGGTCGCCGTGCTCGAGGCCCGCGACCGCGTGGGGGGCCGCACCTGGACGAACGACATCGACGGGGTGACCCTGGAGATCGGCGGGCAGTGGGTCTCGCCCGACCAGACCGCACTGCTCGAGACCCTCGACGAGCTCGGCCTGCAGACGTACGACCGGTACCGCGAGGGCTCCAGCGTCTACGTCGACGCCGACGGCACCCGGACCGAGTACACCGGCGACATCTTCCCCCTGCCCGAGGCCACGGCGAACGAGATCGAACGGCTCGTCGCCGTCGTCGACGAGTACGTCGCGAAGGTCGACCCGGCGCGCCCCTGGGAGACCCCGGACGCAGCCGCCCTCGACGAGGTCTCGTTCCGCGCCTGGCTGCACGACCTCAGCCCGGACCGGGTCGCGACCGACAACGTCGAGCTGTTCATCGCCGGCGCCATGCTCACGAAGCCCGCGCACGCGTTCTCGGCGCTGCAGGCCCTGCTGATGGCGGCGTCCGCGGGCAGCTTCACCAACCTGGTCGACGCCGACTTCATCCTCGACAAGCGGGTCGTCGGCGGCATGCAGCAGGTGTCCGAACGGCTCGCCGAGCGCCTCGGCGACGACGTGCACCTGAACGCGCCGGTCCGGACGCTGCGCTGGGGCGACGACGGGGTCGTCGCGCTCGCCGACGGCGGGATCGAGGTGCACGCCCGACAGGCACTCGTCGCGGTCCCGCCGCCCCTGTACTCGCGGATCTCGTACGAGCCGCCGCTGCCCCGACGCCAGCACCAGCTGCACCAGCACCTGTCGATGGGCTTCGTGATCAAGGTGCACGCCGTCTACGACCGTCCCTTCTGGCGTGCGGCGGGCCTGTCCGGCACCGCGTTCAGCCCGTACGAGGTCGTGCACGAGGCGTACGACAACACCTCGCACGGTTCCGAGCAGGGGACCCTGGTCGGGTTCGTCTCCGACCAGCACGCCGACGACCTGTTCGCGCTGCCGACCGAGGAACGGCGAGCCCGGGTGCTCGCCTCGCTGGCGCACTACTACGGTGACGAGGCCCTGTCGCCGGTCGTCTACTACGAGAGCGACTGGGGCACCGAGGAGTGGACGCGCGGCGCCTACGCGGCGAGCTTCGACCTGGGCGGGCTCGTCCGCTACGGCGCCGACCAGCGTGCCGCGGTCGGTCCGATCCGCTTCGCCTCGAGCGACCTGGCCGGGCAGGGCTACCAGCACGTCGACGGTGCCGTGCGCATCGGTCGCGAGGTCGCCGAGGAGATCCTGGCGGTCGTTCCACAGGCCGCTGCGACGCGGTAACCACCTCGGTGGGTCACGGCTGGGTGACCTGTCCAGGTACTGACGTACCCAGGCGCTCGCGCGTACCGTCCGGGCCATGAGTGACGCAGCGAACGGGTCCAGCGACCCCACCAAGGACCAGGAGCAGTACACCGAGGACCTGCCGGACGGGTCGCCCACGGGCGACGCGACGGAGGACCCGCAGCAGGACAGCGACACGGACTCCGGCGGCGAGCCCGCCGACCCGCAGCAGTAGCGGCGACCGCACGGCGGCGCGGTGGTGCGGCGGCGTGAGACGCCGGCGTGTTCGCTCGACGCCTCCACGTCAGCGAGACGCCGCCGGATCCGGCGGCGTCTCGCGCGTTCCGCGGCGTCGAAGCGTGACGACGGCGTCTTCCGGTGGCGACGTGGGAGCGGCGACCGACGAGCGGACGGGAGGCGCGGTGCCAGCTGGCACCGCGCCTCCCGTCCGTCGTGGGTCCGGCTGCAACACACCGGCGTCTTGATCGGACGCCGTCCCGTCGGCGAGACGCCGCCATGTTCGGCGGCGTCTGGCGGAGACGCCGGCGTCTCCGCGCCGGTCAGCCGATGCGGATCAGCTTCTTGTTCACGAACTCGTCGGCCCCCAGGGGGCCGAGCTCGCGGCCGAAGCCGCTGCCCTTGACGCCACCGAACGGCAGCTCCGGGCTGTCCGCGCCGACGATGTTCACGTAGACCATGCCGGCCTCGATCCGGTCGGCGACCCGGAGTGCCTGGTCGGCGTCGGTGGTGAACAGGTACGAACCGAGGCCGTACGGGGTGTCGTTGGCCAGGGCGATCGCCTCGTCCTCGTCGGCGACGCGGTACACGGTGGCGACGGGGCCGAAGAACTCCTCGCGGTAGGCGTCGTTGTCCGGCGTGACGTCGGTCAGGATCGTCGGCAGGAAGGCGTTGCCCTGGCGGTCGCCGCCCGTGACGACGGTCGCACCCTGCTCGACGGCGGACGCGAGCTGTTCCTGCAGCCGATCGGCTGCGGCCGGGGACGACAACGGACCGAGTTCGGCACCGGGCACGCTCGGATCCGTCGGTGCGACCGCAGACATCGCAGCGGTGAACTTCGCCAGGAACTCGTCGTACAGGCCGTCGACCACCAGGAACCGCTTCGGGGCGTTGCAGACCTGGCCGTTGCCCTCGAGCCGGGTGGTGACGGCGGACTCGACGACGGCGTCCAGGTCGTCGGTGGACAGCACGATGAAGGGGTCGGAGCCGCCCAGTTCGAGCACCACCTTCGTCAGGTTCCGGCCGGCGATCTCGGCGACCGCGGCACCGGCGCGCGCCGAACCGGTGAGCGAGACACCCTGCACGCGCGGGTCGGCGATGACGTCGGCGACCTGGTCGTTCGTCGCGAACACGTTCGTGTAGGCCCCGGCCGGGAAGCCGGCGTCGTGGAAGATCCGCTCGATGGCCAGGGCGGACTCCGGGCACTGCGGTGCGTGCTTCAGCAGGACGGTGTTGCCGATGACCAGGTTCGGTCCGGCGAACCGGGCGATCTGGTAGGCGGGGAAGTTCCACGGCATGATGCCGAGCACGACGCCGATGGAGGCCTTGCGGATGAACGCGGACCCCTCGGACCCGTCCGCCAGGGTGATCGGCTGGTCCGCCAGGAACTCCGACGCATGATCCGCGTAGTAGTCGTAGATGTCGGCGCAGAAGTCGACCTCGCCCTCGGCCTGGTCGATCGGCTTCGCCATCTCGCGCACGATCGTGGCGGCGAGCTCGGCGTGCCGCTCCCGGTACAGGTCCGCGACCCGGTGGAGCAGGGCTGCACGGTCGGAGACCGTCGTCGTCCGTGACCACTCGGTGTGCGTGTGGTCGGCGACTGCGACGGCATCGTGCAGCTCGGCGTCCGTGATGGTCGGGTAGGTCTCGAGGGTCGTGCCCGTGGTGGGGTCGGTGACGGCGTACATGGCGTCCTCTCGTGGTGGCCGGTCAGGCCTGGTCGGTCAGCTGCTTGTTCACACCGGTGACGGGCTGGTTCTCGTCGAAGCCCTTCGGTGCGACCCGGAAGCCCTTCGTGATGACGAGCAGGTAGACGAACCCGATCGCCGCCCACACTCCTCCTGCGATCAGGGCGTCGGCATGGAGCTGTGACCAGAGCACCCCGGTCAGGAGCATCGCGACCCCGGGCAGCACGATGTAGCGCCAGCGGTCGCCCGCCGTGTGTCGACGCCCGTTCCGGATCGCGAAGTGCACGATCACGGTGGCGTTGACGAAGGTGAACGCGATCAGGGCGCCGAAGTTGATGTAGGCCGCGATCGTGTCGAGCGAGAAGCTCATCGCCAGCAGGGTGACCGCGCCGACGAAGACCACGTTGAACACCGGGGTGTGCGTGCGGGGGTGCACGTAGCCGAAGACCCGCTTCGGCAGCACGTTGTTCCGCCCCATCACCATGAGCATGCGGGCGACGCTGGCGTGCGACGCGAGACCCGAGGCGAGTGCGGCGACGAACCCGGCCGACACCAGGACCGCCTGGAACACCGGACCGCCGACGAGCAGGCCGATCTGGGGGAGCGGGTCGTCGGTGAACTCACCGAACGGTGCGTTGGTGGGGAAGCGCAGCTGGGCGAAGTAGGCGGAGACCAGGAAGATCGCGCCGCCGAGCAGGACGGTCAGCATGATCGCCTTCGGCATGATGCTGATCGACTTCGCCTCTTCCGTGTACATCGTCACGGCGTCGAAGCCGATGAACGAGAAGCACACCACCGTCGCCCCGGTGAGCAGGGCAGACATCGTCACGCCGTCGTGCACGAAGGGTTCGGCGCTGACGATCGTGCCCGCACCGGCACCGTGGGTGAGCTCGATGACGGTGAAGACCACGAACGCGATCATCGCCAGGACCGCACCGATGAGCAGCACCATGTTCAGGTTCGACGTGCCGCGCATCGACAGGCAGATCACCGTCGTCACGAACACCGTGTACACGACGACGGTCACCCACGGGGGCAGCCCCGGGAACACCTGCTCCAGGTAGAGCCGGATGATCAGGGCGTTCACCATCGGCAGCAGCAGGTAGTCGAGCAGTGACGCCCAGCCGACCATGAAGCCGAGGTTCGGGTGCATCGACTCCCGGACGTACGTGTACGCGGAACCGGCCGCGGGGTAGACGCGCACCATCTTCCCGTAGCTGATCGCGGTGAGCGCCATGATGACGAGGGCGATCAGGTACGCGCTCGGCACCGCGCCGTCGGTCTGCCCGGAGACGATGCCGAAGGTGTCGAACACGACCGTCGGGGTCATGTAGCCGAGGCCGAGTCCGACGATCGCCCAGAGCCCGAGGCTCCGCTTCAGCGACCCGCCGCGCACCGGTGCTGCCGGCGCGGTGACCGCGATCGGTGATGCCATGTGACTTCCCTGCTCTTGGGGCCGGGCAGCGTCGCCCGGATCAGTTCGGAGCACCATACCGACGGGTCGGCAGTGGGCGGACCGGCCGCGGTGTACAGGTGATCGGCACCCGCTGTACACCGCGGCAGTGGTTCAGGCCACCGGTTGCTGCTGTGTGATGCAGTGCAGCCCACCACCCCTCGCGAACACCTGTCGCGCGTCGATCGAGCGGACCCGTCGGCCCGGGTACACCTCGGCGAGGATGCCCCTGGCGTGGTCGTCAGCGACCGGGTCGCCGAAGGCGCAGGCGATCACGGCGTCGTTCACCACGACGTGGTTCACGTAGTTCCAGTCCACCGGTCCACCGACGTCCGACAGCGTCGAGGGGGCGGGCAACTCGATGATCGTCGCGTCGGTCGCCTGCTCGAGCGCTCGCCGGATCTGGGGCATCACCAGGTGGTCCGGGTGGCCGGCATCCGGCTGGGCGTGCAGCAGGACCGTGCCCGGATCCGCGAAGGTCGCCACCATGTCGACGTGGCCCCGGGTGCCGAAGCCGTCGTAGTCGCGCGTCAGACCGCGGGGCAGCCAGACCACCCGTGTGGCGCCGATCGTGCGCGCCAGCTCCAGCTCGACGCGCTCCCGGTCGGCGTACGGGTTCCGTCGCGGGTCGAGCTGCACCGTCTCCGTCACCAGGACGGTGCCGGCGCCGTCGACGTGGATCGCCCCGCCCTCGTTGACGAGCAACGACGGGATCCGCGTGGCTCTCGCAGCATCGGCGACCGTGGCGGCGACCGCGGCGTCACGCGTCCAGGTCGACCACGGGTTCGCGCCCCAGCCGTTGAAGACCCAGTCGACCGCGCCGAGCGCACCGGTCACGTCGTCGACGACGAACGTCGGGCCGATGTCGCGCATCCAGAAGTCGTCGAGGGGTGCCTCGAGCACGTCCACGCCGGACGACAGCAGGCGACCGGCATCCCCCCGTGCGACCGGGTCCACGACGACGGTCACCGGCTGGTGCTCGCTGATCGTGTTCGCCGTGGTCGCCCAGGCCAGGCGCGCGGCCTCGGCGCTCGCCGCGTGGTCGCCGAGCGTCAGGCCGGGGCGCGGGAACGCCATCCAGGTGCGTTCCTGCGGAGCCGTCTCGGGAGGCATCACCCAGGTCATGCGCGCGCCTCGCGCCCGGCGGTGGCCGGTTCCACGGCCAGGGCCGCGTCGATCGCGTCGCGTGCGCCGTACGCGTGGCGTTCCTCGTCGACGGGGTCGACGAGCCCGGCGTACAGGTCGGGTCGCCGGGTCAGGTAGAAGGGGAACAGCCGGAGCCACTCCGTCCGGGCGTCGAGGTCGAGGTCGGCGACGAGCACCACGCTCGCGTCACGGGGCGCCTCGACGAGCACGCGGCCGAACGGGTCCGAGATGAAGGACGAGCCGTAGAACGTGATGTCGCCCTCGTCACCCCACCGGTTCGGCACGACCATGAACTGCCCGGCGGTGATGCCGTTCGCCACGATCACCCGCTGCCAGATCGGCGCGGTGTCGAAGTCGGGGAAGGTCGGTTCGGAGCCGATCGCCGTCGGGTAGACGAGCACCTCGGACCCGGCGAGGCCGTAGGACCGGGCCACCTCGGGGAACCACTCGTCCCAGCAGGTCGGCAGCCCGAGGCGCGCGCCGAGTCCGGCCGGCTCGTACACCGGGAAGGCATCGTCGTCGGTCCCCGGGCGGAAGTACGTGTCCTCGTGGTAGCCGGCGCTGATCGGGATGTGGGTCTTCCGGGTCCGGCCGACCAGGGTGCCGTCGGGGGCGACGAGGACGGCGGTGTTGTAGCCGCGGGGGTCGTCGGGCTGGTCGTCGTCGCCCGGCCGCTCGTACAGCGAGGCGTGCACGAACACCCCGTGCTCGATCGCCTGGGCACGGGCGAAGGCGACGGTCGGGCCGTCCTGCAGCGACTCGGCGAGGTCCTTCGGGGTCCCGCTCGCCAGGGTGTCACCCGGGTAGCGGCGCAGCGTGAGTTCGGGCAGGAACACCGCGGTGGCTCCGTGCGCTGCGGCGGTCGCGATGCCGTCGGCGAGCTGGGCCCGGTGCTCGTCCGGGTCGGGGAGCCACCGCATCTGCACGAGGGCGACGCGGAGCGATCGGCGGTGTGCGCCGGTGTCGGCCTGCAGCGGCGACGGGAGCGAGGGTGCGGTGACGACGTCCATGTCGCCATTGTTGATCATGCGATCAACGGGAGCAAGGCGTCAGCTGATGATGTTGACCGCGCGCGAGATGACCAGCGCCAGCAGGATGAACCCGCTGAGCGCCTGGTAGGCCATGATCATCTTCGCCCGGACGGTCATCGGCATCGTGTCCGTCGGGCTGAACGCCATCATGTTCGTCATCGCCACGGAGAGGTAGTCGAGGTAGACCGGCCGCCAGTCCGCGGTCTTCGGGTCGGTCTCCTGGGGGAACTGGAAGTCCGCCTCGGCCGTCGACCACAGTTCGGGGCGCCGCCGTGCCACCGGGCCCCCGCGGTCGAGCTCCCAGTAGACGAGCCCGAACACGATGATCGTGCTCACCCAGACCTGCAGCGCGGTGAGCAGCACCGCCGCACCGTCCGCGTGGCCGCCGAGCAGCTCGGTGATGGTCCGGATGACGGTGAGCTGGCTGGCGACGGTGAGCAGAGCCGCCAGTGCGAACGACAGCCACCGGGACCAGGTGGTCTCGCGCGTCAGACGCCGCGGGTTGAAGACGATGAGCGGGGCGAGCAGCAGGACGCCCAGGACGGGCACCACCCACGACGGGAAGAACAGCACCTCGTCGGGCAGGAACAGGCTCAGCGCCAGGTTCACCAGGACCGCGACGGCGACCGGTGCCCGGTGTTCGTGTCGCGGTCGGGTCCTCGTCGGGGTCACGGAGCGAGTGTCGCACGGGCCGACACCAGCGGGGGTGTGGCGCTCAGGGCCTGGACAGCGGGTCGGCGAGCGAGAGCGGTTCGACCTGGGCGCCGAGCAACCGCCCGGCTGCCCGCAGCCCGGACAGCAGCGCACCGTGCACCGTCGCCGGGTCGTCGCTCCAGGTGGCCTCGCCGGCGAGCTGCACCCGGCCGGACGGGGTGCCGAGCAGGTCGTGGTCGTCGGGTGACGCCCCGACGTGGAGGTACGAGTACGAGCCCCGCGAGAACGGGTCCTCGGCCCACCGGGTGATCCGGAACGCCTCGGGCTGGGGGACGGACGGGCCGAACATCTTCCGCAGCGCCGCGACCCCCTCGTCGACGACCATGGCGTCCGGCAGGGTCTCGAGCCGACGGGCTCCGGCACCACCGACCAGGGCGGCGAGCACCGGCGCACCGGTCACCCGGGACATGTCGTACCAGGAGTGCCAGTCGACGCCGGCGGACCCCTGCTGCCGGATCACCCACGAGTCGCCCCAGAACCGTGTGGGGAACCGCAGGAACACCTTGTCGTAGGTGCCCATCCCGAGCCGGTCGAGCGCTCCGGTCACCGGCGCGGACAGGGGCGGTTCGAAGACCACGTCGCCGGCCTGCAGCACCCCGAGCGGCACCGTGACGACGACCTGCGGCGCGACGACGGTGGTGCCGTCGGCGAGCCCCACCGTCACCGAGTCGCCGGCCTGGGTCACCGACCGCACGACCGACGACAGCCGGACGTCGAGCCCCTCGGCCAGCGCGCGGGCGTACTGGGCGTAGCCGCCGGGGAACACCACCTCGTCGCCTGGGACGTGCTCCTCGTCGAGGCCGTGCGCGTCGAGGACGGTGACGGGTGCGCCGCAGAGGTCCTCGGACCGGTGGGCCGTGTACTCGCGGACGCGCGCCGCTCGGTCGCCCTCCCACCGCAGCGAGCGGAGCACGGTGTCGACGGCGGCCGCGTAGGTCGAGGGCGGGGGCGCTTGCGCGACGACGGCGTCGAGGGCCGCGTCGACGGTGTGCAGGTCCGCCACGAACGCCGACGTGTCCTCGGCGGAGAGAGCGGCGCCGGACGGGTCGTGCCACGCGATCGGCCGGCCGTCGAACTGGAAGCTGCCGACCGTGAACTCGACGGTCTCGATGCCGAACCGGGGTGCCAGGGCCCAGAGCGGGTTGCCGTCGACCCCGTGGATCCACGAGGCGCCGAGGTCGACCGGCACCCCGAGTGACGCATCGGTCCAGGTGCGCCCGCCGATCCGGTCGCGGGCCTCGAGCACGACGACCCGCTGCCCGCCGAGTGCGAGCGCCCGGGCGGCGGCGAGCCCGGCGACCCCCGCCCCGACGACCACGACGTCGGCGTCGAGACCGGCAGCCATCAGTGCCCTCCGGTCAGTGGTGCCATGAGCCGAGCGGCCAGACTCGGCCGCCCGGTCAGTGCTTCCTCGCGGTCGGCCAAGTCGGTCGCGACGAGTCCCGCGTTCGCGCCGAAGAACCGCAGCGGCTCGGGCTCCCAGTCGGGCGATCGGTGGTTCACCCACGGCAGTGCGGTCAGTGCCGTCGACTCCCCGCGCACGAGGTCGGCGAGGGTCCGTCCGGCCAGGTTCGTCGTCGACAGGCCGTCCCCGACGTACCCGCCAGCGCTGCCGACGTGTCCGTCCCAGGTCACCGAGGCGCACCAGTCGCGCGGCACCCCGAGCGGGCCGCCCCACGTGTGGGTGACCGGGGCGTCCGAGACGACCGGGAACAGGTCGACCAGGGCCTTCCGCAGGTGCTCGAAGACCCGCGGCACCCGATCGTACCCGGGCGTGATCGAGGACCCCCAGTGGTAGCGGGCTCCGCGGCCGCCGAACGCCAGCCGGTCGTCGGCCGTGCGCTGCCCGTACACGAGCAGGTGCCGGTAGTCGGAGAACGTCTGCCCGTGCTCGAGACCGATGCGTTCCCACGCGGACGCCGGCAGCGGGGCCGTCGCGATCATGAGCGAGTACAGCGGCAGGATCCGCCGCTTCGTCTGCTCCAGCTGGGCGCCGTAGCCCTCGACTGCGATCACCACGGCACCTGCCGTGACGGTGCCGCGCGACGTGACCACACGCCCGCGATCCCAGGACGAGACGGGCGTGTGCTCCGCGATCCGGACGCCACGGGCCTCCAGGGCGGCCGCGAGGCCACGCACCAACGCGGCGGGCTGCACGCGCGCGCAGTCCGGGGTCCACGCGACCCCCGCCGATCCGGCGGCGTCGCCCGCTCGCGCGGGTCGCCACGTCATGTCGTCGCCCCATGCCGCGGAGGACGCGACCTCGTCGTGGGCGGCGCGTTCCTGCACGGCGGAGCGTGCGTACAGGACGGTCCCGCCCTTCACGTAGTCGCAGTCGACCTCGGCTTCGGACGCTGCGCGGCCCACCTCGTCGACGGTGTCGCGCATGGCGGCCCGCAACGCGAGCGCGGCGTCGCGCCCGTGCTCCTCGGCGATCGCCGCGGCGGACCGCGGGAACAGCGCCGAGCACCAGCCGCCGTTGCGACCGGACGCGCCGAAGCCGGCGATCTCGCGTTCCAGGACGACGATCTGGAGGCCCGGGTCGGCCTGGTGCAGGTACCACGCGGTCCAGAGACCCGTCAGTCCACCGCCCACGATCGCGACGTCGGCCGTCGTGTCGCCGTCGAGCGGCGGCCGGGGCGTCAGGTCGTCGCGTCCGGTGGACGCGAGCTGGTCGAGCCAGAACGAGACGCCCCGGTAGCCGCTCACGGTCAGATCTTCGTCCAGGCCTCGGACAGGACACTGCGCAGGATCGACGTCATCTCGCGGAACTCCGGCTGCCCGATCGTCAGCGGTGGTGCGAGCTGCACGACGGGGTCACCGCGGTCGTCGGCCCGGCAGTACAGCCCCGCGTCGAACAGTGCCTTCGACAGGAACCCGCGCAGCAGCCGCTCGGACTCGTCGTCGTCGAAGGTCGTCTTGGTGGCCTTGTCCTTGACGAGCTCGATGCCGTAGAAGTAGCCGTCACCGCGGACGTCCCCGACGATCGGCAGGTCGAGCAGGGTGTCGAGCTCGGCGCGGAAGAGCGGGGCGTTCTGCTGCACGTTGGTGAGCAGCCCCTCTTCCTCGAAGATGTCGAGGTTCTCCATCGCGACGGCGGCCGACACCGGGTGCCCGCCGAACGTGTAGCCGTGGTAGAAGGTCGTGTCCCCCTTGGAGAACGGCTCGAACAGCCGGTCGCTGATGATCGTCGCGCCGATCGGGGAGTACCCGGAGGTCATCGCCTTGGCGCAGGTGATCATGTCCGGTACGAAGCCGTAGGTGTCGCAGGCGAACATCGTGCCGATCCGGCCGAAGGCGCAGATGACCTCGTCCGAGACGAGCAGCACGTCGTACTCGTCGCAGATCTCGCGCACCCGCTGGAAGTACCCGGGCGGCGGGGTGAAGCAGCCGCCGGAGTTCTGCACCGGCTCGAGGAACACCGCGGCGACGGTGTCGGGGCCCTCGAACTCGATCATCTCGCGGATCCGCTCCGCCGCCCAGAAGCCGAACTGCTCCTCGGTGCCCCCGGGGAAGCCCATCTCCCCGGCGCGGTACGAGTTCGTGTTCGGCACCCGGAAGCCGCCGGGGGTCAGGGGCTCGAACATCTCCTTCATCGCCGGGATGCCGGTGATCGCCAGGGCGCCCTGCGGGGTGCCGTGGTAGGCGACCGCACGGGAGATCACCTTGTGCTTCATCGGCTTGCCCTGGAGCTTCCAGTAGTACTTCGCGAGCTTGAAGGCGGTCTCCACCGCCTCGCCGCCGCCGGTGGAGTAGAAGACCTTGTTGAGGTCACCGGGGGCGTGCTCGGCCAGCCGGTCGGCGAGCTCGATCGCCGCGGGGTGCGCGTACGACCAGATGGGGAAGAAGCTCAGCGTCTCCGCCTGCTTCGCGGCCATCTCGGCCAGGCGCTTCCGCCCGTGCCCGGCGGCGACGACGAACAGGCCGGACAGCCCGTCGATGTACTCCTTGCCGTGGCTGTCGTAGACGTGGTGGCCCTCGCCGCGCACCATGATCGGCACGTCGGCGCCAGCCTGGTTCGCACCGTGACGGGCGAAGTGCATCCACAGGTGGTCCCGGGACTTCCGCTGCAGGTCGGCGTCGTCGACCGGTGCGAACGGGTCGTAGGAGCCGAGGCGGGTGGGCTGTTCGATGGTCATCGCGTTCCCCAGTCGTAGAGCTGTTTGCGGAGTTGCAGGTAGACGAAGGTCTCGGTGCCGGCGACGCCCGGGATCGCCCGGATGGTGCCGTTGAGCAGTTCGATCAGGTCGTCGTCGTCCTCGCACACGACCTCGACCATCAGGTCGAAGCTGCCGGCGGTCATCACGAGGTAGTCGACCGCCGGCAGCTGCTCCAGGGCATCGGCGACGGTTCGGGTGTCGCCGCTGACCCGGATGCCGATCATCGCCTGGCGGTGGAAGCCCAGTTGCATCGGGTCGGTGACCGCGACGATCTGCATGACGCCGGTCTCGGTCAGCTTCTGCACACGCTGCCGGACCGCCGCTTCACTGAGACCGACGGCCTTGCCGATCTCGCCGTACGGGCGGCGCCCGTCCGCCTGGAGTTGTTCGATGATCCGCTTCGAGGTGTCGTCGATCGGTCCCGGACGTCGTGGTGCTGCCGCCATGCCGGACAGCATGGCAGCGAGGTTCGGGGTGCGCAAGGGATTCCGTTGTGAACTCCGTGTTTCGCGACGATTTCCGTTGTTACAGTTCTCCACAACCTCCGGATCCTTCTTCCGCACCGCCGGAATCCGTGTCAGTATCACCGCCATGCTGGACGCACAGAGCACGGCGACGGCGGACACCGACACCCGGGTCCTGCGGAACTTCGTCGGGGGCGCCTCCGTCGAGTCGACCGCCGACACCACGTTCGACCTGGTCGACCCGACCGATGAGCACGTCTACGGCACGTCCCCGGTGTCCACCCCCGCCGACGTCGACGCCGCCTTCGGTGCGGCCGCGACCGCGTTCGAGACCTGGCGCCGCACCACCCCCGGCGAACGGCAGCTCGCCCTGTTCCGGATCGCCGACGCGATGGAGCAGCGGGCGTCGGAGTTCGCCGACCTCGAGTCGCTCGACACCGGGAAGCCCCGCGCCACCCTGGTCGAGGACGAGATCCTGCTGTCCGTCGACCAGATCCGCTTCTTTGCCGGGGCCGCCCGGAACCTCGAGGGCCGGAGCGCCGGCGAGTACCTGGCCGACCACACCTCGTTCGTCCGGCGTGAACCCATCGGTGTCGTCGCCCAGGTCACCCCGTGGAACTACCCGCTCAACATGGCGGTGTGGAAGTTCGCGCCGGCGCTCGCGGCGGGGAACACCACCGTGCTCAAGCCGAGCGACACGACACCCCTGTCGACCCTGCTGCTCGCCGAGGTCGCCGCCGAGTTCCTGCCGCCGGGGGTCCTGAACGTCGTCGTGGGGGACCGCACCACCGGCGCAGCGATGATCGACCATCCCATCCCGCAGCTCGTGTCCATCACCGGCTCCGTCCGCGCCGGCATGGAAGTCGCCCGTGCCGCCGCCGGTGACCTCAAGCGCACCCACCTGGAGCTCGGCGGCAAGGCACCCGTGATCGTGTTCGACGACGCGGACATCCCCTCGGCGGTGGCCGGGATCGTCGCCGCCGGGTTCTTCAACGCCGGACAGGACTGCACCGCGGCCACCCGGCTGCTCGTGCAGGACGGCATCCACGACGAGTTCGTGGCGGCGCTCGCCGCAGAGGCACGGCTCAACGCGAGAACCGGGTCGGACGGTCACTACGGCCCCGTCAACAACGCGAACCAGCTCGCGCACGTGCAGTCGTTCCTGGACACGCTGCCCGACCACGCGACGATCGAGCTCGGCGGCGCACGACAGGGCGACCGCGGGTACTTCCACGAGGCCACGATCGTCGCCGGCCTGCGCCAGGACGACCGGGCCGTGCAGCAGGAGATCTTCGGCCCCGTGCAGACCGTGCAGCGGTTCTCGACGGAACAGCAGGCCCTGACGTGGGCGAACGGCGTCGAGTACGGCCTGGCGAGTTCGGTGTGGACGACCGACCACGCGCGGGCGATGCGCTTCGCCCGCGACCTGGACTTCGGCTGCGTGTGGATCAACACGCACATCCCGATCGTCGCCGAGATGCCGCACGGCGGGTTCAAGCACAGCGGCTACGGCAAGGACCTGTCCCAGTACGGCTTCGACGACTACACCCGCATCAAGCACGTCATGTCCTACATCGGCTGAGGCCGACCACCCCCTGGAGGCACCATGGCAATGACCGGAACGTTCGCCGAATCGGGAGCCGATCTCCGGCTCGACCAGATCACGAAGTCCTTCCCCGGCCACACCGCGGTGGACAGCCTCGACCTGACGGTGCCCGCCGGCTCGTTCTTCGCGTTGCTCGGTCCGTCGGGCTGCGGCAAGACGACGACCCTGCGGCTCGTCGCCGGGCTCGAGGAACCCACGAGCGGCACCATCACCATCGGCGGCCAGGACGTCACCGACACGAAGCCGTACCAGCGGCCCGTCAACACGGTGTTCCAGAACTACGCGCTCTTCCCGCACATGAGCGTGCTCGACAACGTCGCGTTCGGGCTGAAGCGGCGCCGGATCCCGGACCCGATGACGAAGGCCACGGAAGCGCTACGGCTGGTCGAGCTCGAGGGGTCGGCGTCGAAGCGGCCCGCCCAGCTCTCCGGCGGCATGCAGCAGCGCGTCGCCCTGGCCCGCGCGATCGTGAACCGGCCGGCCCTGCTGCTGCTCGACGAGCCCCTCGGCGCCCTCGACCTGAAGCTCCGCCACCAGATGCAGCTCGAGCTGAAGACGATCCAGGCCGAGGTCGGGCTCACGTTCTTGCACGTCACCCACGACCAGGAAGAGGCGATGACGATGGCTGACACGGTCGCCGTCATGAACGGCGGTCGGATCGAGCAGATGGGCAGCCCGCAGGACCTGTACGAGCTGCCGCGCACGGCCTTCGTCGCGAACTTCCTCGGCCAGTCGAACCTGCTCGAGGGCGAGGTGCGCGGCACCGATGCCGGCCTGCTCGTCGTCGCGACCGCGGCCGGTTCGGTCGCCGTGCCGGCCGACCGAGCCGTCGCCACGACCGGTCGCGTCGTCGTCGGCGTCCGGCCCGAGAAGCTCAAGATCCGCACCGCCGAACCGACCCCCGAGGCCGGACGGAACATCCTCGGCCCGGGTCGCGTCGTGGACGTCTCGTTCTCCGGCGTCAGCACCCAGTACCTGGTCGACGTGCCGGGTGCCGGTCGCGTCTCGGTGTTCGCGCAGAACTCGAAGGGCGGGCCGCGGATCGCGACCGGTACCGAGGTCTGGCTCACGTGGGGCGTCGACCACGGTTTCGGTCTGGAGGCGCACCCCGCGTCCGACGCGACCGTCACCACCCAGGACGACCCGGGCCTCCAGAGCGTCCCCGCCACGGCAGGATCGCTCGCGTGACCGGCGCGGTGCCCGGTCCGGACCTGCTGCGCGGGCTGACGTCGGCCCGCGTCAGCCGACGCGGCCTGCTGGCCGGCGGCGGGGCCGCCGCGCTGGCCGCCCTGCTCACCGGGTGCAGCATCAAGGGCTCCGCGGCCGCCGGCGCCGAGGACACCGTCGACTGGGCGGCGTTCTGGAAGGACGCGAAGGCGACCGGCACCCTGAACTTCGCGAACTGGCCGCTGTACATCGACTCCGACCACGGCAAGTCCGAGTCCCTGGCGCTGTTCAAGAAGGAGACCGGCATCGCGGTCGACTACCAGGCGGTGATCCAGGACAACGCGACCTTCTACGCGACCGTCTCACCGATCCTGCGGGCGCACGGTGCGACCGGCTACGACCTCGTCGTCATGACGAACGGGTTCGAGCTGACCCAGATGATCAAGAACGGGTTCGTGTGCGAGCTCGACCACTCGCGGTTGCCGAACTTCGCCGCGAACGCCTCGGATTCCGTGAAGGACCCCATCTACGACCCGGGCAACAAGCACTCCGTCGTGTGGCAGACCGGGTTCACCGGGCTCGCCTACAACCCGAAGTACACCGGGCGGAAGATCACCTCGCTCAAGGACCTGCAGGACCCGGCGTTCAAGGGCCGCATCGGGCTGATGAGCGACAACACCGAACTCGGGTCGCTCGGACTGCTCGCGCTCGGCATCGACCCGGAGACCTCGACGCCCGCCGACTGGCGGAAGGCCCAGGCCTGGCTGCGCGAACTGCGGCCGAGCGTCACCGGCTTCTACGACCAGAGCTACATCAACCGGTTGGAGAACGGCGACACCTGGATCACCCAGGCGTGGTCGGGCGACGTGTTCCAGGCGCAGCAGTCCGGGTTCCCCGACCTGGAGTTCGTCACGCCGGAAGAGGGGCAGATGACCTGGCACGACAACATGCTCATCCCACGGCAGGCCGAGAACCCGGTGTCGGCGCTCGAGTGGATGAACTTCTACTACACGCCGAAGATCGCCGGGATCGTCGAGGACTGGGTCAACTACGTCTGCCCGGTGCCCGCTGCCGAGGACTACGTGCGGGACGAACTCGACGACGCCACCGTGGCGGACAGCCCGCTCGTGTTCCCCTCTGCCGACGTGCTGGAGCAGTCGCACGAGTTCCGTGTGTTCGAGAACTACGACGAGTACTCGGAGTGGAACGGCATCTTCAACGCGGTGGTGCAGTCGTGAGCGCGGTCGGAGTGGCACCGGGGCTCGGTCCCGGTGGTTCCGCCGGTCCTTCCGGTTCCGCGCCGGTGCGGCGGGGACGCCGTCGGAGCACGCCGTTCTTCCTGGCGCTCGTCGGCACCGCGTACCTCTGCGTGTTCTTCGTCATCCCGCTGGTGTCCGGGCTGATCGTCTCGCTCATGACCGGCAACCCGGACGACGGCTACACGTTCACCTGGAACTTCGGGATCTACGGCTCGCTGTTCGTCGACCCGCAGGTGCCCTACCTGACGTTCCTGCTCCGGTCGCTCTGGTACGGCGCCGCCGCCACGATCGCCTGCATCGTCGTCGGGTACCCGGTGGCGTACTTCATCGCGTTCCGGGTGTCGCCGCGGTGGAAGAACCCGCTGCTCATGCTGGTGTTCATCAGCTTCCTGGTGTCGTTCATCATCCGGACCGACATGTGGGCGTTCGTGCTGGCGTCGCAGGGGCCGGTCGTCACGACGCTGCAGGCGCTCGGGCTGGCCGGCAAGGACTTCCACATCCTCGGCACCGGCGGTGCGGTGATCTTCGGCGACGCCTACAACGACCTGGCCTTCATGGTGCTGCCGATCTACGCCGCCCTCGAGCGCATCGACCCACGACTCGGCGAGGCCGCGAACGACCTGTACGCCGGAAAGTTCCGGGCGTTCTGGCACACCACGCTGCCGCTGTCCCGCTCGGGCATCTTCGCCGGGGTGCTGCTCGTCTTCATCGACAGCGTCGGCGACCCGGTGAACTCGGCCCTGCTCGGCGGCACGAACACGTACACGATCGGTCAGGCGATCCAGGACGCCTACTCCGGCAACCAGCAGTACAACGTCGCCGCAGCCCTGTCGACCGTGCTCATGGTCGTGCTCGGCATCATCCTGTTCATCTACGCCCGCGTCTCCGGCACCGACGACCTCGAGGACCTCGTATGACCGCCGTCGCACCGTCCCGCTCGTCCGCCGCTCCGGCCTCGCCCGTGACCGGTTCCGTCGCCGGCCGCCCGCGTCGTCACGGGGTGAACCGTCGTGGGCCCTGGCTCGCCATCGTGTACTGGGTGACGATCGCGATCACCCTGGTGCCGATCGTCTACATGATCGTGTACTCGTTCAACGACGCCCCCACCAACCGGCTGTCGTTCGCCTGGAACGGTTTCACGACCTACTGGTACGCGAACCTGGTGAACGTGTCCGGGCTCGGGGCGGCGTTCGTCACCTCGGTGCTCGTCGCGTTCCTCGCCGCGATCATCTCCGTCGCGATCGGGCTGCCCCTCGCGCTGGCGCTGGAGCGGTACCGGTTCCCGGGTCGCGGTGTCGTGAACACCGTCGTGTTCGCCGACATCGCTGCGCCGTCGATCGTCGTCGGTTCCGCGTCGCTCTCGTTCTTCCTGTCGGTGGGGCTCGGCACCGGGTTCCTGACCGTGCTCATCACGCACGTGGCGTTCGACGTCGCCTACGTGGTGGTCGTGCTGCGGGCTCGGATCGCGGGGACCTCGCGGGCACTCGAGGAGGCCGCGGGTGACCTCGGGGCGACACCGTTCCAGGCCTTCCGGCTCGTCACCCTGCCGCTGCTGGCGCCGGGCATGCTCGCCGCCGGGTTGCTGGCGCTCGCCATGTCGATCGACGACTACGTGATCACCTCGTTCGTCGCCGGGCCCGCGGTGACCTTCCCGCTGTTCGTCTACGGCGCCGCGAAGGCCGGGATGCCGCCGCAGGTGCTGTGCTTCGGGACGCTCGTGTTCGCGGTGGGGCTGCTCGTCGCGCTGCTGAACGGGGCGCTCAATCGGCGGTTGGCCCGGACGCGGGGGTAGGCGCCGGCACGCACGGTGCAGGGTTGCGCGGGGTGGTGCGGGGTTGGCGCGGGGCGCACGGTGCGGGTTGCGTGGGCTGGTGCGAGGTTGGCCGCGTGGTGCGTGCTTGTAGCGGCGCACGGTGCGTGGAACCTCGCACGGGGTGAAGAGGTGCGCACGGTGCGGACGGGAGGCGCGTGGTGGGCTAGCGCCGTGCCTCCCGACTGCGGGTGGTGCGTCCAGAGCACGGTGCGGGTTGCGCGGACTGGTGCGGGGTCGGCGCGGGTCACACGGTGCGGGGTGCGTGGGCTGGTGCGCGGTTGCGCGCGTGGTGCGTGCTTGTAGCGGCGCACGGTGCGTGGAACCTCGCACGGGGTGGCGCGCCTCGCACGGTGCGGGCGGGAGTTCAGTGCTCGTGACGCTCGGTGGACGGGAGTGTTACGGGCACGAGTCGGGCGGTGTGCCGCGGTGCGCGCCACAGCCGCCACGCGTAGGTTCCAGCCATGAGTGCAGAGCTGACGCTCGGCGCCGAGGAAGAGCTGCACCTCATCGACCTCGAGTCCGGCCGACTTTCCGCGAAGGCCCCGCGCCTTCTGCCCAAACTGCCCACCGACCGCTTCGGCGCGGAGCTGCAGCGCACGACGATCGAGACGAACACCCCGGTGGTGCGGACCCTCGACGACCTGCGGCGGGTGATCGTCGACCTGCGCAGTGAGCTCAGTGCCGCGATCGCCCCGGCCGGCGTCACGATCGCGGCCGTCGGCACCGCGCCGAGGTCGGAGTACGCCGACTTCGAGCTGAGCTCCGGCGGTCGGTACGGCCGGATGCAGGAGCAGTACCGGATGCTCGTCGACGAACAGCTCATCTGCGGCCTGCAGGTGCACGTCGGGGTGAGCGACCGCGACCTGGCGGTGCTGATCGCCCAGCGGGTGGCGCCGGTGCTCCCGGTGCTGCTCGCCCTGAGCGCGTCGAGTCCGTTCTGGAACGGGCAGGACACCGGGTACGCGTCGTTCCGCAGCATCATCTGGCAGCGGTGGCCGTCGGCCGGCAGCTTCGGTCCGGTGGAGGACGCCGCCGAGTACGACCGGGTGCTCGACGACCTGATCGCCTCGGGCGTGATCGCCGACAAGAAGATGGCCTACTTCGACGTGCGGCCGTCGTCGCACGCGCCGACGCTCGAGCTGCGGGTCTGCGACGCGACGCCGGTGGTGGACGACGCCGTGCTCATCGCCGGACTCTTCCGCGCCGCCGTGCGCAAGGCCGAGAAGTCGGTCGTGTCGGGCGCCGAGTGGCACCCGCGCAGTGAACCCCTGCACCGTGCGGCGATGTGGCAGGCCGCCCGCTCCGGGTTGAGCGGGGAACTGGTCGGCCTCGGGCAGCACCCCGAACGGCTGCCCGCCGAGGTCGCGGTGCGCCAGCTCGTGTCCCGCCTGCGTCCGGAGCTCGAGGAGCTCGGCGACTGGGGAACGGTGACGGAGCTGCTCGACGCGACCCTGGCCCGCGGCAACTCCACCGACCGGCAGCGCACCGCCTACGCCGAGCGCGGGGAGATGGACGACGTCGTCGCCCTGGTGGTGGAGGACACCGCGGGGCTCCCGTCCGGACGCGACGAGGACCCGGTGGTCCCGATCCACGGGTACCGCGTCCGCGCCGGCGACGAGGCGGTCGGCCCCGGTGCACGCCCTCGTCCGGCGTTCCGAGACCTGGCGGCGTTCTTCGACGGCTGGGACGCCGAGACGGCGATCGAGCGCTGCACCGCCCGCGACGTCTGGACCCGCGAGCACCACGTCGGCTTCGTGGTGGACGGCGGGGCGCAGGAGTTCGGCTGCGACCTGGTGCCCCGGACGATCAGCGCGTACGAGTGGTCGCAGCTCGAGCGTGGCCTGGGGCAGCGTGCCCGCGCGATCGAGCTGTTCCTGCGTGACGCGTACGGCGACCGGCGGATCGTGGCCGACGGCGTGCTGGACGCGGACCACTTCGTCGGCGCGAAGGGCTGGGACCCGGACGCCACCCGGCTGCCGGCGACCGCCGTCCGTGCGCCGGTGCTCGGGTTCGACCTGGTGCGCAACGAGTTCGGCGGCTGGCGGGTGCTCGAGGACAACGTCCGCTCGCCCTCGGGCGTCGCGTACGGCATCGCCCTGCGCGAGCTGATGGACGACGTCGTGCCGGACGCCCCGCGGCCGGCGCACCTGCGCGACCCGCACGGCGTGATCGACCGGCTGCGCCGGACCCTCTGCGCGAACACCACCGCGGTGACGGGCGCGACCGACCCCGTGATCGCACTGGTCAGCGACGGCCCCGCCGCCGGCGCGTGGTTCGAGCACCGCAGGCTGGCCGACGGGGCCGGATTGCGCCTCCTGTCCGGGTCGGACCTGGAGGTCCGCGACGGACGCGTGGTCGACGCGACGACGGGTGACGTGCTCGACGGGCTGTACCTGCGGATCGACCGCGACGTCAGCGCGCTGACGGCGGAGCACGCTCCCGACCTCGGAGCGCGGATCCTCGACGCGGCGGAGGCGGGACGCGTCTACCTGGCGAACGCGCCGGGCAACGCGCTGGTCGACGACAAGGCGATGTACGTCACCGTGCCGGACCTGATCTGGTACTACCTGGACGAGAAACCCCTGCTGGCATCGGTGCCGACGTACCGCACGAGCATCGAGGTCGAACGGCTGTCGGTCCTGGACCGCGTCGGGGAACTCGTCACGAAGCCGGTCGACGGCGAGGGCGGACGCGGGGTCCTGATCGGACCGAGCGCGAGCGCCCCCGAGGTGGCCGAGCGACGGCGCGAGATCGCCGCGGACCCCGCCGGGTGGGTGGGGCAGGAGGTGGTGCAGCTGTCCTCGCACCCGACGATCGGACCCGCCGGTCTCGACCCGCGGCACGTGGACCTGCGGGCCTTCGTCTACGCGACGGGGACCGGACCGAACGACGTGCACCTGGCCGACGTCGCCCTGACGCGCGTCGCGCCCGAGGGCAGCATGGTCGTCAACTCGTCGCAGGGCGGCGGCGCGAAGGACACGTGGATCGTGGGGAACGCCCCGGCGGACACCGACTCCGCCCCGGCGGACACGGACTCCGATGTGGCGGACACCGAGGGAGAGCGCTGATGTGTGGACTCGCGGGTGAGATCCGGTTCGACGGCCGAGCGCCGGACGTCGGGGCGGTCGCCCGGATGACCGGCTGCATGACGCACCGCGGCCCGGACGGCGACGGCCTGTGGGCTCGCGGCCCGGTCGCCCTCGGCCACCGAAGGCTGTCCATCGTCGACCTGTCCACCGCGGGCGCGCAGCCGATGGTGCTGGCCGAGGCCGGGCTGACGATCGCCTACAACGGGATGGTCTACAACTACCGGCAGCTCCGCGACGAGCTGCACGGCAAGGGGCACCGGTTCGCGTCGACGTCGGACACCGAGGTCATCGCCCTGGCGTACGCCGAGTGGGGCACCGCGTTCGTCGACCACCTGATCGGGATGTTCGCCATCGCCATCTGGGAGCACGCCAGCGGTCGGCTGGTCCTGGCCCGGGACCGGCTCGGTATCAAGCCGCTCTACGTCGCGCCCGTCCCCGGCGGGCTCCGGTTCGCTTCGTCACTACCCGCGATCCTTGCGGGAGACGGTGGGTCGGGCATCGACACGTCCATCGACCCCGTCGCCTTCGCCTCGTACATGAGCTTCCACTCCATCGTCCCCGCACCCCGCACGATCCTGGCCGGCGTCGGCAAGCTCCCGCCCGCGACCGTCCGCGTGATCGACCCCGACGGCACCACGCACGACACCGTCTACTGGGAGCCGCGCTTCGAGCGTGACCCCGCCCGGGCCGACTGGTCCGAGCGGGACTGGGAGCAGGCGTTCATCGGCTCGCTCCGCACCGCCGTCGAGCGCCGGATGGTCGCCGACGTCCCGGTCGGGGTGCTGCTCTCCGGCGGGATCGACTCGTCGCTCGTGGTCGGGCTGCTCGCCGAGGCCGGGCAGCAGGACCTCGCCACGTTCAGCATCGGGTTCGAGGCAGCCGGCGGTGAGTCCGGCGACGAGTTCGAGTACTCCGACCAGGTCGCGAAGCACTTCGGCACCGACCACCACCGCATCCACATCCCCTCGTCGCGGCTGCTCGACGGCATCGACGGTGCGGTCGCCGCCATGAGCGAGCCGATGGTCAGCCACGACTGCGTCGCCTTCTACCTGCTGTCACAGGAGGTCTCGCAGCACGTCAAGGTGGTGCAGTCCGGCCAGGGTGCCGACGAGGTGCTCGCCGGCTACGACTGGTACCCGCCGCTCGCCGACGTCCCGCGCGACCAGGCCGCCGAGGCCTACCGCTCCGTGTTCATGGACCGCCGGTGGCCGGCGCTGCAGGGCCTGCTCGGGGAGCGGTGGAAGAGCGACGACGACACCCCGTCGGCGTTCGTGGACCGCCAGTTCGCACGGCCGGGCGCGGAGACGAGCGTGGATGCCGCGCTCCGCAGCGACACCACGATCATGCTCGTCGACGACCCGGTGAAGCGGGTCGACAACATGACGATGGCGTGGGGGCTCGAGGCCCGCGTGCCCTTCCTGGACCACGAGTTCGTCGAGCTCGCCGCCGCGATCCCGCCGTCGATGAAGCTCACCGACGGCGGCAAGGGCGTGATGAAGCGCGCCTCGCGCGGGATCGTCCCCGACGCCGTCATCGACCGCAGCAAGGGCTCGTTCCCGGTCCCCGCCATCCGGCAACTCGAGGGCCCGTACCTGGAGCGCGTCCGCGACGCGCTGCACGCACCCGAGGCGCGGGAGCGCGGGCTCTTCGACCCCGCCACCGTCGAGCGGATGCTGCAGGACCCGAACAGCACCAGGACCGCGATCGGCGCGAACGCGCTCTGGCAGCTCGGCCTGATCGAGATGTGGCTGCAGCAGCAGGGGGTGCGGTGATCGTGGGTTCCGTCCGGCCTGGAGGCGCGCAGGGCGTCGCGTCGTCGGCCATCGTCGAGCCGTCGGTCACCACCAGGGCCGCGGCCGACCTGGGTGCGCGGCTCACCGCCGCCTGGGGATCGTGGGGACCGACCATGACCCGGAACGCCCGGCGCGTGGCGTTCGTGAGCGACCGGCACGACACCCCCGAGGTCTTCGTGCAGGACGTCGTCGTCGGCGACGAGCTGCCTGAGCCGGTGCGGATCGCACTGTCCGACGACCCGGTGATCCGGGTGTCGTGGTCGTCCGACGGGGAGTGGCTCGCCGTCGCCATCGCGACCGACGGCGGCGTGAAGCAGCAGGTCTGGGTGGTGCGGCCGGACGGCTCCGACGCCGCGCAGATCGCCGGCTCGCGGTACCAGCACGCCGAACTCGGACCGTGGAGCCGCAGCGGCCACCGGGTCGTCATCACCCTGCCCTCGACCGAGCCCGAGCAGCCCGCCCGTGCGTACCTGGTCGACCCGGTCACCGGGGACCGCGACGACCTGGCCGTGGGGGAACTCATCCACATCCTCGACCTGTCGGTGGAGGAACGGCTCGTCGTGCTGAGCGACGGCCAGCGCGGCCAGGAGTTCGTGGTCGTCGTCGACCGGCTGACCGACGAGAGCCACGCCCTGTTCGCCGACGACCCCGACGGGTCCGCCGAGATCGCGTTCCTGCGGCCCTCGCCCGCGAGCGAGACCAGTCCGCTCGTCGCCTACGTCGCCACCGAGGCCGGACTGCCCCGCCGCGGACTCGTCGCGCAGCCGGTCGGCCCGCACGGCTGGCGCGGCACACCCCGGCGGATCGTCGAGCGCGACGACGCCGAGCTCGAGTACCTGGACGCCGACGACGCCGGCCGCACGCTGCTGCTCGTCTGGAACGTCGACGGCCGGAGCGAACTCGACCTCATCAACACGCACGACGCCTCGCGTACCCCGGTGCCGGACCTGCCCGGGTACGTCGTCACCGACCCCGTGCTCAGCCGTGACGGCCGGAGCGTGCTGCTCGCCGTCGAGGGGCCGACCCGTCCGCGCGAACTGTGGCGGCTCGACACGAACGCGCTGACCTGGAGCCGGGTCACCGACGTCCCGGTGCTGCCGGACGTGCAGTTGGTCGAGCCGACGCTCGAGCGGTTCGCCGCCCGCGACGGACTGGAGCTGACCGGGTGGCTGTACCGGGCCGTGGAGCCGACCACGTCGGCAGCGGGCGCCGACCCTGGTGCTGGTGCCGTGCCTCCCGGCCGCGCAGCGCTCGTCCACCTGCACGGCGGACCGGAGTCGCAGGAGCGACCCACGTTCTCGCCGCAGCACCAGGCGCTCGCCGCCGCCGGGGTGACCGTGTTCGCGCCGAACATCCGCGGGTCCTCCGGGTACGGCCACGAGTTCGTGCACGCCGACGACCTGGCGCTGCGGTGGAACGCGCTCGCCGACGTCGTCGACTGCGCGCGGTTCCTGGTGACCAACGGGTACGCCGAACGGTCCCGCGTCGCCGTCGAGGGGCGCTCCTACGGCGGGTACGCGACATTGGCGTCGTTGGCGTTCACGCCCGAGGTGTTCGCGGCCGGGGTCGCGGTGTGCGGGATGAGCGACTTCGCGACCTTCTACCGGGACACCGAACCGTGGATCGCGGCCGCTGCCGCCACGAAGTACGGGCACCCCGTCGAGGACGAGGCCCTGCTCGCGGCACTGTCACCGATGCGCGCGATCGACGACGTCACGGCGCCGCTGCTCGTCGTGCACGGGGAGCTCGACACGAACGTGCCGATCGGTGAGGCGCACCAGGTGGTCGCGGCGCTGCGGGAGCGGGCGCACGACGTGGAGTACCTGGAGCTCGAGGGCGAGGGGCACGAGTACCGGCGGGCGTCGTCGCAGGCGCTGCTCGTGCGGCGGATGGTCGAGTTCGTGGCGGCGCGGCTGGGGTAGGTGGGGGCGGGTCTGGTTTTCCGTGGTGCGAGGTTGCACGCCCGGTGCGAGGTTGTTTCCTCGCACCGGGTGGTCAACTTCGCACCGTGCCGTCACCGGGTGCAACGATGCGCCGACGGCGCTCGCCGCGGGCGGAGAATGGTGGGATGACGACGACTGCGCCGACCTCGACCGCGCTTCCCCGACCGGGAGAGGTCCTCGTGGCCTCGGCAGCGGACGTCGAGCAGGTCGTCCACCGTGCCACGAACCACTACGCCTCCGGTGTCGTCGCGGACACCGCCGGGTGGGCGGACGGCGATCGACGGCAGATCGAGGACCTCGGGTTCCGCGGCGGAGACTCCCGCGGCGAAGCGCTCCGGACCCTCGACCTGACCATCGCCGACGACGGCACCCCGACGCGCATGCTCGACGCGCCCGCGATGGCCGCGCTGAACAGCCAACACGCGCGGTTCGCCGAGCGGCGCGGCGACGTCGTCCGCTACCAGACCGACGTGTCGGTGTGGACGGGGATCCCCGCACAGCCGACCGCGCAGGACTGGGCGGACGTCCGGGCGCTGCTCGGGTCGGGCGGGATGCTCGGCGTCGGTGCGGCTGCCGTCCTGCCCGAGGGGTGGGAGCTCGTCGAGGGTGCCGGCGGCGTGCAGCTGACCGGCGAGGCGATCGAGGGTGCGCCGGACGACGAAGCCGTTGTGCTGACGCCCGACGACGTGCCGGAGATGACCGCCCTGGTGGAGCGGACGAAGCCGGGGCCGTTCCTGCCGCGCACGATCGAGCTCGGCACGTACCTGGGCATCCGGCGGGACGGACGGCTCGTGGCGATGGCGGGGGAGCGCCTGCACCCGCCGGGGTGGACCGAGATCAGCGCGGTGTGCACGGACGAGGCGTACCGGGGGCAGGGGTTCGGTCGGCGGCTCGTGCTCGCCGTCGCGCACGGGATCCGCGAGCGGGGCGAGACCCCGCTGATGCACGCGGCCGCCGGGAACACCGGGGCGATCGGGCTGTACCAGCACCTCGGCTTCCGGTTGCGGGACCGTGGGGCGCCGCGGTTCGTGCGGGTGCCGTGAGCTGCGTCCTGGTCTGACGGGTCAGAACGCGGCGAGGGCGCGGCGGAGCATGTCGTGGCCCTGGGCCTCGAAGCCCTCGTCGCCGACCGCGTAGGCCCAGGTCGCGGTGCCCACTGCTTCGCGGAGTTGCAGCCAGCGCCACGCGTCCGCAGTGCGCGGGTCGTCCCCGTACCCGTCGAAGAACGCCGCTTCGAGGGCGGGATCGTGCTGCCAGTGCAGCACCGCGAGGCGGGTGAGGTCGAAGGACGCCGGGCGCCAGCCGAAGCGGCCGAAGTCGATGACGCGCAGCCTGCGGTGGTGGTCGTTGCGGTCGTCGCGGGCGTCGTCGTCCACGATCCAGTTGCGCGGGTGGAAGTCGCCGTGGGTCGGGACGAGGGACTGCGTCGTGTGGTCGGTCGGGAGTGCGCGCAGTGCTGCTCGCGCGCGGGCGACCACGTCGTCGGGGATCCGGTGCGGGGCGTCGAGCGCGGCCAGTGCCTTCGCCTGCTCGTGCTGCAGGAACGTCGGGTCGTGGCGGGTGTCCTGGTCGTGCAGCCGTCGGAGCAGTGCTCCGGCCTGTCGGTGGACATAGGGATCGTGCTCGTCCGGGGTCCCGAGGGCGAGGTGCCCGGGGACGCGTTCCAGCACGAGGACGCGGTGCTCCTCGTTCGCGGCGACGAGGGCACCGGCGTCCCCGCTGGCTCGGAGTGCAGCGGTGGCGGTGCGGTGAGCGTCGAGCTCGCGGGGGAAGTGCGTGTTGGTCGGGCCGGAGGCCTTCACGGTGAAGCCGTCGTCGCCAGCGCGGACGTGCAGGACCCTCGTGTCGAGGAGCCCCCACGACTCATCGGCCACGACGACGGCATCGGGGAGCGTCTGCTGCACGAACGCGATCTGGTCGTCGTCGAGTCCGGTGTCCCCCCAGTGCATGGCGGCACGTTACCGTCCTGCTCCGACCACTGGAACCCCTCGACAACGTCGCGGTCGCCGATCCGCTGCCACCGCATGTCGACGTTCCGCGTGCCGGTTCGTCCTACGCTGGCGGTGTGGACGAGTGGTGGGATCTTGTTGACGCGGCCGGGGCGCCGATGGGTGGGACGTTCCGGCGCGGTGACGCGGGTTGGCCGGGCGGGGCGTTCCATCTGGTGGTAACGGTGTGCGTCTACCGAGCCGACGGAACCGTCCTGCTCACGCAGCGGGCTCCGACGAAGGAGTTCGCCTTCGGGTGGGAGTTCCCCGGTGGGAGCGCGTTCGCAGGCGAGACTGGTCCTGCAGCTGCCTGCCGAGAGCTGCTCGAGGAGACCAACGTCACAGTCGAGCCCGAGGCTCTGCGCCGCGTCGGCCGCTTCACCGAGGAGACGGCGCTCGTGGACCTCTTCGTCGTGCAGGAGCCGAGTGGTTCAGCGGTGCGAGCGGATCCTGCCGAGGTGATGGATTGGCGCTGGGTCTCCCTGTCGGAGGTCACCGCGCTTCGCCAGAGTGGGGTGATGGCAGAACCATGGGGGCCGCGGCTGGATGCGCTGTGGCCAGCGGCGATGGCATCGATCCTCGCTGCCCGCATGGCACTCTGATGACATCCGAGAGACGGACCAGAACAGGAGCCCGATGGCGTCCCGCATCCAACGCGCACCGCTCGGCGACCGCGGCGCGCTGTGGAACCTCGTCCTCATCTGGGTCGTCATCGTCGTCGGGCTGCTCGCCGCGATCGGCTGCGTCGGCTACATCCTGGACGAGAGCCTCATCTCGTACAGCACCTGCGGCGCCCGCACCGTTTCCTGCGGGGATGCCGGCTGGTACAGCAGCATGGGGCTCACCTTCTTCGGCGGCTTCGCGGCAGTCGTCACCGGTGGTGCGTTCGGCATCCGCCGCCACCACCGCGCCAGCGGCGTCTGGTACCCGCTCGCCGGCCTCGGCGGCGCGCTCCTGCTGACCGCGGTCGCCGTCGTCATCCTCAAGGCGGCGACGAACACGTAGATCGCCGCACCTTGCCGTCGCGGCAGTCGGGATCGAACGGCCGCAGTCCCCGTTTCAGTGAGCCATCGGCACTGCTATCCGATGGTGACCTGCCTGCTGTACGACGGCATGCCCTTGCCTGCTGCGTTCACCGGGGTGACTGAGACCATGTTGCTCCCGGCGGACAACCCTGTGAGCGTCAGAGGGCTCGACGTTCCAGTCACACTGTCTCGGTAATCGGAGAGGATGTAGCTCGTGATGGGCAGGCCCCCATCACTTGCTGGAGCGTCGAACGACACGGTGACGGAACCGGGCCCGGTCGTCGTCCCGGTGATGGTGGGACGCCCTGGAGCCATCACGGTCATCGGCGCGGTCCCGAAGGACGTCGTTCCCGCCTTGCTGACGTTTCCCGTTGCGTCTACGGCGAACACCGCGATGGTGTACCGCTGGCCGGTCGGGAGCCGCGGCACCGCCGCGGAAGCGCCGGTGACCACCAGCGGCACACCGCTCTGGACGGTCGCGCCAGCACCGTCGCCCTGCACGAGACGAGCGACGACCGACGTTGCGTCCTTCGATGTGGACGACGTCCACTTCACCTTCGTCGGTGTTGCTGAACCGACCCGGATCCCGGTCGGGGCTGCCGGTGCCGTGACGTCGGACCGTGCTTGCCACTGCAGCGTGCCGTGCTGTGCGATCTTGTCGACGCAGTACTGCGTGAACGACATGTCGACCGTGTCCGGCAACCCGCTGACGGGGTCGAGCTTGAACTGCTTCACCGTCATCGTGCCGTTGGTGTCGCATCCGTACCCATCGACGGTTGTGACGATCGAGTACTTCCCACTGATCGTCGTCTTCGTCGTACCGAGGGGAAACACCTTGCCGTACGGGCCTTCGAGGCGGACACTGACAATGCCGCCGCTGCCGTCGAGATCATCCGCCTTGAACCACCAAGCGAGTGCGCTGTACGAGATCGACATCGCCGTTGAGCCGGAGGTTGCCTTCGTCGTCTTGCCCTTGTTGACCATGTCCTTCCCGGAGGAGGTGATCATCGTCTTCCCGAGGAACGCCGAACCGGTCAACGCCACCGTCTGCGTTGCTCCGCCGACCGGCACGTTCACCACAGCGGTGGCGGGACCAGCGGTCCTCGGTCGGAAGTTGATGTTGAACGTGCAGGTCGCGTCGGCTGCGAGGGTGGCTTCGCAGGTGCTGTTGCTGACCGAGAACGACCTCGCGTTCACCCCCGTGACAGCCGGCTTTCCCATAGTGACCGGTGCTGCGCCGGTGTTGTGCACAGTCTCGACCTGGGTTGTCTTCGGCAACCCGATGAACGTCTTCGTGAACACGACGTTCCGTGCGCCCAGGATCACAGAGCCGGCAGCGTCCTCGCCGAACCGGAATTCGCCGACGCCCGGGACGACCGCGTCGAACCTGGTGATCTGACCGTTCGTCGGGTCGGACGCGAGGTCGAGGATCGAGAACTCGCCGTAGATGTACGTTCCGTCGATCTCGAGCGTCGGCTGCTTCTCGCTGTGCGGGTGGTTGCCGTCGAGCCAGTAAACCCCCGTCGTCAGTGGCTTCCCTTCTGGAGGGCTCAGCGTGAACGAACCGCGACCCGTGCCGGTCGTGCGAGCGTTGATCCCTCGAGTGGTGTCGGCGTCGGTCAGGACGACGCTGTCCCCGTCAGCGAACTCGGGTTCGCCCTTCGTCTGGTACCACGGGGACAAGATCTGCAAGACGCCCCCGCTCGCCGTGGCAGCGTTCGCCTCCGACGTGCCGACGGTGGTGAAGAGTCCTGCGGTGAGAAGTGCAACAGCACCGATGGCTGCTGAGCGGGCGATGCGCCGCATTGCGTAGTCCGTTCTGTCCCGGAGCACGCTCCCGGGTAGAGCGGCAAATGAACATTACTCCGCACTCAGGCAGGTACGCGCCGTGAGGTGATGGCATACCGCCTCCTACCGCCAGCTTCCCGCCGCGCTGCTCGACCTGCACTTGTGCGCGCTGCTTCGACGTTCAACCGGGCGGTTCGGCATCGAGTTGAGCGCGGGGCTGAGTCGGCGCCGCCGGACCTTTTGCCACAGTTCGACGCTGGCACGTCCTCGTCCGGAACGGTCGTCCCTCGCGGACAGGGCACCTCGCGCCCCTGCTCCACACAGCCGAGCGTCCGGTAGCCGAGATCCGCATTCGACACGTCATCGGAAGCCGACGAAGGTATCCACCTTGCTGGTGCTGCGCATCCACGACCGATAGACAGTGAGCCACGTCCAACGAAGGAGTTGTCGATGCTGGTTCAGGTCTGTGGTCTTCCCGGTGCAGGGAAGTCGACGCTGTCTGCTGCGATCGCGGAGCTGACACCTTCGCTGACCCTTCGCGTTGATGCGATCGAGGGCGCGATGTGGAAGTACCAGATTCCGCCCGAGCAGTCCGGGATCGCCGCCTACTCGGTCATGCATGCCATCGCGGTGCCGAATCTGCGGCGAGGACAGGTGGTCATCGCCGACGCGGTGAGTGGTGTGGAACCCGCTCGCGCTGGATGGGCGTCGACAGCGGAAGCCGCTGGGGTTCCGCTGCGCGTGATCGAGGTCGTGTGTGCGGACGTCAACGAGCACCGTCGCCGGGTGGAGCAGCGTGCGAATGACCTGCCTGGGTTCACCTTGCCGACGTGGGACGAGGTGCAGCGCGTCGCCGACGAGTACGAGCCCCGCGCGGACGATCGACTCGTCATCGACAGCACCCGCCCGCTGGAAGACACGGTGCGCCAGGCCCTTGACTACCTCGAACTCAACGCGCGGTAACGGATCGGCTACCGGACCCCGTTCGCTCCGCTGACGGCGAGCAAGTTCTCGAGGTCGTCGTGGAGCCGCGCGGAACTACCCGATCCGCGTCGGGGCACGGACGGAAGCTCCGTGCCCCGACCGACCGCGTCAGCCGACTCGGGTCCAGGTCCCGCAACCACTGGACGAGAAGGCGACCACGTCGTTGGTGATCGTCACGACGGCGCTGCCTCGGCGGTCGAGGTAGTCGTTCGCGATGATCGCGTCCAGACTGCCTGATGCGGAGGACAGGGTCGCCCAGTAGCACCCGCTCGGAGCAGTCGTCTTCCAGGTGCCCTTCGACACCTGCTGGCCCACCTTGTAGACGCCGTCTCCGGCGATCTTCGAGAGCTTCGGGCCGGCGGTGGTCGCGGCGTACCAGGTGCCGCAATCGTCCAGCTCGACGTACTTGTCCGTGCTCGAGACCCGGATCATGCGCTGACCCGAACCGATGTCGTTCGCGCGGATGTCGTCCAGCGTGCCCCGTGCGCTGCTGAGTCGTGCCCAGTAGCAGAACTGGTCCTGTCGGGTCGTCGAGTAGTACGTGCCCGGCTTGATCGTCGAGCCGACCTTGAAGATGCCGTTACCCGAGAACGATGCGGTGGCTCTCGCGATCTTCGCGGTGGCGACGCTTCGGACTGAACCATTGGCGTAGCCGGCCTTCGACACGGTGACCCGGGACGCGATGGTAGCCCCCACGTCGTAGTACCCGAGACGGTAGGTCCGCGACGTCATGCCTGCGACGACCTTGCCGTTGCGGAGCCACTCGTACCGTGCTGTCAGGCCGGAAGTGTTCCAGGAGCCCTTCGTCGTCGTCAGTACGCCACCGTTCCTCGTCGTTCCGCTGACCGACGGGCGAGCTGTGAACTTCGGAGCGTCGCCGCGGACGACGACACCGATCAACTGCGTCCGCGTCGCGGTCGTGTACCCGGTGCGGGAACCGGTGATGGAGACCGAGAGCTTGTGGCCGTGGTCCGAGGCCGTCGCCGTGTACCGCGAACCGGTGGCGTTGCGGATCGAGTCGCCGTCCCGCAGCCAGCGGTACTTCTTGGTCGTCGGGGCCGGCGACCAGCTCGGGAAGGTCGCGGTGAGGGTCTTGCCGACCTTGGCCGTTCCAGAGACCGTTGCGGGCTTCGTCGTGAACTTCCTCGGCTGGGGAACCGGTGTCGGTGTCGGGACCGTCGTCGGGGTGGGGCTCGGAGTGAGGGTCGGTTCCGGCGTCACCTCGTCCAGCGGCGTGGTCGGCTCTGCCTGGACGGAGCGACGGGGTCTACGGGTGACATCGGGACTGGCCTTGGAGTAGACGGGACTTGCGCATCCGGGCTGTCTTCAGTTTCCGTTGGAACTGGCGGTTTCGGCGTCGGAGCCTCTAGTTCCTTCTCGACACCGCGGTGCGACCTTTCGGCCACCGGATCCCTCCAGCTCACATAAGAGGATGCAAACTGAATCGGGAATGAACGACATGAATCTTCTCGCGATTAACCCTCCTGGTCCCGACGGGGGTATCCCCTTCGGGGTTTGGATAGCCGTCGTGGCGGTCATCATCGTGATTGGTACCGTGACGGCGATAAAGCGCAGGCGAAAATGAAAACCGCGGAGGGTTGATCTGCACCTGATGATTTTGCTTGTTCTGACGCTGGGCATCGGGGCGGCCTTCGTGCCACCTGCCATCGGAGTATCCGCCTCCAGCGCCAGTAGGCGGCAAGGGCGTTCCTCGAACAATCCGCGGGTCCCGTGGCCTGAATGATCGTTCGAGGTGCCGGTCGCGACATCGTGGATTCTCTAGGATCGACCCATGTCCACGACCATGCCCGGCTTCGGGACGGAGCGCATCACGCAGCTCGGCCTGCGCGACCGCGTCTACGACCGGGTGCTCGAGGTCCTGATGGGCCACGACGTCGAACCGGGCATGCGACTGTCGATCGACGGACTGGCCCGCTCCCTCGGAGTCTCGCCGACCCCGGTGCGCGAAGCCCTCGTGCAACTCGAACGCACCGGCCTCGTCACCCGTGAAGCGAACAAGGGCTACCGGGTCTCGCCGCCCCTGGCCGGCGACCAGCTCGAGGCCCTGTTCGACGCCCGGCTCATCGTCGAGAGCGGCGCCGTCGAGCTCGCAGCCCGCGGCGACGTCGACGGCCTGCGCGAGCGACTGGCGGCAGCGCTCGACGAGCAGGCTGCGGTGGCCGCCGAGGTCGCGTCCGTCGGGGCAGCGCAGGCGCCGGAGGAGCTGATGGCCCGCTTCTTCCGCAGCGACTGGCAGTTCCACCAGCTGATCTTCGACGCGACACGGAACCCGTTCCTCGAGGAGATGTCCGAGATCATCACGACACGCGTGCACCGCATGCGGCAGATCGTCGAGGGTGGCGGGGACGACACGGATCGTGCGGTCCAGGAACACCGGGCCATCCTGGAGGCGCTGGCTGCGGACCCGACGTCGGCCGTCGCCGCGATGCGGCTCCACATCGACGCCGTCCGGTTGCGTTCGCGCGCGGACGCGTCCCACACCAGCTGAGGCAGAGGGGTTGCGTTCCGGCGTCGTGCGAGTATCTTTCCTATAGGAAAGAGGTTCGTCGCTGAACCACCACGACATGCAAGGGAGCATTCCGTGACCACTCCACAGGACTGGGTCGACCAGGATTGGGACCCCACCACCTGGACGTCGGAGACCTGGCCGATCGCCGCGTGCCTGCACGGGTTCGCGCAGGTCACCCGCGACGGGACGGCCTTCCACGACGCCCCCGCCGAGGTGTGGGACGAGGTGTTCGGGCAGATCGAGGCCGTCGGCTTCTCACTCGCCGAACTCGCCGACAGCCACATCCGCCCCGCTGACCTCGAAGCCTCGCGCCGCGACGAGCTGTTCGCCGTCGCGAAGTCGCACGGCATCGGGATTCCCTCGGTGCACCTGCAGCGCAAGAGCGTCATCCAGCCCGGGCACGAGGAGGAGAACCTCGCCTACGCCCACCGCACCATCGACGCGGCGGCCGAGTGGGGCATGCAGGTCTTCTCGACCGGGCTGCACCAGCCGTTCACCGACGCTCAGAAGCGGGCGCTGTGGTTCTGGACGGCGCCGGGCCCGAAGGACCCGGACGACCCGGAGGTCTGGGCCGCTGCGGTCAAGCGACTGCGGGAGCTCGGCGAGCACGCTGCGAGCGTCGGGCTGCCGATGGCGCTCGAGCTGTACGAGGACACGTACCTCGGCACCGCCGACAGCGCAGTCCGCCTGGTCGAGGAGATCGGGCTCGACAACGTCGGCCTGAACGCGGACGTCGCGAACCTCATCCGCCTGCACCGTCCGGTCGAGGACTGGCGGGAGCTGTTCGCGAAGACCATGCCGTACACGAACTACCTGCACGTGAAGAACTACACGCGTGACGAGGCCGGCGACGGCAGTTGGGCGACGAGCGCGCCGAGCACGATGGAGACAGGCCTCATCAACTACCGCCAGGTCCTGCGCGACGCCGTCGCCGACGGGTTCCGCGGGATCGTCATGACCGAGCAGTACGGCGGGGACAGCCTCGGCGTCTGCGCCACCAACCAGCAGTACATCCGATCCGTCCTCGCGACGACGAAGCTCGACGCGACGGCGACCCCGACTGCAGCAACCAGCACCGAAGGAGCAATCCGATGAGCACCCTCGACATCGCCGTCGTCGGGTCCGGCTACATGGGCGGCGGGATCGCCCAGGTCCTCGCCCTCGCCGGCCACACCGTCCGGATCGCCGACGTCTCGGCCGAGATCGCCCAGCAGAACCTGGAGCGACTGCTCACCGAGACCGCACAGTTCGTCGCCGACGGGCTGTTCCCCGAGGACGCCGTCGAACGGGTCCGCGCACACCTGAGCGCGGCCGAGTCGATCGAGGCCGCCGTTGCCGACGCCGACTTCATCGAAGAGGCCGTGCCCGAGAAGCTCGAGATCAAGCACGCGACGCTGCGCCGCATCAGCGAGGCCGCCCGCCCCGACGCCGTGATCGGCTCGAACACCTCGACGATCCTGATCGAGTCGCTGGCCGAGGCGGTCGTGGGCCCGGAGCGGTTCCTCGGCGTGCACTTCTCGAACCCGGCACCGTTCATCCCCGGCGTCGAGCTCATCCCGCACCCGACCACGAACGAGCACGCGGTCGAGGTCGGCGAGACCGTCGTCGCCGCGACCGGCAAGCAGTCGGCGCGGGTGAAGGACTCCACGGGGTTCGTCCTGAACCGCCTGCAGTACGCGCTGTTCGAGGAGGCCACGAAGATCGCCGACGAGGGCATCGCGAGCCCCGACGACATCGACACCATCGTGCGCACCACGTTCGGGTTCCGCCTGCCGTTCTTCGGCCCGTTCGCGATCGCCGACATGGCCGGGCTCGACGTCTACGCGTTCTGCTTCGAGTCGCTGCAGACCCGCTGGCCCGAGCGCTTCGCCACCCCGCCGTCGCTGCAGCAGCACGTCGACGCCGGTGAACTCGGCACGAAGTCCGGCGCCGGGTACCTCGAGGTGCCGGCCGACCGCACGCCCGAGCTCGTGGCATACCGGAACAAGGCGTACGTCGCGATGCAGAAGCTCCTCGACGAGCTCGGCCCGGCACCGATCCACTGAGCCCGGAACACGAACCATGAGCACGCAGAACCAGTCAGCCGGCCAGCACCAGGACCGCACCGTCGTCCTCACCGGGGCCGCCTCGCCGCGGGGCATCGGCCGCGCCACCGCCCACCACCTGGCCGAGGCCGGGTGGGACGTCGGGATCATCGACCTCGACCAGACGGCGAGCGAGCAGGTCGCCGCCGAGATCCGCGAACAGCACGGCGTGCGGGCCGTCGGCGTCGGTGCGAACGTCGCCGACGAGTCCGCCGTCCGTGCGGCCTTCGACACGATCGAGGCCGAACTCCGGCCGATCACCGCACTGGTGAACCTGGCCGGGGTCTCGTCCGCGCACGCCTACCTCGACCTGCCCGAGGGGGAATGGCACCGGGTGCTGTCGATCAACCTCGACGGTGTGCACTTCGCCAGCCTGCGGGCGGCGGAGTCGATGGTGCGGTCCGGCCACGGGCGCATCGTGAACCTGTCGTCGGTCTCCGCCCAGCGTGGCGGCGGCACCTTCAGCAAGACCCCGTACACGGTGGCGAAGGCCGGCGTGATCGGCCTGACCCGTGGCCTGGCGCGCGAGCTCGGCCCGCGCGGCGTCACCGTCAACGCGATCGCCCCCGGTCCGATCGACACCGACATCATGGGAGGCACCCTGTCCGAGGAGCGGAAGGCCGAAATGGCCGCCGACGGCGTACTGCCGCGCATCGGCACCCCGCGGGACATCGCCGCCGCGATCGCCTACTTGATCAGCGAGGACGCCGGGTTCGTCACGGGCCAGACGCTCAACGTCGACGGCGGCCTGTACATGCACTAGGGCCAGCCGCCCACGGAACGCGCGCCGACCGGGCGACGCGATCCGTGCCTCCCGTCCGGACGACCGAACCGACCGCCGGACGCCAGAACGACCGCACCGTGCTCGCAAAGGAGCGAACCCGTGTCACTACCCCCTGCCCCCGCGCTCGGGTCGACGAACGACCCCGGCCTGAAGTCCGCCATCGGCAAGGCGACGAAACACCTCATGCCGATGCTCGTCATCCTGTACTTCGTCGCGTTCCTCGACCGCACGAACGTCGGCTTCGCCGAAGAGGCCCTGCGCGTCGACCGCGGCATCTCCGACGCCGCCTTCGCCCTGGGCGCCGGCATCTTCTTCATCGGCTACGCGATCTTCGAGATCCCGTCGAACCTGCTGCTCAAGCGGTTCGGTGCGCGCTTCTGGCTCGCCCGGATCGCCGTCACGTGGGGCATCGTCGCCGCACTGTTCGCCTTCACGACGAACGACACGATGTTCATCATCCTGCGCTTCATCCTGGGTGTGACCGAGGCCGGGCTGTTCCCGGGCGTGATCATGTACCTGTCCGAGTGGTTCCCGAACAAGGTGCGCGTGCGCATGTTCGCGATCTTCTACCTGGCGCAGCCGTTCTCGCAGATGATCGGCGCCCCGCTGTCCGGCGGCCTCATCAGCGTCGGTGACCAGGTCACCCCGTTCCACGGCTGGCAGGTCATGTTCGCCGGCGAGGGGATCCTCGCGGTGCTGGCGGGCATCGCGGCCCTGGTGTTCCTGACGAACAGTCCGCAGCAGGCGAAGTGGCTCGAACCGGGCGAGAAGGCGTCGCTCACCGCGGCCATGGAGCGCGAGGACACCGCCCGCAGCGAGGACGGCCCGAAGGGCATCTGGCGCGCCATGGCGAGCGGGCGCGTCTGGTACTTCACGATCATCTACTTCTGCCTGCAGGTCGCCGTCTACGGCACGACGTTCTACCTGCCGCAGCAGGTGTCCTCGCTGCTCGGGCAGGACGTCGGCTGGCAGGTCGGGCTCGTGACCGCGATCCCGTGGCTCGTCGGGCTCGTCGCCTGCTACCTGATCGGGTCGCGTGCGGACTCCGTCGGACGCCGTCGTCGCTGGGGCACGTTCTTCTACGTCACGACCGGCCTGTCGATCCTCGGCTCGGCATGGGCGGGTGCGAACGGGCAGCCCGTGCTCGGCATCCTGTTCATCACCCTGGCCGTCGCGAGCTTCCTGGCCGTCGGCCCGATCACCTGGGCGTACCCGACGGCGTTCCTGACCGGTGCCGCAGCCGCAGCGGGCATCGGCCTGATCAACTCGCTCGGCAACCTCGGCGGGTTCGTCGCCCCGATCATGCGCACCGCGATCAACGAGGTGGTGCCCACCGACAGCGGTGCGTTCGGCATCGTCTCGCTCGGCGTCCTGGCGTTCGTCGCCGCGGTGATGATCTTCTGCACCAAGTTCTTCCGCGGGGCCAAGGCCGACGAACTGCTCGACACCTCGCACGTCCGCACCACCGACCCGAAGGGCAGCAAGCGATGACCAGACTGTTCAACGACCCGGCGGACTTCGCCGACGAGGCGACCGACGGCTTCGTCGCCGCGAACGCGCGGTGGGTGCGCGGGGTGCACGGCGGGGTCGCCCGCTCCACCACGAGTCCCGACGGCACGGTCGCGGTCGTGATCGGCGGGGGCTCGGGCCACTACCCCGCGTTCGGCGGACTGGTCGGACACGGACTGGCCGCGGGTGCCGCGATGGGCAACCTGTTCGCCAGCCCCAGCGCCCAGCAGGTCACCGGGGTCGCGAAGGCCGCGGAGCACGGTGGCGGGGTGCTGCTCAGCTACGGCAACTACGCCGGTGACGTCCTGAACTTCGACGCCGCGGCGCGCACGCTCGAGGCCGACGGCATCCCGGTCCGGACGGTCCGCGTCACCGACGACGTGACGAGCGCCCCGGCCGACGAGCGCGCGAAGCGCCGCGGCATCGCGGGTGACCTCTGCGTCTTCAAGGTCGCCGGCGCCGCCGCCGAGCGCGGGGACGACCTCGACACGGTCACCGCCGTCGCCGAACGGGCGAACGACCGGACGCGCAGCTTCGGCGTCGCGTTCTCCGGGTGCTCGCTGCCGGGCGCCGAGGAACCCCTGTTCACGGTGCCCGAGGGCCGGATGGCGGTCGGCATGGGCATCCACGGCGAGCGTGGCATCGACGAGACGGACGTGCCGTCGGCCGACGGTCTGGCCGAGCTGCTGGTGTCCCGGCTGCTCGACGAACTGCCCGACGGCGTGACGCTCGAGGGCCAGCGGGTGGTCCCGATCCTGAACGGCCTGGGCTCGGTCAAGTACGAGGAGCTCTTCGTCGTCTACCGCTCGGTGCAGCGGCGCCTGGCGGACGCCGGGGTCGTCATCGTGGAGCCCGAGGTCGGCGAACTCGTCACGAGCTTCGACATGGCCGGGGTCTCCCTGACGCTGTTCTGGCTCGACGACGAGCTCGAGGAACTCTGGGCAGCACCCGCGGACACGCCCGCCTACCGCAAGGGCGGTGCGGTCGCCGAACAGCGGGTCGACCCGTCCACC
The DNA here is from genome assembly GCF_003224215.1 of Curtobacterium sp. MCLR17_043. Lineage (NCBI taxonomy): Bacteria > Bacillati > Actinomycetota > Actinomycetes > Micrococcales > Microbacteriaceae > Curtobacterium > Curtobacterium sp. MCLR17_043. The sequence goes on along the minus strand of NZ_QKLH01000003.1, from coordinate 205,648 downwards.
GTGGCGGCGGACGCCGAGGGCGTCGGCATCGGCCCGGCGACCGACGAGTCCCGTGCGGTCGCCGAGCAGGTCGCCGCCGGGTTCGCCGCGGTCCGCGCCGTCCTCGACGAGCACGCCGACGAACTCGGACGCATCGACGCCGTGGCCGGTGACGGCGACCACGGCATCGGGATGCAGCGCGGATCGCACGCCGCCGACGTCGCAGCCGCCGACGCGGTCAGCCGCGGTGCCGGTGCCGGCACCGTCCTGCTGATCGCCGCGGATGCGTGGTCCGACAAGGCCGGCGGCACGTCCGGTGCGATCTGGGGTGCCGCCCTGGAGGCACTGGGTCGCGTGGTCGGGGACGACTCGCGTCCGTCGGGTGCCACCGTCGCGCAGGGGGTCCGCGCGGCCACCGAGGCCGTGCTCGCGTTCGGCGCCACCGTCGGCGACAAGACGATGGTGGACGCCCTGGTGCCGTTCGACGAGGTGCTCCGCACCCGGCTCGACGCCGGTGCGGCGCTCGCCGAGGCCTGGGGCGACGCCGTCCGTGCCGCCCGCGGAGCCGCGGACGCCACGGAGTCCCTCGTGCCGAAGATGGGCCGGGCGCGCACGCACGCCGACCAGGCCGTCGGCACCGCGGACCCCGGCGCGCTGTCCTTCGCCCTCGTCGTGGAGACGGTCGCCCCGTGATCACCGTCGGGGTGTCGCTGAAGACGTACTTCTCGCACGCCCGGACGCTGTCGTGGGCGGCCGAGGTCGCCGACATCGCCCGGCGACACCCCGCGGTCCGCTCGGGTGCGGCGTCGCTCTTCGTGGCGCCGACGTTCCCGGCGCTCGTCCCGGTGCGTGACCTGCTCGCCGGCACCGGTGTGCAGCTCGCTGCGCAGGACCTGTCGTGGGCCGACGCGGGCGCGTTCACCGGCGAGGTCTCCGGCGGCGAACTGCGGGAGATCGGCGTCGACCTGGTCGAGATCGGGCACGCCGAACGGCGCTCCCTGTTCCACGAGGACGACGCGACGATCGCGGGGAAGGTGCACGCGGCCTTCCGCAACCACCTGCGTCCGCTGGTCTGCGTCGGGGAGCCGGACCGGGCCTCCGATCCGACCGAGGCCATGGCGGCGGTGACCGCGCAGCTCGACCGGGCCGTCTCGGCCGCCGTCGCGGACGGTCTCGCCGGACCCCTGACCGTCGCCTACGAACCGATGTGGGCGATCGGCGCACCGGCACCCGCACCGGACGACCACATCGTGGCGGTGCTCGCCGGGATCGAGCAGCACCTCGACACTCGGCCCGAGCTGCACGGCAGCACCGTCCTCTACGGCGGCAGTGCCGGACCCGGCCTGCTCACCCGGGGGCAGGGCCGGATCGGCGGGCTGTTCCTCGGACGGTTCGCCCACGAGCCCGCAGCGGTCGAGGCGATCCTCGACGAGGTCGCGGCGCTCAGCTGAGCTGGTCGCGCACCGGCCGTGGGGCGCGACCGAGCAGTTCGCCGAGCAGCGGATCGGTGCCGGCGAACAGGCCCCGCTCGGCGGCCTGGTACATGCCGAGCAGGAACCCGACCATGTGCGGGTCCTGCCCCGCGGCCAGCGCACGGGCACGCCACTCGTCCTCGCCCAGGGCCTCGAACCCGATCGTCCGACCGGACACCTCGGACGCCTGCCGAGCCAGGTCGGCGAAGGTCGGCGCGTCCGGAGCGGTGAGCGTCACCGGCCCGTCGAACGGCTGATCGGCGAGCAGGATCGCGGCGGCTGCCTCGGCGGCGTCCTCGCGGGCGGTCCACGACACCGGGCCGTCGACGGGGACGGACACCGTGCCGGTCTCCTGCCACGGGCCCGTCATCCAGGTGGCGCTGTGCGCGTAGAAGCCGTTCCGCAGGCTCGTCCACGGCAGCCCGGAGTCGCGCAGCAGGTCCTCGGTGGCGGCGTGGTGCGCTGCGGGCACGAAGGGCGAACCGTGCGCGGCGCCCTGGTGGCTCGTGTACAGGACCCGGCCGACGCCGGCGTCCACGGCTGCGTCGACCGCGGCACGGTGCAGCGCGACGGCGTCGGCGGCCGGGTCGCTCGACGAGACGAGCAGGAGCTGATCGGCGCCCGCGAAGGCTGCCGGCAGGGTCTCCGGTTCGGCGTAGTCGCCGCGGCGGACCTCGACGCCGCGGTCGGCGAACCGCTGTGCTCGGGCCGGCTCACGGGTCACCACCGCCAGGTCGGACGGCGCGAGGTGCTCGAGCAGGTGGTCGGCGGTCGCGCCGTTGAGGGCTCCGGTGGCCCCGGTGATGACGATCATGACTTCTCCGTATCGGTGGAAACAGCGCATCGGTATCGCTGGTAACACAGTGATAGCACAGATCCGTTATCGTTGTTCCGTGATCGAGCAGGGAAGCCAGCGCGACGAGACGCGTGCGCGCATCGTCGAGGTCGCCGGCACCATGCTGCGCGAACGCGGTGCCGCGGCGGTGACCACGCGGGCGGTCGCGGACGGCGCAGGCGTCCAGGCACCGACCATCTACCGGTTGTTCGGCGACAAGGACGGTCTGCTCGAAGCGGTCGCCGAGCACGCGATGGCGACGTTCTCGGCGATGAAGGCCGATGCCGTCCGGGCTGCTCGTGACGAGGCGACCGACCCCGTCGAGGACCTGCGCACCGGGTGGTCGATGACGATCGGCTTCGGGCTGGCGAACCCCGACCTGTTCGTGCTGTTGAGCGACCCGGAGCGCGGCCGTCGGTCGGCAGCCGCCCGCGCCGGTACCGCGCTGCTCGCAGAACGCATCCGGCGGGTGGCCGAGGCCGGACGACTGGCCGTGCCGGAACACCGCGCGGTCGAGCTCGTGCACGCGGCCGGCACCGGTGCGGTGCTCGCGATCCTGGCCGCTCCGGCGGACGAGCGGGACCCGTCACTCGCCGATGACGTCCTCGACGCGGTGCTCGGGCGGATCCTCGTACCGAGCGGGCCGACCAGGGACGACGGCGGCGCGGCCCCGGGTGGTCGCGGTCGGGGGACTGACGCCGTGACGAGCGCCGCGATCACGCTCCGTGCCGCAGCGCCCCGGCTCGATCGACTGTCGGCAGCCGAGCGGACGATGCTCGCGGAGTGGCTCGACCGGATCGCCGCGGACTAGCCCTCGCGGGTGCCCGCCAGCCCGTGGTCGTGGGCGTAGACGACGAGCTGCACCCGGTCGCGCAGCGACAACTTGCCGAGGATGCTCGAGATCTGGGTCTTCACCGTCGACTCGGTGACGTACTCCTTCGTGGCGATCTCGGCGTTCGACAGGCCGCGGGACGCCCACCCGAACACGACGCGCTCCCGCTCGGTCAGGGTGGCGAACTCCGGCGGCTGGGGTGCGGGGGCCCGAGCGACGTCGGTGCCGAACAGCTGCGCGAGGTCGTTCGGGGCGATGACCGAGCTGCCCTCGTGCACGGCCCGCACCGCGGCGAACAGGAACGGCGGCGTGGTGTCCTTGAGCAGGAACCCGCTGGCGCCGAGCCGGATCGCGGTCGCCGCCGCAGGGTCGAGCCCGAAGGTGGTGAGCACGACGACGCGGGGCAGCGGGCCCGGGACGACGCCGGAGTAGAGCTGGCGGACGGTCTCCACGCCGTCCACGCCGGCCATCCGCATGTCGAGCAGCACCACGTCGGGGCGCACCTCGGGGATGAGCGCGAGCGCTTCGGCGCCGTCGGAGGCCTCACCGACCACGCGCATGTCGTCCTGGGCGTCGAGCACCACCCGGAGCCCGGCGCGGAACAGCGCCTGGTCGTCGGTGAGCAGGATCCTGATCGGTTCGGTCATCGGACGGGTCCCCCTTGGACGTCGAACGGGATGCGGGCGCGTGCCGTGAACACGTCGTCCAGCACGGCGGCGTCGAACGACCCACCGAGGGCGCCGAGGCGCGAGTCCATGCCGTCGATCCCGCGGCCCGAGCCAGCGGTGGTGCCGTCTCCGGCGGCGTTCTCGACCTCGAGCACCAGGTCGGCGTTCCGCCAGGTCTCCCGCACGACGACCGGGTTGCCGGGGGCACCGTGGCGCAGGGCGTTCGTGAGCATCTCCTGCAACACGCGACGGGCGGCCGTGCCGGTGTCCGGGCGCAGGGCCAGCGGGACCCCGCGCACCGTGCGGTCGACGTCGACCCCGGCGTCGCGGATGCCCTGCACGATCTCCTCGAGCGAGCCCGGGCCGGTCGCCTCGGCGGAGCCGTCGATGTGCCCGAGGACCTGCCGGACCTCGACCAGGGAGCTCCGGGCGGTGCTCGCGATGGTGGCGCTGACCGCCCGGATGCGCGCCTCGTCGTCGAGGAACGGCACCGAGTCGGCCTGCGCGATGATGACCGCGAGCGAGTGGCCGACGACGTCGTGCACGTCACGGGCGATGTCCGCGCGGATGCGTTCGGACTCGGCGACGTCGATGGCGCGGGTGGCGGTGGCTTCGGCCTCGGTGGCGACGGCCTCGGCACGCGATGCCGCGGCCTCGGCGTCGGCACGGCGCTCCGACTCGCGGTCGCGGGAGCGGAAGGCCCGGACGGCGACGCCGCCCGCCCAGACGCCGAGCAGCGCGGTCACCGGGGCGGCCATCGCCAGGAAGGCCTGGTCGCGCGGGCCGTTGATGAGCACGAGGAACCGGAAGCCGGTCGACGCCAGGTAGACCGTCGCACCCGCTCCGGCGACGACCGCGAGCACGCCCGAGACGACGACCTCGGTGCGGGTGCCCACGACGGCGGCGGTGCCGATCACGACGAAGAGCGCGAGGTCCACCAGTGACGGACGCTCGCCGCCGCCGACCTGGATCACCCCGAGGACGACGACCATCGCCATCGCGGCGGACGGGGAGATGCGACGGAGGGCGATCGCCACCGAGGCCGACAGGACCGCGGCGAGGCTCGCGTGCTCGAGCTCGAGGTCGATGGGCAGCAGGAAGACGAACGCCGACAGGACCGCCCAGGCCACGTCGATGACGATCGACCGGGTGGCGAGCGGCCGGAGGAACCTGCCCCGTTCGGTCACGAGAGCGATCCTCCCATGCCGTACCGGCGTCACGCGGGCGGGGCCATGGCCATCAGTGCGATGACGGTGGCGACCACGATCGCCGCGCAGAGCAGCAGGGTGGCGATCGTGTGCTTGGTCGAGGTCTGCATGCTCCCAGCCTGCGCAACCGGACGGCCGAGGGCATCGGGCGGCCGACCGAAGGGCCTCGTCCTGCCGGGTGAAGCCGACGGTGGACCCGGAACCGTGGAACGGCGCATCCGGGACACCCTCTGCGTGATCCGGCCACCTTGGACGGCCGCTCAGTGCCCCCGGCGAACCATCGGCCGTGCAATCGCTCGATCGAGACGAAGGAGCACGATTTGTACTTCCACAAGCAGGAACTCCAGTTCAAGGCAACGCCCGACAAGCCCGACGCGATCTACGCCCGCAAGCTGCAGGAGGTGCTCGGTGGCCAGTACGGAGAGATCTCCGTCGCGCTGCAGTACCAGTTCCAGGCGTGGAACATGCACATCCCCGGCAAGTACCGCGACATGGTGTTCGGCATCGGCGCCGAGGAGATGGGCCACGTCGAGATGCTCGCGACGATGATCGCGCAGCTGCTCGAGAAGTCCCCGCTCGGCATCACCGAGGACGCGCTGCAGGACGACCCCACGGTCGCCGCGATCGTCGGCGGCACCGACGTCCAGCACGCGATCGTCGCCGGTGCGGGTGCCCGCCCGGTGGACAGCAACGGCAACCCCTGGCAGGGCTCGTACATCACCGCCAGCGGCAACCTGCTCGCCGACTTCACGGCGAACGAGAACGCCGAGATGCAGGGTCGTGTGCAGGCCGCCCGGCTGTACCACATGACCGACGACCACGGCGTGCGGGACCTGCTGTCCTTCCTCATCGCCCGCGACACCATGCACCAGAACATGTGGGCGACCGCTGCCGCCGAGCTGCGCGAGAAGGGCGTCGAGGGCTTCCCCGTGCCGAGCAACTTCCCGCAGTCGAAGGAGAACCAGGAGGTCAACTACCAGTACCTCAACTTCTCCGACGGTGCCGAGGCGAAGAACGGCCCGTGGGCGAGCGGCCCCTCGTTCGACGGCAAGGGCGAGTACTCGTACCACGACGGCCCGACCACCTCGGTCCCGATGCCCCCGCCCACGCACCCCGACGTCCGGCTCTACGGCACCACCGAGCTGCCGAACGTCGTCGAGAAGACGGCCGGCCTGGTGCAGGACAAACTGAACAAGGAGTAGTCCCGACGGTCGCCCACGCGACCGACGGATGACAGGAGGCCCGGCGCGCGACGTGCACCGGGCCTCCTGTCCGTCAGGTGGTCACCGCACCGACGGGGCGGACCCGCCCACGGTCATCAGTGCCCCCGTCTCGGGTTCTTCGTCGCGCGGTGCCTCGAAGATGCCGGAGTAGGCGCGCACCGCGCTCCACCCCGCGATCAGCAGGGCCGTGCCGAGGACCGCCGCGACCCAGGGCGCCAGGAGCGACTGCTCGAACAGCCGGGGCGCGGCGACCCAGGTCAGGAACGTGCCGGTCAGGCTGCCGGTCGCCCCGAGGAGCACGGCGGTGCGCCGGTCCAGGCTCGTCAGCGCGAGCGCCGCGGTGACGACGAGGACCGCGACCACCGCGTTCAGCAGGACGGACGTCATCGCTCAGCTCCTCACTCTGCGGCGGCGCCGGAACCGGCGGCGCCGGAGCCGACCGCGAGCTGCTCGGACGCGCCACCGACGGTGACGGCGATCTTGCGCGGCTTCGCGGACTCCTTGACGGGGATCGTGACGCTCAGCACACCGTTGTCGTACCCGGCGGTGATGCGCTCGGCGTCCAGGCCGTCGCCGAGCGTCAGCTGCCGGACGAACGTGCCGGGCTGGCGCTCACGGGTGAGCCACTGCGAGCCCTCGGGTGCGCCCAGGGTGCGCTCGGCGCGGATGGTCAGGACGGAACCGTCCACGTCGATGTCGACGGAGCCCGGGTCGATGCCGGGCAGGTCGACGTCGAGGACGTAGTGGTCCCCGGTGCGGTACAGGTCCATCGGCATCGAGCGCGGGCCGGCGGCGGTGCCGAGGAGTGAACCCGCGAGTCGGTCGAGCTCGCGGAACGGGTCGAAGTTCATCGTCATCGGAATCAACTCCTTCGTGGTTCTCGTTGAGTCCCCTCGACTCAACTGCCACCGTTTTAGCACTCGACCCTGGTGAGTGCCAAAAGATCGCTCGGAAGACGCCGAGAACCGTCGACCGCCGATCAGCCGCCGAGGAACGGGTCGATGACCGCCCACGTGGCCGCGGGGGCCTCGAGGTGGGGGAGGTGTCCCGCCGCCGGGACCTCGGCGAACACCGCATCGGGGACGGCGGCCGCCACCGCGCGACCGTACGCCGGCGTCACGACCCCGTCGCTCGCGCCGAACACCACGAGCGTCGGCACCCGCACGGCCCCGTGTCGATCGAGCAACGTCGGGTCGCTCATCGACCGCCCGGCGACGACCGCCATGGTCTGCCCGTTCGACCGCTGCACCGCCCGTTGTTCCTCGGTGACGGACGCCGGGTCCTGGTACCCCCGCGCGGGATCGTGCCAGGCGACCTCGGCCAGCCCGCGGGCATCGAGGGCGAAGAAGTCGGCGATCGGTTCGCCCTCGACCACCGCACCCACGCCGTCGATGTCGACGACGCTGCCGACGACCCCGGCGAACCGGTCGTCGGCAGCAGCCTGCACGGCCATCTCGAGGGCGATCCAGCCGCCGATGGAGGAGCCGACCACCACGACGTCCCGCTCCCCGGCGGCGAGGAGCTGTTCGAGGTACGCGGTCGCCAGGGCCGGGACGGAGTCGATCCCGTCCGGGCGCGGGGTGCCGTCCCACCCGGGGTGCGTGGGGGCGACGACGTGGAAGGCGGGTGCGAGGTGCGCGACGATCGGCGCGACGGTCCGGGGGCCGCCGCCGCCGTGCAGGACGAGCGCGGTGCGGGTTCGGGAGTCGGTCATGGTTGCTCCGTATCAACATGTTTATGTACGAGTGTTGATACCGTACCACCATGCCGACCGACCTCGAAGCCCTGGGCCACGCCGTCAAGCGGGCGCAGTACCGCAACCACCGCACGATGGACGCCGCACTGCGCGACCTCGGCGTGACCCTCGTGCAGTGGGACGCCCTGCGCGCGATCGACCGGATGCCCCGCGCATCGGGGCACGACCTCGCCGGCGCGACGTTCCAGAGCGACCAGGCCTTCGGCACCCTCGCGAACCGGATGCTCGACCGCGGGCTCATCACCCGGACCGCCGGGCGGGGGCGGCGGATCGAGCACGCGATCACCGAGGACGGCCGGCGGGTGCTCGACGAGGGGCACCGCATCGCCGAGGGGGTGCTCGACTCCCTGTTCGCACCGCTCGACGAGCCGCGACGGGCGGCGCTCCTGCAGCTCCTCACGACCCTGACGGATGCCGCCGAACCCTTCGGCGCGCAAAACGTACACAGCGCGAATGGTTCGTTGAACTGACCGTTCACTTCGTGAAAGAGTTCAGCCGTCCGCAGGGGACACACGGCAAGCAAGAAGGGCGGGACACGACATGCACAGCACGTACTCCGGGATGCCTCGGACGGCACGGATCGGTGGCAGCCACACCCGCGTCGGTCTCACCGACCCGGCGATCATCGACGCGTACGTCGAGCGTCGCATCCAGGACCCCTCGCTGCTCGCCGGTCGTTCCGAGCCGTCCTACGCGGACTTCTTCAGCACGCCTGCCGTTTAGCAAGGAGCGCATGACCCCATGCCGTTGACCGTCGTCCGTCGAGAGCACGTCCACCTCTACGCCCGCGAACCCGAGTCCGGGGTCGCGAAGACCGCCGTCGACGCGCTGCTCCGCCTGCAGCACGCCGAGGATCAGCAGATCGAGTCCGCCCGCATCGAGAGCGGCCTGTCGAAGAACGAGTTCCTCGCCGTCCGGTACATGCTCCAGGCACACCGGGACGGCCGCGCGATGGGCCCGAAGGACCTCGCCGTGATGCTCGCCGTCTCGAACGCTTCGGTCACCAAGATCGTCGACGGGCTCGTGCAGAAGGGGCTGCTGTCGCGCACGGCGCACCCCACCGACCGTCGTGCGCAGGTGCTCGCCCCGACCGACCAGGCCGCCGAGAAGATCGACGCCTCGTACGCGCGCTTCCACGCGGCCGTCGTCGAGGTGCTCGAGCAACTGCCGGACGCGGACAACGCCGTCCTCGCCGACTCGCTCACGAAGATCGTCGACGCGCTCGCCGCGGGCACGCCCGCGCCGGTCGACGAGTACACGGTCGACGACCAGGACTGACGCGAGCGCGCCCGGCTGACGCGACCCGGCGGGTGCGACGCGACCCCGATACGGACTGGAGGCCCGTGGTGCGCCCGCCACGGGCCTCCAGTCCGGACGGTGGCGAGAAAACCTTCCAGCGGTAAGTTGGGTGCATGACGCACCCTGCGGACGACGCCGACGCGGCCCAGCCGCGCCGCGGCGGGTACCGCAAGGGCGCCGAGCGGCGCACGCAGATCCTCGACGAGATGATCCGCATGGTCGCGGAGCAGGGGGTCGACGCATCGTCGCTCCGCTCGGTGGCCGAGACCCTCGGGATCACGCACGCGGCACTGCGCCACTACTTCCCGAGCCGTGACGAACTGCTGCTCGCCGTCTACCGGGAGCACGAGGTCCGCGAGCAGGGCGCGCCCGACCGGATGAAGTCGGCGATCGGCGACATGCGCGAGAGCGCATCGCGCAACCGGGCCGTGCCGGGGCTGGTGCAGCTGTACACGACCCTCGCGGCCGACGCCGTGCAGGAGGGCCACCCGGCCACACGCGACTTCATGCGCGAACGCTTCGCCCGCCTGCGTGCCGAACTCGCCGAACTGATCGAGGCGGACCAGGCGAGTGGCCGGATCCGCGCCGACCTGGACCCGGTCGACCTGGCGAGCCTGAGCATCGCGGCATCCGACGGGCTGCAGGTCCAGTGGCTGCTGGACCCCGACGCGGTCGACGGCGAGCGGGTGCTGCGGCTGCTCGAGCAGCTCGTCCCGCCGGTGCGCTGAGCGGCCAGGGGTACGCCCAGACCGCCGGTGGCACAGCGACCGGCCGGTAGAAGGGCAGCATGACCACTTCCACGCGCACCCCGCTCGGCGTCACGCTCGTCGACGGGGGCGCCAACGTCGCCCTGTTCTCGAGCACCGCCGAGCGGGTCGAGTTCTGCACCTTCGACGACGACGGCACCGAGCACCGCACCGAGCTCCGCAACCGCACCGGCTACACCTTCCACGACGTCGTCCCCGGCGTGACCGTCGGCACCCGCTACGGCTTCCGCGTGCACGGTGCGTGGGACCCGGCGAACGGCCTGCGCCACAACGGCGCGAAGCTCCTGCTCGACCCCTACGCCACCGCCGTCGACGGCACCTACGAGTGGGGCCAGGCCCTGTTCGGCCACGACATGGACGACCCCGAGCGCCTCGACGACACCGACTCGGCCAGCGCGATGCCCAAGTCCGTCGTCGCCGACCGGTCCTTCGACTGGGACGGCGACACCCTGCTGCGGACCCCGCTCGCCGACACCGTCGTGTACGAGGTGCACGTCAAGGGCTTCACGAAGCAGCACCCGGACGTCCCCGAGGAGATCCGCGGCACCTACGCCGGCATGGCCCACCCGGCAGCGATCAAGCACCTGACCGACCTCGGGGTCACCGCGGTCGAGCTGCTGCCGACGCACCAGTTCGTGCAGGACTCGACGCTCCTCGACAAGGGCCTCCGCAACTACTGGGGCTACAACAGCATCGGCTTCTTCGCGCCGCACGACGAGTACTCGTCCTCCGGCACCGCCGGGCAGCAGGTCGCCGAGTTCAAGGCGATGGTGAAGGCCCTGCACGCCGCGGGGCTCGAGGTCATCATGGACGTCGTCTACAACCACACCGCCGAGGGCAACCACATGGGCCCGACGCTGTCGTTCAAGGGGATCGACAACCAGTCGTACTACCGGCTGGTCGAGGGTGACGAGGCGAACTACTTCGACACCACCGGCACCGGCAACAGCCTGAACGTCGGGCACCCGGCGGCCCTCGGACTCATCATGGACTCGCTCCGCTACTGGGTCGAGGAGATGCACGTCGACGGCTTCCGGTTCGACCTGGCCACGACGCTCACCCGCCAGGACGGCGAGGCCGAGAAGCACTCCGCGTTCCTCGACATCATCCACCAGGACCCGGTGCTGCGCGAGGTTAAGATGATTGCCGAGCCGTGGGACACCGCCGGCTACCAGGTCGGCGGGTTCCCGGCCGACTGGTCCGAGTGGAACGGCAAGTACCGCGATGACCTGCGCGCGTTCTGGCGCGGCGACGAGGGCGCCCTCGGCGACGCCGTCCAGCGGGTCCTCGGCAGCCCCGACGTCTACGAGGGCTCGCGGCGCTCCCCGCTGTGCTCGATCGACTTCGTGACCGCCCACGACGGTTTCACCCTGGCCGACCTGACGATGTACGCCGACAAGCACAACGAGGCGAACGGCGAGGACAACAACGACGGCGAGAGCGACAACACCTCGTTCAACGGCGGCATCGAGGGCCCGACCGACGACGGCGCGGTGAACGACTACCGCGACCGGCAGCGCCGCAACTTCCTCGGCACCCTGCTGCTCTCCGCCGGCGTGCCGATGATCCTGGGTGGCGACGAGCTCGCCCGGTCACAGGGCGGCAACAACAACGCGTACTGCCAGGACGACGAGATCTCGTGGTTCGACTGGGCCGCCGCCGACCAGGACCTGCTCGCCTTCACCACGGCGGCCATCGCGTTCCGTCGGCAGCACCAGGCCCTGCGTCCGGAGTGGTTCCGCACCGCGCCGGGTGACTCGGAGTCGACGGTGACCGTGCTCCGTGCCGACGCCGCCGGGTTCGAGGACGGCGACTGGGCGGACGGCGGCAACCGGGCCGTGACGCTCGTGCTGCACCAGGGCGACGACACCGTGGCCGTGCTGCTGAACGCGTCGGACACGACGGTGGAGTTCACGCTGCCGGAGCGTCCGGGTGGGGGCAGCTGGTCGCTCGGGCTGTCGAGCGACCCCGACCAGGCCGTCGTGGGCGACGCGGCGACGCTGCTCGTGCGCGACGCGTCCTTCACCGCGCTGGTCTGAGGGGTCGCGCGGGCGGGTCGCTCGCGCGGTTTCGCTTGGTGAGCAGAAATGGTCGGGCTCCCGTTCGGGACCCGACCATTCCTGCTCACGAAGTGGTGCCGTCAGAACTTCTGGTCGGTCTCCTTCGGGTGCCGGGTCTTGCCCGTCGCCTGGTCGTGCGTGGCCGCGTCCGGGGCGTCCATCGCCGGACCCACCCCGACCGGGACGCCGGCCTCGGGGTGGTTCAGGTCGAACGCCGGCGACTCCGACCGGATCCGCGGTACCGACGTGAAGTTGTGCCGGGGCGGCGGGCAGCTGGTCGCCCACTCGAGTGACCGGCCGTAGCCCCACGGGTCGTTGACGAGCACCTTCTGGCCCTTCCGCATCGTCTGCACGATGTTCAGGAAGAACGGGATCATCGACGCCGCCGTCAGGACAGCACCGACCGTCGAGACCTGGTGCAGCCAGGTGATGTCGTCCTCCGGCAGGTAGCTCGCGTACCGGCGGGGCATGGCGATCACACCGAGCCAGTGCTGGATCAGGAACGTCATGTGGAACCCGATGAAGAGCATCCAGAACTGCACCTTGCCGAGTCGCTCGTCGAGCATCTTGCCGGTGAACTTCGGCCACCAGAAGAAGAACCCCGAGAACATCGCGAAGACGACGGTCCCGAAGACCACGTAGTGGAAGTGCGCCACGACGAAGTAGGTGTCGTGGACGTGGAAGTCGAGCGGCGGCGACGCCAGGATCACGCCGGTCAGCCCGCCGAACGTGAAGGTCACGAGGAACCCGATCGCCCACAGGATCGGCGTCTCGAAGGTCACCGACCCCCGCCACATCGTGCCGACCCAGTTGAAGATCTTCACGCCTGTCGGCACGGCGATCAGCATCGTCATGAGTGAGAACCACGGCAGCAGGACCCCACCCGTCGCGAACATGTGGTGCGCCCACACCGACACGGACAGCGCCGCGATCGAGATCGTCGCGTACACGAGCGTCTTGTAGCCGAAGATCGGCTTCCGGCTGAAGGCCGGGAACACCTCGGACACGATGCCGAAGAACGGCAGGGCGATCACGTAGACCTCGGGGTGGCCGAAGAACCAGAACAGGTGCTGCCACAGCAGGGGTCCGCCGTTGGCCGGGTTGAAGATCTGCGCGTCGAAGACCCGGTCGAGCAGCAGGCCGAACAGCGCCACTGCCAACACCGGGAACGCCATGAGCACGAGGATCGACGTGATCAGCACGTTCCACGTGAAGATCGGCATCCGGAACATCGTCATCCCCGGGGCACGCATCGTGATGACGGTCGTGATGAAGTTCACGGCGCCGAGGATCGTGCTGAAGCCGGTCATGCTCAGGCCGGCGACCCAGAGGTGCCCGCCGATGCCCGGTTCGAAGGTCGTGTCCGACAGGGGCGCGTAGGCCGTCCACCCGAACGCGGCCGCTCCGCCCGGTGTCAGGAACCCGCCCATCGTCACCAGGCTGCCCATCGCGTAGAGCCAGTACGAGAACGCGTTGAGCCGGGGGAACGCGACGTCGGGGGCACCGATCTGCAGCGGCATGATCGCGTTGGCGAACCCGGAGAACAGCGGGGTCGCGAACAACAGCAGCATGACGGTGCCGTGCATCGTGAGCAGCTGGTTGTACTCCTCGCGGGTCTCGAGCACGTCGAGTCCCGGGGTGAAGAGCTCCGTCCGCATCACCACCGCCATGACCCCGGCCAGGCAGAAGTACCCGAACGACGTCACCAGGTACAGGTTGCCGATCGTCTTGTGGTCGGTGGTGGTGTGCCAGTGCACGAACCGCGCGCCGAGCTTCACCGGACGTCCGGGGCCGACGTCCGCCGGGTGTTCGCCGAGGACGGGCGGGTTCTCGAGGTCGGTCACGGGGTGCTCCCATCGGATCGTTCGGAAAGCGCGAGGCTGATGTGACCGTGATGTGCGGTCGCGTTGATTCTGTCCATCGGGTGCGCATTGCGTCCGAAGGAACGGGCGGAATGCAGCGAGATGTGGATACGGGTCGTGTTGCCCCGCGAGGTCCGGGCACGAAGCCTGCCGGGGGTCCTCCGTCGTGCCTGGGTGGTCGGCTTCTCCACCCGCGTCCTGCCCGTCCGACCGGCCGGCTGCGACGACCCGGAGTGGACCCCGGTCGAGTTCCTGCTCGACGTCGAATCGTCGAGCACCGGCTGGGCCGAGGCGTTCGAGATCGAGTTCACGAGTGCGATGACGCCCCGGTGTCGACGAGCGATCCGGGGGAACGGTTGCCACCTGGAACCCATCAGCCGACCGCACCGCTGAGGCCCGAGCTCGCCGGGTGACCCCCGATGACCGAACCGGTGTCCGCACCGGGCCACAGGCCGGCTGCGACGCGGCCGGTCCGTGCGTGCACGCTCGTCATCGCGGCGGCGAGTGCGACCTGCCCGAGGTCACCGGTCGTCGCGTAGGCCGCACGTTGCCTGGACGCGCCGGTGCCACGCGCGAACAGGTCGGCCAGGCCGCGTTCGACGAGCTGGTCGTCGCCGTTCGCGACGAGCGCCGGCAGCACGTGGGCGAGCAGGAGCGTGACGACCTCGCGTGCGGGTGCGGCGCGGCCCGTCAACGGGTCGACCAGTTCACCGTCCAGGCCCTCGAGCGCAGCGCGCCAGTTCGCGAGCCGGACGGTGCAGGCGGGGGTGTCGCGCTCGAGCGACCCCGAACGCCACTCCTCGACTGCGGTGTCGACCATCGCCCGGACGAGTCCGGCGATCGTCACGGTCACCCCGGGGTCGAGGGGGACGTCGGCGACGCGGACCTCGACGGTCGGGTGTGCGCGGGACAGGCGCGCGTCGAGGTAGAGCATCCCCTCGTCGAGCAGGGCGCCGGTGCGGAGCATGCCCTCGGTGACGGCGCGGTAGCGCTCCTCGGAGCCGAACCGCTCCATCGGCCCGGCCGACGGCCACTGGCTCCAGGCGATCGACCGGAAACTCGCATGACCGGTGTCCACTCCGGCATGGAAGGGGGAGTTGGCACTCAGGGCGATGAGCACCGGTGTCCACGTGCGGATCCGGTCGAGCACCGCGACACCCTCGGCGGGGGAGTCGATCGCGACGTGGACGTGCAGGCCGCAGGTCAGGCCCTGCCGGGGGATGCACCCGTAGCGCTGCATCATCCGGTGGTACCGGGCGCCGTCGCTCACGTGCGGGGTCACCGGAGTCGGCGACGTCGCGAGCGGGGCGGCGTGCGCACCGAAGCCGTTCGCGACCTGTTCGACGAGTGCCCGGTTGTCGAGCACCTGCGCGCCGAGCGCGGCGAGCGAGGTGTGCGGGCGGGTGGTGACCTCGATCATCTCGCGCTGCATCTCGCCCACGACGCCGCCGGGGTCCGGCACCCGCGTCGCCCTCGCACCGGCCAGCACACCGTCGGCGACCGGCACGGGCACGCCCGTCGACCGGTCGATGAGGAGCAGCTCCTCCTCCACACCCATGGTTCTCATCACCCGAGTGAAGAAGCCACCGACTTCGGGCCGTTCCAGATGGCCGACGAGCGCGGATCCGTTGGCCGAACCGCGCGGTCCGGTCCACGGAGCGCAGGGTCGAGCGATCACACACCCTGGTGAGCAGCAATGGTCGGGTCCCCGTTCGGGACCCGACCATTGCTGCTCACGAAGTGGTGCGTGTGGCGCTCCTGGGCGCTCCTAGGCGTTCGCGCCGGCGGTCAGCACGGCTGCCGCGGGGTCGAAGTCCTCGGGGAGCGGCGGGATCGCGTCCACGGCCGACGTGATGTCGACGGCGGAACCCGACTCGGCCGCGTCACGGATGCCGAGCAGCACGTCGAGCACGTGCAGCGCGACGGCGCCGGAGGCACGCTCGGGGCGGTCCTCCGCGATGGCGCGGGCGAGCTCGACGACACCGGTGCCACGACCCCAGGTGGAGCCGACGGCCTCGAGCGTCTCGGGCTCGTCCTGCCCGTAGCGCCAGAGCTGCGACGAGCCCTCGAACGTGTTCGGGTCCGGCAGCGAGATCGTGCCGAGCGTGCCGTTGATCTCGACGAAGCCCATGCGGGGCAGGGCGTGCTGGAACGAGAACGTCGACTGGGCGGACTGCCCGCCGGCGAACTCGATCAGGGCCGCGTGGTGCGTCGGCACCTCGACCGGGAACGTCTCGCCGGCGCGGGGGCCGGACGCGATCGTGCGACGGTCGAGCGACTTCGACGAGACGGCCTGCACGCGCGAGGCGGTGCCGAACGCGTGCACCAGGGTCGTCACGTAGTACGGGCCCATGTCGAACAGGGGGCCGGCACCGGTGGCGAACAGGAAGTCCGGGTTCGGGTGCCACGCCTCGGGTCCGGGCACGTGGAACAGCGTCGTCGCGGAGAGCGGCTCGCCGATGTCACCGCGGGCGATGGCCCGGAGCGCCGTCTGGATGCCCGCGCCGAGCACGGTGTCCGGAGCGGTCGCGACGCGCAGGCCCTTGGCCTTCGCCGACTCGAGCACCGCGGCGGCCGACGCGTGGTCGGTCGCGATCGGCTTCTCGCTCCAGACGTGCTTGCCGGCGTCGATGATCTGCTGGTCGACCTCGGCGTGTGCGGCCGGGATCGTCAGGTTGATCACGATCGAGATGTCGTCGCGGGCGAGGAGTTCCTCGACCGATCCCGACGAGGCGACGCCGTACGCAGCCGCCTGCGCAGCGGCACGCTCGAGCAGCACGTCGGCGACGAAGCGGACCTCGACGTCGGCGAACTTGGTCAGGTTCTCGAGGTACTGGGTGGAGATGTTGCCGGCACCGATGATGCCGATCCCGACACGGCTCACTTGTCGTTGTCCTTGAGCCAGGTGAGGGACTCGGTGATGCCCTCGAAGACGTCGCCCTTGTACGCGTCGAACTCGACCACGCGGATCGCCTGCGGTGCGGCGGCGAGGATCGCGGCCACGTCGACGTCGCCCTGACCGGCCGGCGTCTGGTTCTCGAAGGCGCGCTGCAGCGCCTCGGGCACGATGAGGGCGCTCTCGGACGAGGGCAGCGCGGTGCGGATGTCACCGTCGACCTTGCCGTCCTTGACGTGGATCGCGACGACACGGTCGCCCAGGCCCTTGAGCACGGCGGGGGCGTCGGCGCCACCGACGGTCGCCCAGAAGGTGTCGACCTCGAGGACGGTCTCCGGCGACAGCTGCGACACGAAGAGGTCGTAGACGGTGCGGCCGTCGACCTTGTTCGTGAACTCCCACTGGTGGTTGTGGTAGCCGAACTGCAGGCCACGGCCGGCCGCCTCGGCGGTCAGCTCGTTGACGCGCTCGGCGATCTTCGCGACGTCGTCGGCGGTCTGCCAGCGGTCGGTCGGGATGAACGGGTCGATGACGGTGCGGATGCCGAGGCGCTCGGCGGCGTCCCAGATCGGCGCGGTGTCCTCGGCGTCGATCACGGCGACGTGGCCGGACGGAGCCTTGAGGCCGGTGGCCGCGAACGCACGCTCGAGGTCGGTGGCGCGCTCGACGAACGCGTAGGGCTCGACGTTCTCGTACCCGATCTCGGCGACACGGGCGATGGCCTTGTCGAGGTCTTCGGCGATGGCGTCGCGCAGCGAGTACAGCTGCACAGAAGTGGTGGGCATTGCAGAGGCTCCTTCGATCCTGTCTGGGTGTCGCGGCCCGTCGAGGAGCGATGCTCCGCGGCGAGATCGATGACGACGCTACCCCAAAAACCACCCGGTGTGTAGTTTTTGCTGCCTCGTGTGACGCGGCCGGTGTTGCAGACAACACGTGTCGATGTATGCTCGCGTCGGAAAAACCTTGTCAGGCAAGGTTTTCATCGACTCAAGGAGGCGTCATGAGCACACCCGAACCCGGCAGCCCGGCACTGCTCAACCCGGAAGAGGGCATCACCCAGCCCGTCAGCACGGTCAAGGTGGGCATCGGCTACCAGATCGCCCTGTTCCTCGGGCAGTTCGGCCTCTTCGTCGCGCTCATGGCGCCCGTCTACGTGAGCATGCAGCTCAAGGCGCAGGCCCTGGTCGGCGACGACGCCGCGAACGTCATCGGCTCGGTGCTGCCGATCGGCGCGTTCGGTGCGCTCATCATGAACCCCCTCGCGGGTGCCCTGTCCGACCGCACCCGCACGCGCTGGGGCCGTCGTCGCCCCTGGCTGCTCAGCGGTGTCGTGGTCTTCGCGATCGCCCTCGCCTGGATCGCCTACTCGCCCGACGTCCTCAACCTGACGCTGGCCTGGCTGCTCGCCCAGCTCGCCGCGAACGCCACACTCGCCACCCTGCTCGCGAGCTTCGCCGACAACGTGCCGCAGCTGCAGCGCGGCCGGTCCTCGAGCATCATCGCGCTCGCGCAGAACATCGCCGTGCTCGCCGGCACCTACCTGTCGGTCTTCTTCGTCGCGAACCTGCCCGTGCTGTTCATCGCGCCCGGCATCCTGGCGATCATCCTGGTCGCCGTGTACGCCGTCGTGGCCCGTGACGACCTGCCGACCTACAAGGTCAAGAAGTTCACGTTCCTGAACCTCATCGCGTCGTTCTGGACGAACCCGGTCAAGAACCCGGACTTCGCGTTCGCGTGGTGGTCGCGCTTCCTCATCATCTTCGCGACCTTCATGTTCACGACCTACCGCCTGCTCTACATGGAGCAGCACCTCGGCATCGAGAGCGCGAAGGAGGCGACGGCCGCCGTCGCCTTCGGTGTGCTGCTCTACACGATCGCGCTGCTGGTCAGTGCGGCGCTGTCCGGCTGGGCCTCGGACAAGCTCGGTCGCCGCAAGGTGTTCGTCGGTGGCTCCACGGCGATGTTCGCGGTCGGACTCATCGTGCTGGCGCACGCCGACACGGTCAACGGCTTCTACGTCGCCGAGGTCATCATGGGCTTCGCGTACGGCATCTACTCCGCGATCGACACCGCACTCGTCGTCGACGTCCTGCCGAACGCGGACCGTCCCGGCAAGGACCTCGGCGTCATCAACATCGCCAACGCCCTGCCGCAGTCGCTCGCCCCGGCCGTCGCCCTGTTCTTCCTGAAGATCGGGTCCGGGGACGCCGCTGACAACTACACGCTCATGTGCTGGGCCGCCGGCGCGATCGCCATCATCGGCGCACTCGTCGTGATCCCCATCAAGCGGGTGCGGTAGCGCCCGTCGCGCAACGCGACAAAAGGACGGACGGGAGGGCCGTGGCGACGCCGCCACGGGCCTCCCGTCCGTCGCGCCACCGATCCCACCGCGCCGGGCCGGCGTCAGGGGGCGCCGGGGGAGGGCAGCTCCTGCCGGAGCGCCTCGGCGAGGCGGGAGGCGAACCGGCGGACCGCCGTCGCCTCGTCGACGCTCAGCGCGTCGATGGTCTCGATGAGTGGCGCGTGGATGTGCCCGTAGGCACGCGCGAGGTCCTGCTCGGCGGACCCGGCCGCCGTGACGAGGATGCCGCGCCGGTCCGCGGCGTTCGGCCGCCGCTCGGCCCGGCCGTCACGCACCAGGCGGTCGATGAGCTTCGTGATCCCCGCGGTGGAGAGCCGCAACGCCCGGGCGAGCTGTGTGGGGTTGACCGTCCGTCCATCGCGGCGCGCGAGCACCAGGTGTCGCAGGGCGAGGGCATCGATGGGGAGCATCCCCAGGGTGCGGAGCGCCTGCTCGTCGGCCTCGTGGACGCTGTCGCTCAGGGCCTGCAGACTCGCGATCGCGGCGGCACCCTCGGCGGTGCGCGGCTGCCGGTCGAACAGATCGGATCCGCGCTGCTGGTCGTCTTCGCTCATGGTCGCCCCTGCGTCCTGTCGTTTGGTGGACAAACCCCATGTTCCCCGACCTCCCTGGGAACCCAAACTGGGGAAGTAATCAGCCAGGCGAGACAACTGTTGCGGTCATGACGCCATCGATGTCCGGTGGCGGAGATCAGAAGGAGTGACCATGTCGAACACGGCAGGAAATCCCGCACGGCACGACTCGGTCGTCCGTGCCACCTGGAACGAGACCAAGTCCGCACTCAAGACCACCGAGTTCTACGCCTGGCTGGTCGTGTCCATCGCGATCCTCGTCGCGTCGGCCGTCGTGGACAACGCGGACGAGGGCCACACCGGCTTCGGCGCCGACCAGGCCTGGCTGTACGTCGCGATCGTGACGGCCGCCTACGTCGTCAGCCGCGGCATCGCGAAGTCCGGCGTGCGCAAGCCCGACTGGAACGACGACGACCGACGCGACGTCAACGGCCGTTCGAACTGACGCCGAGCACCACGTGCACCCGGCTCCCCGAGCCGGAGCGAGGCCGTCCCGATCACATCGGGACGGCCTCCGTCACGTCCGCTCGTGTCGTCGCCGCACCGATACCGTGAACCCCATGCTCGACGCCACGCCTGCCCCGTTCGACACCCCCGCCGGCCGCATCGTCGGGACGGTCGACGGCGACGTGGTCCGGGTGCTCGGGATCCCGTACGCGCGGGCCGAACGGTTCGCCCCGCCGCAGCCGATGCCACCGTTCGATGGCGAGCTGCACGCGTCGACCCCGTCGCCGGTCGCACCGCAGCCGCACGAGGAGTTCGTCGACCTGCTGCTCAACCCGATCCAGGGCATCGAGGTCGACGAGCACTGCCAGCGGCTCTCGATCACGCTGCCCGCCGACGTGCGGCCGGGCGAACAGCTGCCCGTGATGGTCTGGATCCACGGTGGCTCGTACGTCATCGGCGGCGGCGACCTGCCGATCTACGACGCCCGCGACCTGGTGACCGAGCAGCGCGTGATCGTGGTGTCGGTCACGTTCCGGCTCGGCGTGCTCGGGTTCCTCGGTGACGGCGAGACGATCCCGGCCAACCTCGGGCTCCTCGACCTGGTCGAGTCGCTCCGCTGGGTGCGCGCGAACATCGCTTCGTTCGGCGGCGACCCCGACCTGGTCACCGTCTTCGGGCAGTCGGCCGGCGGGGACGCGGCCGCGCACCTGATGATCAGCGCCGGCGCCGGCGGGCTCTTCCGCCGCGCGATCATCCAGAGCGCTCCGCTCGGGCTGTCCCGCGGTCGGGCACGGATGAACCGCGCGATGGTCCGGGCGGTCGGCACCGTGCACGCCGACACCCCGCTCGAGGACCTGCTCGACCGTCAGGCGCTCGGCACCCGGGCCGCCGCGCCGTACGGACTCGCCGCCGGCATGCCGTTCGGCACCCAGTACGGGTTCGCACCGCTGCCCGACGAGCGCGACCTCGATGCCGCGTGGAGCCGGGTCGCGCCCGACGTCGACGTCCTGATCGGGTCCGGTTCGGACGAGGCGGGCATGTACGTGCCGCTCGTGCCCGGCCTGCGTCGGGTCACCCGGTCGCGGGTGCTGCGGTCGGCCCTGCGGTGGTGGGTCGTCCGTCCGCTGTCCGACGTCATCTACGGGCGCGACGCCCGACGGTTCACCGAACGGCACCGACGCGCCGGCGGCCGGGCGACCTCCTACCGACTGCACCGCGGTGTCACGAGCGCCCCGACCGGAGCCGTGCACATGAGCGACCTGCCGCTGCTGCTCGGTGGCCGCGAGGCCTGGGCCGGCACCCGGTTCGTCCCCGAACGCGACTGGCCCGAGGTCGAGCGCCGCGGCCGGGCCTTCCGGGCGATCTGGGCCGACTTCGCCCGCACCGGCGAGGTCCGGGCCCCCGATGACGAGACGCTGACGTTCGACCGCGGCTGACCGGGAGCCGGCGACGGTGGCCGCGCCCCCTGAACTGGCGGTCGCGGGCCGCTGACCGGCCCCGCACAATCGTCAGCATGCCCACGACCGATGTCGACCTCCGCGCACGCATCGTCGCCGGGGCGATCAGTGCCTACCGAGCCGGGGACTTCCACCGTGTCGGGCCCGACGAGGTCGCCGAGCACGCCGGGGTCACGGCCGACGAGTTCCACCGGGCGTACCCGATGTGGGAACTCCTGGTGGTCGCGGTCATGGACAAGTGGAACAACGGCAGCCGACGCGAGCTCTGGCCGATCGCGGAGCGGGACGGCACGGTCGCCTACCTGCGTGCCCGGCTCGCGGCGGGCTTGGAAGATCCGGCTCTCGTGCGCCTCCGGGTCGCCGTGCTCAGCGCCGCCTCGAACCCCCACCACCCCGCCGCCGGGTGGTTCCGCACCCAGTACACGCGCGCGTTCGAGGACGTCACCCTCGCCCTGGTCCGTGACGTCGTCGCCGGCCGGGAACCCCGCGGCGCATCGCCCCGGCACGCCGCCGAGCAGCTCATGGCGCTGTACGAGGGGCTCCAGCTGCAGTCCGTGATCCGAGACGACGGGGAACCGCTCAGCGCCTTCGACCGGGCGGTCGCCCGGATGCGCGTGGGCTGGGCAGCGGCACGCGTGAACGCCTGATCCGGGTCGGGCGCGCACGTCGGGTCCGGTCCGCACCATGCGGGTCCGGGGCTTTCAGCGGCGAGCGGTCACGACTCGCCGCGCGTGCAGCGTCGCGTGGTCACGTTCCGTCGTTTGGCGGTGCCGCAAGCAACGGTTCGTGACCGCTCGGCGGGCAGCCATCGGGGTGTCCTGACCGCGCGCGCCGGCCGTCCGGCGTGGACGCGGGGTGGTCACGACTCCCCGCACGGGCTGCGTCGCGTGGTCACGTTCCGTCGTTTGCGGGCGGCGGGGCCGACGGTCTGTGACCGCTCGGCGTGCGGGCCGCGGGGGGTCGTGACCGGTGGCGGGCTGGTGGAGCGTCCGCACCACCCCGGTCCACGGCCTGGAGGCCCGGCGCGGCTGGCAGACGTCGGTGCACCCACCTGGCATGGTCGGCCCATGGAGTACACGGACTACGACACCCGGCTCGCCGCCTACGGCGTGATCACGGACGGTGACCGCGTGCTCCTGGCGAAGCTGCGTCACCCCGACGCGGGCACGTGGACGTTACCGGGCGGCGGGGTCGAGTTCGACGAGACCGTCGAGCAGGCCGTCGTGCGCGAGATCCGCGAGGAGACCGGGTACGAGGCCCAGGCCGGTGCCCTGCTCGGGGTCAGACACCACATCGTCCCCGCCGAACGTCGCATCCACGCCAACGGTCGCCCGATGAAGGCCGTGCAGGTCGTGTTCCGGGCGACCATCACCGGGGGAGCCCTGCGGCACGAGCTCGACGGCTCGACCGACGAGTCGCGGTGGATCCCCGTCGCCGAGCTCCCGCACCACCGCCACGGCCTGCTCGTGCCGATCGCCCTCGGCTGGGCGGGCGCCCTGTCCCGCTGACCGCGTCACCCAGCGGTCAGCTTCCGGAATACAACATGTTCACTCCTCGATGACGCTGAGGACGTTTCCCGACGGGTCGGTGAACCAGGCGATGAGCGGGCCGCCCTTCCGGTTCACACCCCGGTCGTCGGTCATCCCCTCGTACTGCAGGAACACGACGCCCTTGGTGGTGAGCTCGTCGACCGCGGCGTCGATGTCCGGCACCGGGAAGTTCAGCACCGTGAAGGCCGCGGGTTCGTGACCCGGGCCCTTCGGGTAGACGAGCACCTGGTGTCCACTGCCGAGCTGCAGGAAGAGCATGCCGTGGTCCTCGGTGACCTCGACCCCCAGGACGTCCTCGTAGAACGCCTTCGCCTCGGGCACGTCGCGCACCGAGAACCCGCTGAACGCCTTCGTCGCATCGACCATGCGGCAAGTGAACCACCGCGGCCCGACGTCGGTGCGCTCTGCGAGGATGAAGCCGTGAGCGACTCCGGCACGACCGTCGACCAGGCCGTCGAGCGCGCCGTCGAACTGGCCCGTTCGAGCGAGCGCACAGTGCTCGGGATCGCCGGAGCACCGGGCGCCGGCAAGTCCACGCTCGCCCGTCGCATCGTCACCGCCGTCGACGACCGCCTGGGTGCCGGCACGGCGGTGCAGGTCCCGATGGACGGCTTCCACCTGTCGAACGCGGCGCTCGACGCCCTCGGCCGGCACGACCGCAAGGGCGCGGCGGACACCTTCGACGCCGACGGGTACGTCGCGCTCGTCCGCCGACTCGTCGCCGCCGACGAGGACGTGGTGTGGGCGCCGGACTTCGACCGTCGCGTCGACGAACCCGTGGCCGGCAGCATCGCGGTGCCTCGCGCAGCCCGACTCGTGGTGTCCGAGGGCAACTACCTGCTCGACGACACCGCACCGTGGTCGGCGCTGCCGGCGCTCTTCACCGAGACCTGGTTCTGCGCCGTCGCCGACGACGTGCGGCTCGACCGCCTGGTCGGCCGGCACATGCGGCACGGCCGCGACCACGACGCCGCCCGCGCATGGGCGGTGGAGGTGGACGGCGTGAACGCCGCGAGGGTCGCGCCCACGGTGATCCGGGCCTCCAGGACGGTGTGGACGTGACCACCGACCGACGCGACCGTCGACGACCACCAGGCCTCCCCGACAACGACGTGACCCCGACGACGACCACGCGACACCGACACGAGGAGCGACCATGACCATCGCCATCACCGGAGCGACCGGCAACATCGGGGGCGCCGTGAGCGCGGCGCTCGCCGCGGACGCCGTGCCGTTCCGGATGCTCGTGCGCGACGCCTCGCGTGCGCCGGAGCTGCCCGGCACCGAGGTCGCCGTCGCGACCTTCGCCGACGCCGACGCGAGCCGAGTGGCGGTCGAGGGTGTCGAGGTGCTGCTCATGGTCTCGGCGGCCGAGGCCCAGGACCGCCTCGACCAGCACCGGGCGTTCGTCGCCGCGGCGGCCGACGCGGGCGTGCGGCACGTGGTCTACACGTCGTTCCTCGGCGCGGCTCCCGACGCGACCTTCACGCTCGGACGCGACCACTGGGCGACGGAGCAGGCGATCCGCGAGAGCGGGATGGCCTTCACGTTCCTGCGCGACAGCTTCTACCTGGACTTCGTCGAGGACCTGGTCGGTGAGGACGGCGTGATCCGCGGCCCCGCCGGCGACGGCGCCATGGCCGCGGTGGCCCGTGCCGACGTCGCCCGCGTCGCGACGGCGGTGCTGCACGACCCGGACGCGCACCGCGACCAGACGTACGAGCTGACCGGCCCCGAGGCGATCACCCTCGCCCAGGCGGCGGCGATCGTGTCCGAGGTCCGCGGCCGCACGGTCAGCTACCACCCGGAGACCCTCGACGAGGCGTACGCATCACGTGCGCAGTGGAACCCGGAGCCGTGGCAGGCTGACGCCTGGGTGAGCACCTACACGGCCATCGCCGAGGGGGCGCTCGCGCACGTGTCCGGCGACGTCGAACGCATCACCGGGCGTCCGCCGATGTCCCTGCGCGAGGTGCTCGCCGCGAGCTGACCCGTGGTGGCGGTGCGCACCGGGTCCGACGGACGGCCCGGGCAGCCCGCAGTGCCACACGGTCCAGGCGATGCCGTCCGCCCGGCGCGGCTGCATCGGCAGGCGTGCGTGCCGGGTGCCGCTGGTGAGTGCTCGGCAGCCCCCGGCCAGTGCGGCGCGCAGGACCGGGTCGGTGCGGGGCGCGTGGGCCTCGACGACGAGGACGCGCAGGCCGTCGGCGATCCTCCGGCGGATCTGGTTCGTCGTGAAGACGGGCACGGTGCCCGAGAACCCGCCGTCCGTCAGCACGGGGAGTCCGGTCGCGTCGATGACGGGTGCGGAGATGTGCCACGTGTCCGTCATGAAGAGCGGTTCGTCGTGCCGGTACCCCTCCAGGCGTCGCGCGGTCGCGACGAGCCGGCTGAGGGCACGCGGGTAGGGCGTCGACCCGCCCCACGGGTCCGGGCGCGACACGTGGAAGACGTCCGGACTGCCGACCGGGATCGGCCAGCGTGCGGGCCACGGCCCGACCGACGCGTCGACGCCGCTGCCGTCGCGGGTCGCGTCGAGGGCCTGCAGTGAGAACGCGGCGGGGCCGGCGACGAGCGCGAGCCCGGCTGCCAGCGCGATGACCGTCCTGGAGGCCCGGTGCCGGTCCGGCCCGCGCGTCGCCTCCCAGCGGGGTCGCCACCACACCGCCACCAGCGTCGCGACGACGGCGACCGTCGAGACGGTGATCGCGGGCACGGCGAGCACGCTCGGCATCGCGGTGCCCCGCGCGAGGAACACCACCCAGCCGAGCTGCGCCGCGGCGAGGACGACCGGGAGCGCCCGGAGCCCTCGAGACTGCGCCCGGACGAGCCCGACCGCACCGCGCCACCCGAGGGCTGCGAGCAGGGCCAGCTGCACGCCGATCGCGGCGACGTAGGCGGTGTGCGGCACGGCGGCCACCGAGAGCACGGCCGCCGCGGTGCCGAACCAGACCACCAGGACGGCCAGGGTGGCGGCGCCGGCACGGGTGTCGAACGCGTTCCCGAACGGGGAGCCGAGGGTGCCGGGTCGCTCCGCACGGCGGCGGACGAGCACCACGGCCGCGACCACCACGCCGAACACCGCCGCCGGCAGGAGCCAGGCCACCTGTGACGCCAGGTGCGGTCCGAGCAGCTTGCCGAACCCGGCCGGACCACCGCGCCAGGTGTGCGGACCGAACGGCACCGTGAACGACCGGACGGACCCGGGCACCGCGCCGGGCAGGAACCGGTCGATGCCGTTGTACCCGAACACCATCGCGAGCGGACTGTCGTCGGTGGAGCCGTCCGCCCACGGCCGCGAACCCGACGGGGTGAGTGCCAGCGCGGTGACCCACGACACCGACGCCAGGACTGCGACGATCCCGAGTACCCCGGCGCGGACCACCCGGGTGCCGAAGCGGAAGGGACGGCCGTCGTGCCGGGCCGAGGCCAGCAGCGTGCCGAGCAGCAGCGCCGGCAGGACGAACCAGGCCTGCACCATCTTCGCCTGGAACCCGACACCGACGGCCAGGCCCGCGGTGACGAGCGGCCACCAGCGCCCGGTCAGTGCCGCGTGCTGCCAGCACAGCAGGGCGACGGCCAGCGCGGCGGTGACCATGCCGTCCTCCATCGGGTGCGCGAACATCGACACGAAGACCGGCGTCGACCCCGCTGCTGCGGCAGCGACGAGGCCCGTCCCGACGCCGGCCCAGCGGAGTCCGACCAGGGAGCAGGCCCACAGGGTGACGAGCCCCTCGACGACCTGCGGGAACGCGAGCGCGGCGGTGGAGTGCCCGAACAGCCGGATGCTCAGCGCCTGCGGGACGGCGAAGCCGCTGAGCTTGTCGAGCGTCACCGTCGCGGAGGGGTCGAATGCGCCCGAGAACAGCGCTGGCCACGACTCGGACATCGACCGCGCCGACGCCTGGTAGAAGCTGAAGTCCCCGCCACGGCCCAGGTTCCAGGCGAGCAGCACGGTCGTGCCGGCCGCGATCACGAGCAGGGTGAGCCGTGCTGCGAGCGGCTGGTCCCGCCACCGGGCGGGTCGTCGGATGTCCACTCTCCGGACCTTGGCCGTCCGGGATGACGACCGGCCGGGACCGTGCCGCCAGCTGGCCGCGAAGCCGGTCCGCGCGCTGAGGGGTCGTGCGGGTGCGGCCCCCGTCGGTCAGCGCCTCGGGGGTCGAGCCGGAGCGGGGTCTCAGCCGGCGTTCGGGTTCGGGGTCAGGACACCCGTCGCGCGGCGAACGTCCCGACGACGCCGAGGGTGAGCACCGCGACGAGCACGACGAGCAGCGGGGCCGTCCAGTTCCCCGTCGCACCGTGCAGCGCGCCGGCGACGAGCGGCCCGGCCGACCCGAGCAGGTACCCGCCGCCCTGCACGAACGCGGACATCCGGCGGGCGTCGGCGTCGCTCGAGACGATCCGCACGATGACGATGAAGATCACGGTGATGCCACCACCCTGGGCTGCACCGCCGAGCACCGACCACAGCAACCAGAGCTGCGGGGCGAACAGCAGCCCGAGGGGCATCGCCAGCCACAGGGTGCCGACCAGGGCGATGATCGCCGCCGGACGCCACCGGGTCGCGAGCAGCGGGACACCGAGCGCCCCGACGACGGCCAGGATCTGGAACACCGACGAGCTCGCGCCCGACGACGCCTTCGAGAAGCCGATCTCGTCGTGCAGCAGCGTCGGGATCCACGCGGTGAGGGCGTAGTACGAGAACGCCTGACCGCCGAACGCGAGCGTCAGGCCCCAGGTGATGAGCCGTCGTGCCGGTCGGATGGGCTCGGCGGCGGCGACCCGTGCGGCCTCGGCGGCGCGGGCGGTCCGGATCGCCCCGGTGTCGAGCACCTGGTCGATCGGGCCGGTGACGGGCAGTGGTTCGTCCCGCTCGGAGGGCAGCGGGCGTCGCCAGGCGGCACGAGCACCGACCGTGTAGGTCCAGGCCGCGGCGGCGATGAGTGCGAAGACCGCCCAGATCGCGATGGCGACCGGCCACCCCCACAGGGCGGCCAGGGGAGCGGTGCCGAGCGACGTGATCATCGACCCGACGTTGAGCGCCGACGTGTACACGCCGGTGACCAGGCCGACGCGTTCCGGCGAGGTGTCCCGCCGGATGACCACCGGGATCACCACGTTGCCGATCGTGATGCCGATGCCGATGACCGCGGTGCCGATCAGCAGCGCCGCCGACGAGGGCATCGAGCGCACGACGGTGCCGGCGAGCACGATGACGAGCGACAGGGACACTGCGCGCTCGGGGTCGGCCTTCGCGATGACCCAGCTGGCGAACGGCGTCGCGAGGGCGAAGCACAGCACCGGGATCGTCGTCAGCAGCCCGGCGATCGTCGCGGTCAGGCCGAGGTCGGCACGGACGTCGCCGATGACCGGGGCGGTCGCGACGATCGGGCCGCGGAAGTTCAGTGCGATCAGGACGATGGCCGCCGGCAGCAGCCAGGCGGCACCGCGGAGCCCGCGCCGGACGACGTCGCCGCTCATGCGGACGGCGTCGCGGACGGCAGCAGGATCGGCAGCAGGTCGAGCGGGGTGGCGGCGCGGGCGATGGTGCCCTCGGCCTCGTCGGGGGAGCCGTAGCCCCACTCGGCGAAGACGACCGGGACGCCGTGCACGGTCGCGCCCTCGACGTCGTGCTTCCGGTCGCCGATCAGCACCGGGCGGCTGGTGTCGAAGCCGTGGGCCTCGAGGCGTCGCAGTGCCTCTTCGACGACGTCGGCCTTGCTCGACCGCACCTCGTCGTCGCTCGCGCCCGTGATGATGTCGATGTCCCCGGTGAGCCCGTAGTGCTCGAGGATGTAGGTCGCCGGCGTCTCCGGCTTGCTCGTCGCCGTCGAGATCGGCAGCCCCGCCTGGTGCAGGGTGCGCAGGACGACGTCGATGTCCGGGAACATCGCGGAGTCGAGCGCCCCGTGCGAGAAGTAGTGCTCGCGGTAGACGGCGAGGGTGCGGTCGGCGAGCTCCTCGTCCATGCCCATCGCGATCCGGAACGTGTCCATGATCGGCGGGCCCACGAACGACATCAGGGTGTCGTGGTCCGGCACCGGGACGCCGACGGTGCGGAAGGTGTGCGTCAGGCTCTCGAGGATGCCCGGCGCGGAGTCGCTGATGGTGCCGTCGAGGTCGAACAGGATGGCGGAGAACGGGCTGGTCATGTCCTGTCCACCCTAGCCGGGCCGTGGCGGCGACCATCCGGGATCCGTCGGCGGCGGGGCGGGGCGAGCCGCGCCTCCAGGCCCGACGGCCGGACGGCTGGACGGCCCGACGCGGCTCAGAACAGGCGGGTGTGGCCGCCCTCGATGCCGCGCATCGCGTCGTAGTCGAGCACGAGGACGCGGATGCCGCGGTCCTCGGCGAGGGTGCGTGCCTGCGGTGCCACCGTCTGCGCCGCCAGCACGCCCTGCACCGGGCGCAGGTGCGGGTCGCGGTTCATGAGCTCGAGGTACCGGGTGAGCTGCTCGACCGCGTCGATGTTGGCGTTGCGCTTCATCTCGACCGCGACGCTCGCCCCTGCGTCGTCACGCGCCAGGATGTCGACCGGCCCGATCGCCGTCATGTACTCGCGACGGACCAGGGTGTGGCCGTCCCCGAGCAGCTCGATCTGCTCGGCCAGGAGCTGCTGCAGGTGCGCCTCGACCCCGTCCTTCACCAGGCCCGGGTCGACGCCCAGGTCGTGGGTCTCGTCGGACACGACCTCGTACAGGGAGACGATGAGCTTGTCCTGCGTCTTCTTCTGCGTCACCGTCCACACCTGCGTGATGCCGGCGACCGACTGCTCCTCGTCCGGCTCGGTGATCTCGATCGAGCAGGGCGGGCTCATCCAGTTCAGCGGCTTGTAGCTGCCGCCGTCGGAGTGCACGAGCAGGGAGCCGTCCGCCTTCAGCATGAGCAGGCGGGTCGCGAGCGGCAGGTGGGCTGAGAGCCGGCCCGCGTAGTCGACGGAGCACCGGGCGATGACGAGACGCACCCCGGAAGCCTAACCGGCGTGGTGTCGCCGACCGGACGAGGCGCGCGGCCTGTGCAGCGCGCACGGATTCACATGGTCGTAACGACGTTCTGCACATGTACCGCAATCCGATGCCGTCCTACCGTGGCTGACACCCCGATCGGCCCACGCCGACACCCCTCCCCGAGGAGCCACGATGGCCAGCGAGACCGCAGTGTCAGCACCACGAACCCCCCGTTCCGAGTCGGTCGCCGTCGACGACTACTCGCTCAGCCGAGTCCCGATGTCCGCGCGCTACGGCTGGTTCCAGGTCGCCGTGCAGCGCTTCGGGCAGATCTCGGCCCTGTCCCAGTTCCTGCTCGGTGCGACGCTCGGCTTCGGCATGAGCTTCTGGGACGCCTTCTGGGCGATCACCCTGGGCGCTGTGATCCTGGAGATCGTCTCGGTCCTCGTCGGCGTGATCGGCGTCAAGGAGGGCCTGAACACCTCCGTCATCGCCCGCTGGACCGGGTTCGGCAAGGCCGGCTCGGCGCTGGTCGGGCTGGCGATCGGGCTGAGCCTGATCGGCTGGTTCGGCATCCAGTCGGGTGTCTCGGCTGCCGGCCTCGTCTCGATCCTGCCGATCCTGCCCGCCTGGGCGTGGTCGCTCGTGTTCGGGCTGCTCGTCACCGCGATCGTCCTGCGCGGGTTCCACTCGATGCAGTGGCTGGCGAACGTGACCGTGCCGCTCTTCCTGGTGCTCGTCGGCTGGGCGGTCATCGTCGAGCTGAGCCGGCACTCGATCGCCGAGCTCGCCGCGCGTGCCCCGGCCGGTCCGGAGCTGAGCTTCGTGGCCGGCACCACCCTGGTGGCCGGCGGGTTCATCGTCGGTGCGGTGATCACGCCGGACATGACCCGCTTCAACCGCTCGGTCGGCGACGTCGTGAAGCAGACGCTGCTCGGTGTGACGCTCGGGGAGTACGTCATCGGCCTGGCCGGTGTCCTGCTCGCACACGCCGTCGGCTCCGCGGACATCACCCGCGTGATCACGTCGAGCGTCGGCTGGGTCGGCATCCTCGTGATCCTGCTCGGCACGTTCAAGATCAACGACTGGAACATCTACAGCTCGAGCCTCGGCGTCACGAACTTCATCGACGCGGTGTTCGGCAAGCAGGTGAACCGCGGGCTCGTGACGCTCGTGATGGGCGTCGTCGGCTCGGTGCTCGCCGCCGTCGGGTTCCTCGGGGCCCTGACACCGTTCCTGTCCGTGCTCGGGGTCGTCTTCCCGCCGATCGCCGGGATCATGGTGGCGGAGTACTTCGTCGTGAAGCGCTGGCGCCGCGAGCTGAGCGACGCCGAGAACATCCCGGCGACCTCGCCCACCTGGGTGCCGGCCACCCTGGTCATCTGGGCGATCGCCTCGCTCATCGGGTACTTCGTCGCCGTCGGCATCCCGTCGATCAACTCCGTGGTCATCGCCTTCGTGCTCTACGTGGTCGCCGGCAAGGTCGGGCTGATCCGCGGCGTCGGTGTCAGTCGGACCGAGGCCGCGCCGGCTGCATCGTCCGCCCCGGTCGCCGCAGCGCCCGCCGCACCGGCCACCCCGGCCGCCTGACCCGGGCGCTCCCCGAACGGCCGGTCGCGTCGCCGCACCCCTGATCCGCGCGACGGCGCGGCCGGTCCCCACGAACAAGCACCACCCCACGACCCAGCACCACCCCGCGAACACCCCGCACCCGCACCACCGCACCCGCACCCGCACCACCGAAGGGAACCCCCATGCGCATCGGCATCGACGTCGGCGGCACCAACACGGACGCCGTCCTGATGGACGGCAGCACCGTCCGTGCGGCGGTCAAGCGGTCCACCACCCCCGACGTCACCTCGGGCATCGTCGCCGCGCTCGACGGTCTGCGCGAACAGCACGCCTTCGGCCCCACGGACATCGACGGCGTGATGATCGGCACCACCCACTTCATCAACGCCCTGGTGGAGGCACGCGGCCTCGCCCCGACGGCCGCGGTCCGCCTGGGCCTGCCGGCGACGGCGTCGCTGCCGCCGTTCACGGACTGGCCCGCGCACCTGGTGTCGGCCGTGCACGCGCAGCCGTTCCTGGCCCACGGCGGCCACGAGTTCGACGGCCGCGTCATCTCGGAGCTCGACCCCGAGGAACTGAAGCGGCACGCCGGTGCCATCGCGGCCGCGGGCATCCGCTCCGTCGCGATCTCGTCGGTGTTCTCCCCGATCAACGACGGGTTCGAGCAGCGTGCGCAGGAGATCATGGCCGCCGAGCTCGGGCCGGACGTGGCGTTCTCGCTGTCGTCCGAGATCGGTCGCATCGGCCTGCTCGAGCGCGAGAACGCGACGATCATCAACGCGGCGCTCCGTGAGCTCGCCGACCGCATCGTCGACGGGCTGTCCGGGTCGGTCACGGGCAGCGGCATCGACGCACCGCTGTTCCTGAGCCAGAACGACGGCACCCTGATGGACGTCGAGTACGCCCGCCGCTACCCGGTCGCGACGTTCGCCTCCGGCCCGACGAACTCGATGCGCGGCGCAGCGGTGCTGTCCGGCTTCGACACCTGCGCGGTCGTCGACGTCGGCGGGACGACGAGCGACGTCGGCGTCCTGACCGCGGGCTTCCCGCGTGAGGCCACCGGCGAGGTCGCCGTCGCCGGCATCCGCACGAACTTCCGGATGCCCGACGTCCTGTCCGTCGGCATCGGCGGCGGCTCCCGCATCCGCGAGGACGGCAGCGTCGTCGGGCCGGACTCCGTCGGGTACCGCCTGACCGAGGAGGGCCTGGTCTTCGGCGGCACAACCCTGACCGCCACCGACGTGGCCGTCCGCGGTGGCCGCGGTGCGATCGGGGACCCGTCGCTCGTCGCCGGGGTGCCCGCCGAGGTCGCCGCCCGCGCGCTCGACGTCATCGCGGAGCGCGTCGCCGACATCGTCGAGCGGATGCGCACCTCGTCCGACCCGCTGCCCGTCGTGGCGGTCGGCGGCGGCTCGGTGCTGCTGCCGGACACCCTGCCCGGACTCGGCACCGTGCACCGCCCGGAGCACTACTCGGTCGCCAACGCCATCGGTGCGGCGATCGCTCAGGTCAGCGGCGAGGTCGACAAGGTCTACGCGATCAGCGACGGCCGCCGGTCCGCCGTGGTCGACGAGGCCCGTCAGGAGGCCGTCGACCGTGCCATCGCGGCCGGCGCCGACCCAGGCTCGGTGGACATCGTCGACTTCGACGAGGTCCCGATCCCGTACTTGCCGGGCAACGCGACGCGCATCCGCGCGAAGGCCGTGGGCGACCTGGCACTCGGGGCGCTGGTCCGATGAGCGCCACGCAAGCCGCGCCCCGCGCCGCAGCCGCGCAAGCCGCAGCCACGCAAGCCGCCCCCACAGCACCCCTCCTCACCGCCATCGGCGCCGACTGCTCCGCCCTCGCCCGCGGCGCCGCGATCCTCGGCACCGGCGGCGGCGGTGACCCCTACATCGGCCGCCTGCTCGCCGAGGCCGCCGTCCGCGCCCACGGCCCGGTCGAGATCGTCCAGGTCGAGGACCTGCCCGACGACGCCGTGGTGCTCTCGGTCGCGATGATCGGCGCTCCCACGGTGATGGTCGAGAAGCTGCCGTCCGCCGGCCAGTTCGCCGAGGCCATCCGCAGCCTGTCGGCGTTCCTCGGGGTCACCCCCACCCACCTGGCCTGCATCGAGGTCGGCGGCGTGAACTCGACGACCCCGATCGTCGCCGCGGCCGAGCTCGGCCTGCCCCTGGTCGACGGTGACGGCATGGGCCGCGCGTTCCCCGAGGTGCAGATGGTGCTGCCGACCCTGTCCGGGGTCAGCGCGACACCGATGGCCCTGGCCGACGAGAAGGGCAACACCGTCGTCTTCGACACGCTGGACAACCGGTGGGCGGAGCGGCTCGCCCGCACGGCGACGGTCGAGATGGGCTGCTCCGCGATCACGGCGCAGTACGCCATGTCCGGCGCGCAGGTGAAGGAGTCGTTCGTCCGGGGCAGTCTGTCGCTGAGCGTCCGGCTCGGCGAGACGCTGGTCCGCGCACGCCGCGAGAACGCGGACCCCGTCACGGCGGTCACCGAGGTGCTCGGCGGCACGGTCGTGTTCGAGGGCAAGGTCGCCGACATCGAGCGCAAGACCGTCACCGGGTTCGCCCGTGGCACGGCCCGCATCGCCGGTTCCGGCAGCGACACCGGCCTGGAGGCGGTGCTCCGGTTCCAGAACGAGCACCTGCTGGTCGAGGTGGCCGGCCAGGTCCGCACCACGGCTCCCGACCTCATCATCACCCTGGACGCCGAGACCGGCGAGCCGATCACCACCGAGGCCCTGCGCTTCGGCGCCCGCATCCGGATCGTCACGGCACCGGCCGACGAGCGCTGGCACTCCCCGGACGGCCTGCGCCTGGCCGGCCCGCGGTACTTCGGCTACGACACCCCCGCGGTCCGCCACGACGGCACCACGAGCGCGGGCGAGACGAACACGGGAGCGAACCGATGAGCTGGATCCTCGACGTCGACGACCTGCCCGACCTGGCCCGCGGCGCCGCCCTGCTCGGCACCGGCGGAGGAGGCGACCCCACCATCGGGATGCTCCTGGTCCGTGCCGCGATCGAACAGCACGGCCCCGTCACGATCCTCGACCCGTCCGAGGTGCCCGACGACGCCCTCGTCATCCCCACCGCGCAGATGGGCGCACCGACCGTGGTGCTCGAACGCATCCCGGCCGGACCGGAACCCCTCGGCGCCCTCCGTCGGCTCGAAGCCCACCTGGGCCGGACGGCGACCGCGACGATGCCCATCGAGTGCGGCGGCATCAACTCGATGATCCCGCTGATCGTCGGTGCCACCGGCGGCCTGCCCGTCGTCGACGCGGACGGCATGGGGCGCGCGTTCCCCGAGCTGCAGATGGAGACGTTCTCGGTCTACGGGGTCCCCGGCAGTCCGCTCGCGATCAGCGACGAGAACGGCCACGGCGTCATCATCGAGACCGGCACGGACAACAAGAAGATGGAGTGGCTCGCCCGCGGGGTCACGATCCGGCTCGGCGGCGTCGCCTACATCGCCGAGTACGCGATGTCCGGCCGCCAGGTGAAGGAGACCGCCGTCCCGCGCACGCTCTCCCTGGCACTCGCCGTCGGTCGGGCCATCCGAGTTGCCCGCGAAGCCCACCGCGACCCCATCGACGCGCTCGCCGAGGCCCTCGGCACGACGATCTACACGCACCTGCGCGAGCTGTTCGACGGCAAGGTCGTCGACGTCGAGCGCCGCACGGTCGACGGGTTCGCCCGCGGTCGTGCCACCGTTCAGGGCACCGACGGGTCCGAGCTCGAGCTCCGGTTCCAGAACGAGAACCTCGTTGCCCGGCGTGACGGGCAGCTCGTCGCCGTCGTGCCCGACCTGATCTGCGTCCTCGACGCCGAGACCGCCGAGCCGATCACCACCGAGCGTCTGCGGTTCGGGCAGCGCGTCCGGGTCATCGGCATCTCGACCCCGGACCTGATGCGGACCCCGGAGGCGCTCGCCGTGTTCGGGCCGTCGTGCTTCGGGCTCGATGAACCGTTCGTCCCGGTCGAGGACCTGCACGAGCACGTCCGCCCGGCCGCCCCGGCGGTCGGCTGACGAACGGCCGCGCGCCGACCCCTGTGCCCGGCCCGTGCGCCCGGCCCCGGGCTCCGGCCCCGAGACGCGACCACGGCAGCAGAATGGACCCATGGACCAGGGTGAGCGGCGAGGCGGCGGTGTGGCGGGCCTCCAGGCCGACGACGCGACCGTCTTCGGACGCGGCACCGCCCTGCTCGGCTGCGGCGGTGGCGGCCGCGTCGACCACATGGTCAGCGCACTCCGCTTCGCGCTCGGCGACCGCAGCGTGCCGGTCGTCGACCTCGACGACCCCGCGCTCGGCTCGGTGGTGGCCGTCGGGTTGATCGGGTCGACCACCGTGCTCGAGGAGAAGATGCCGAGCGGCGAGGAGCTGCCAGCCGCGCTCGCGGCGGTCGAACGCTGGACGGGCACCCGTGCCGACGCCGTCGTCGCCGCGCAGATCGGCGGCGTGACCGGACCGGCCGCGGCCCTCACCGCGCACGCCGCCGGACTGCCGCTCGTCGACGCGGACCTGGTCGGCCGCGCGGTCCCGCGCATCGACCAACTGTCGGTCTTCGTCGGCCCGACCACGACGGTCACGGCCGCCGCGGCCACCACGAGCGGGCTGCGGATCGTCGTCGACGCCCGGCACCCCCACGACGTCGAGACGGTCTGGCGCGAGGCCGTCTCGCACAGCGGCGGCTGGGCGGCCTTCGCGATCGGCCCGGTCCCGGTGGCCCTGCTGCGCGAGCGGGCCGTCGTCGGCAGCGTGCAGCGCGCCCTCCGGATCGGACGCGCAGCGGGCGGCGCACGCGACGCGGCGGAACTCGCCGCGCTCATCGGCGGCCGGGTCGTCGCGCAGGGCCGGGTCATCGACGTCCAGCGCGAGGGGGATGCGCTCGCGTTCGTCCGCAGCAGCCTGGCCATCCGCGACGCCGGCACCGGCGCGGTCGCCCGGGTCGAGGCGGGCAGCGAGTACGTGCACTGCCTGGTCGACGGCCTGCCGGTCGCCAGCACGCCGAGCGTCATC
This sequence comes from Curtobacterium sp. MCLR17_043, assembly GCF_003224215.1. Taxonomy (NCBI): domain Bacteria; kingdom Bacillati; phylum Actinomycetota; class Actinomycetes; order Micrococcales; family Microbacteriaceae; genus Curtobacterium; species Curtobacterium sp. MCLR17_043. Next base: position 168,849 of record NZ_QKLH01000003.1, on the reverse strand, counting down.
ACCGTCGTCGACGCGCGGTCACTCGCGCCGGTGGCGACCGACCGCACGCGGGTCGGCAACGAGCTCGCGGTGCTCGTGCTGCCGTCGGCGCCGTGGTGGTGGGCGGACCCCGACCGCACCGCGCGCATGGGGCCGCGAGCGTTCGGCATCGACGCGGACGTCGTCCCCGAGGCCGTGGGCCAGGTGCTCGCGTGAACGCCGTCGGCGACCTGCTCCCGCTCCTGCCGCCCGGCACCCGCCTGCTCGTCGGCCCCGGCAGCACCGCGGTCCGGAGCGTCCGCGGGGTGGTGGGGACCCCAGACCAGGTCGGCCGGTCCCTGTCGCAGGGTGACGACGTCGTCGTGCTGCTCACCCCCGTCGACCGCGCGGACGCGCGCTTCGACGTGCTGCTGCGCCGGGCGTCCGCGGCCGGCACCACCCTGCTCGTCGTCCACGGGGCACTGGAGCTCGGCCCCGGCACCACGACGCTCGCCGACCGGCTCGGCGTCGCCGTGCTCGCCACCCCGGACCCGTGGGCGACCTCGGTCCGCCTGCACGAACTCATCGGCACCGGGATGGGGCCGGCGGCCCGGGCAGCCCTCGACGCCTCCCGCGTCGCGCTCGACGCCGGCCCCGAACTCGACGACCTGTTCGCCCGGCTCGACCGCTCGCTCGGCCACCCGGTGCGGTTCCTCGACGCCTCGGGCCTGGCACTCCGCGGAGCCGCCGTCGACGACGCGGCCCGCGCCGTGCTCGTCCGCCGCGCCGGCACCAGCGACGTGCTGACCGCTGAGGGCGTCGACGAGACGCTCGTGGCGATCCCGGTCGGCACCGGCATCGGACCGCGCGCCTGGTTGGCCGTCGGCCTGCCCGTCCCGATCGCCGCCGAACAGCAGGTGGTCGCGAGTGCCCTGCAGGTCGCCGCCGTCGCCGTCGGGCACCGGCTGCTGCTCACCCGGCTCGACGACGAGCGCGACGCCCGCTACCGGATGGCGATGCTCGACGAACTCCGCGCGGCCGACGGGGCGCCCGCCCCGCAGCTCGTGCAGCGGACCATCGCCGCCGGGTGGCGGCTGGACGCCTGGCACGTCGGTGCGCGCGTGGTCGCGCGGCAGGGCGTCGACCTGGTCGCGCTCCGCCAGCAGGTCGACGCCGCGGTGCGCGCCGAGGGACTCGACGCGGTCGTCGTCGAACAGGCGGACGGCTGGGTGCTGTGGCTGTCGGAACCCGACGAACCCGGCCGGGAGGCAGTGGCCGACATCGCGGGTCGGCTGCGGCGCGCGCAGAACACACTCCGCACCACCGTGGAGACCAACGTGGGCGTCGGCAGTCTGCAGGCGGGCCCTGCCGGGCTGGTCCGGACGCTCGGCGAGGCGGGCGACGCCGCCCGTCTGGCGGCGAGCCGTCCGGAGTCCGGGCACTTCGTGCACGTCGACCGGCTCGGGCTCGCGCAGCTGCTGCTCGCGTGGACGCAGACGGACACGTTCCTGCCGGCCTCACGGCAGTTGCTCGCACCGCTCGAACGCGGTGGCGGGGCGCTCCTGACGACGCTCGCCGCCTACCTGGACGCGGAGTCGTCGATCGCCGAGACCGCAGCGGTGCTCGGCGTGCACCGGAACACCGTGTCCGACCGCATCGCGCGGGTGGAGCGGTTGCTCGGGGTGGACCTGTCCGACCCGGAGACCCGGCTCGCCCTGCACCTGGCGACGCGGGCGCGGGCCGGGGACGGCGGCTGATTCAGTTCCTGTTGCTGGACTTCTCGGTCTCGCGCTTCGTGGTCCCGCTCGTCTTGTCGGTCCCGCGGGCGGGCCGGGCGGCGGCGCCGGTCTCGCGTGCCGCACCCGAGGCCAGGCCGGCCGCGATGATGAACACGAAGACGATCAGCAGCGCGCCGAGCAGGCCGATCTCCTCGCCGAGGAACCCGATCAGCGGCGGCCCGGCCAGGAACGCCACGTAGCCGATCGTGGCAACGGCGCTGACCTTGGCGGCCGCGGTGCGGGGGTCGTCGGCCGCGGCGGACATGCCCATCGGGAAGCCGAGGCTCGCACCGAGGCCCCAGAGCACGACGCCGACGATCGCGAGCGGCACGTTGTCGATGAAGATGAGCATGCCGAGGCCGACCACCGCGACGGCGGCGCTGATGCGCAGGATCGGCACGCGGCCGAACTTGTCGATGAGCGGGCTACCGGCGACGCGGCCGGCGGTCATCGCGGCGAGGAACACCGTCAGCACGGCAGCACCGCCGGCGTTGTCGAGCCCGTGACCGTCGATCATCGCGAGGGGCAGCCAGTCGTTCGCGGACCCCTCGGCCAGCGCCATGCCGAGCACGATCACGCCGATGAGCAGCGTGGAGGGCTGTGCCCAGACCTGCCAGCGGGTGAGCGGGGTCGCGACCGGGCTGGTGTCGGTCGACACCGGCTGCTCGAAGCGGTGCTCGTCCTGGAACTTCGTGACGGCGATGAGCATGGCGGCGCTCGTGATGACGACGAGCACGATGAAGTGCCACGACACCGGGATCTCGAACCGCTCGGCCAGCGCACCGAGGCCTGCACCGGCGAGCGTGCCGAGGCTGAACGCGGCGTGGAACAGCGGCATGATCGTGCGTCCGCCGGCCTTCTCGGCGGCGGCGCCGGAGACGTTCATCGACACGTCGCACAGGCCGTTGCCGAAGCCGAACGCGATGAGCGCGATCCAGATGGCGGCGAAGCCCCATCCGAGCGTGACCGCGACCCCCGCGAAGATCATCCCGACCGCCAGGCACGCCGCAGCCACCTGCACGCCCCGACGGGCACCGAGCTTCGCGACGATGTGCCCGGCGAAGGTCAGACCGCCGATCGAGCCGACGGCCATGCCGAGCACGAGCAGACCCATCTCGAACGTGCTCGCGCCGAGGGAGTCGCGGACGCTCGGGATCCGGCCCAACCACGTCGCGATGTCGAGCCCGGACAGGGTGAACACCACGAACACCGCGATGATCCAGGCCTTGGTGGTCGGGACGGTGCGGGTGGACGGCGTCGTCATGGTGGTTCCCATCGTGCTGCGGCGCGCTCGGTGCTGCGCGTTCTGGTGCGTGTCGGTGCTGGTCTTGCGGCTGTCGAATCGATTCGACTGCTCGTTCCGGCTACGCTAACGGGCGATGGACGAACCGGCAACAGGACCCGGCGCGTCGCCTCACCGCGGCGGCGTCACCCGTTCGTCGCGCCCGACGCTGGCAGCGGTCGCCCGTGCTGCCGGGGTCGCGCCGTCGACGGCCTCGCTCGCCTTCAGCGGTCTCGGCCCGGTGTCCGAGGACGCCAAGGCCCGCGTGCTCGCCGCTGCCGCCGACCTCGGTTACGGCGGCCCCGATCCCCGTGCCCGTTCGCTGCGCCGTGGTCGTTCCGGCGTCATCGGTGTCGTGATGGACGAGCGCCTGAGCGATGCCTTCCGTGACCCGGTCAACGTCCTGACGCTCGACGGCATCGCCGAGGTCGCCGGTGCCGCGGGTGCTTCGCTGTTGCTGGTCCGGAGTCCGCTCGACGACGAGCAGGGTGCCGGTCCGCTGGTCGACGCCCCGATGGACGCCGTCGTGCTCGTCGGGTGCAACGTCCGGATCGACCCTGCCGTCGCGGTGCTGCGCCGTCGGCAGATCCCCGTCGTCGCGATCGAGGCGGACGAGATCGAGGGTGCTGTCCCCGTCCAGCTCGACAACCGCGATGCCTCACGCCGTGCTGCCGAGTACCTGCAGGGGCTCGGCCACCAGGACGTGACCGTCGTGACCCTGCCCCTCGACGCCGCACGCCGACGCGGGCCGATCGACGACGACCGCTTCGGCTCCGGTATCGCATTCACGACGCTCGAGCGACTGCGCGGTGTGCGGGAGGTCTACCCCTCTGCGGTCGCCATCGAGACGGCCGGCAGTTCGGTCGAAGAGGGCCGTCTGGCCGGGACAGCCTTGTTCGCGCCGGACGGCCCCCGCCCCACCGCCGTCGTCGCCCAGAGTGACCTGATCGCCGTCGGGGTGATCTCGGCCGCGCTCGATGCCGGACTCCGTGTCCCCGAGGACGTCAGCGTCGTCGGTTTCGACGGCATCACGGTGGACGACAGCTTGCTCCACCGCACCCCGATCCGGCACCTGACCACCCTGGTGCAGCCGTTCGTGCAGAAGGGCCAAGCCGCAGCCCGTGCCGCCCTTGCCATGCTCGAGGGTGCGGAGCCGCAACCGGCGTCCTTCACATCGGAGTTGCGGGTGGGGGACACGACGGGGCCGCCGCCCCATTCGGGTACCTACTAGCGACGGCATCCCGCCCGCCTGCCCGAGGCATCGGGTCTAGACCCCTCGATCGGTAGGGAGCTCGGCGCATCACGTCGGGTCTGCAGTGGGTGATCGACGCGTACACGCTGCTGTTCGCTTCACTGATGTGCAGGGTGCCGGAGGGGGCGACCATGGCTGGAGGTGTTGCCGGAAGGCCCGGCCGTCACAGCGTCAACGCTTCGAGGTGCCGACCCGTTAGAATAACAAACTGGACGGTGATATACATAGAGTCCTTGTTGTCTATGAGCGGAGTTCTCCATGTCACGATTGCCCACCATCATCATCACCTCCACACTTGCCGGTGCGTTGCTCGCGGGCGTGTTCACCGGTCCAGCGCAGGCCGCTCCGGCCTCGCCGAACTGGACGATTGACGGGATCACGATCACCGGGATCCCAGCTCTGTCCGCGAAGTCAGCGGCAACGAGGTCCGACGTGTTGGACTACGTCGCGACTCACCAGACTGCGGTCACGTCGGACGCCGAGTCGGGTGAGCTCACCGCAGTCGCACCCGTTCGCGCGGCGACCGGCCGCATCAGCGAACGCAACACGTGCAAGAGCGGGGATGCCTACTGGGCGGCGGCGGCGACCCCGTACACGAACAACTGCTTCTACGGTTCTGCCGGCAAGTGGACCTTCTCATCGAAGGGTACGAAGTCGTACCGCTTCCGGACCGGGAACTACTCTGCACGAGGCGCGTGGTTGATCGACGGAACGACGAAGTGGGGTGTCCGCCAGGCACCCGGGTCGGTGAACACCCTCACTGGTACCGCTTGGGTGAAGGGCGCTCAAATCTACTGAGCGCCGGTCGTTTCGCGGACGGCCCCGTTCCCCCTGCCGGGGCCGACATCGCGTCGAACGAGGGGTGCGGTAGCGCTTCCGGACGACTCTTGAAGCCCCTCAGCGCCGCCGGACCCCGAGCCCCACCACCGCGACCAGGTTCACCGCACTGCCGACCAAGAACCCTGTGGTCCCACCTGCGACACCGGCGATGGGCCCAAGCACCGCCATGAGCCCAGCGCCGACGACGAACCCGGCGACCGAGGCAAGGGCGACCTGGCGTGAGCGTCCAGCGGCGAGCAACAGCGCCGCCGGCACGAGCCCGACGGTGAACACCCACACCGCGACCATCAGGTACCGCAGGTCGGCGACGGCAGCGGCGCCCTCGGCGGGGTACACGATCGGCAAGAACCACCCGGCGAGCAGAACGACCACGCCGAACACGACGGCGGATGCTGCAGCGAACCCGACGACGAGCAGCAGCGCGCCGCGAGAGCGCAGCGATCCACCATCGGTCCGGTGCGCGAACGCCGGCACGAGCACCTGCCCCAACGCCTGCCCGAGCATCGACGCCGGCGTCGCCAGGGTGAACGCGGCGGCGTAGACACCGGCGTCGTGCGCCGACGACGTCACCTGCGCCGAGATCATCGTCAACTGCAGCAACCCGTTCGAGGTCACCACCGCCAGCACGTTCCACGCCGCGAACCCGAGCACCCCGGCAGCCGGTTCGCGCGAAGCAGGCGCGAAGCCGTTGCCCCGCGGCCAGCACGCGATCGCGAACACCGTGTACCCGATGGCCAGGGGGAGCAGCACGAAGGGCTCGAGCCGAGCGACGCACGCCACCACGAGCAACCCGAGCGCCAGGACGCTCGTCACCGAGTCCCACAGCGCCACCCGGGGTGCCCGGTCGTAGCCGAGCTGCGCGCCTCGGGCGTAGCAGTAGAGGCCGTAGCCGACGACGACCGCGGCACCGCCGAGCACCATCCCGGGGCCGTTGCCCCAGGCCAGCGCGATCGGTACGGTGACCGCCGCGAGCACCACGCTCGACATCAGCATGGACACCCCGAGCAGCCGGTTCACCGCGGCGTCCGACCGCCGACCCCGCAGTGCGATGGCCAGGAACCGTGACGCGGTGTTGCCCGCGGCGTTCGGCCAGAGCAGGGCGACGAAGACCGAGAGTGACAGCAGCGCCGTGGTCTGCCCGAGGGTCTCGGTGCCGAACACCCGCCCGACGACGACGGTCACGAGCAGCTTCGCGACGCCCTGCACCCCGATGCCGACCGTGGCGAGCACGGCCGACGAAGCCACCGACGAGGACGGCGCCGCAGGAGAATCAGGCCCGGCAGACGAAGCAGGCCCAGCAGCAGAAGGTTCGCTCACCGCGCCAACGCCTGTTCCACCCAGCCGCGCCGGTGCGCCCGCACCCCGAGCGTCACCGCCCGGACCCCGATGTACCCGAGGGCGAACGCCGCCCACAACCCCGCGAGCGTCCCGCCTGCCCACCAGAGCAGCGGCAGGTAGACGACGAGGTTCACACCTCCGGCGATGGCCAGGTACCGCGCATCCCCGGCGCCGATCAGCACCCCGTCGAGCACGAAGACGTACCCGGCGACGGGCATCCCGACGGCGATGAGCACCAGCACGACGGGCAGGGCGTCCCGCACCGCCTGCGAGTCCGAGAACACGGGCCCGAGCAGCCCGCTCACCGCCAGGGTCAGCACCCCGAGCAGCACACCACCGGCGATCCCGAGCAGCACGAGCCGCCTGGTCACCAGTCGCACCCGCTCCGGATCGCGTCCGCCGAGTCCGTGTCCGACGAGCGCCTGCCCGGCGATCGCCAGGGCGTCGAGTGCGAACGCCAGCGTCGAGAACACCGTCAGCCCGACCTGCGTCGTCGCCAGCCCGGTGGTCCCGAGCCCGGCGGCGGCCCCGACGGTCGCGAGCATCGCGATCCGCAGCGACGCGGTCCGCAGGAACAGCCATGCTCCCGACCGCAGGGCCCGGGCGACGCCCGAGGCGCCGGGTCGCAGCGGTGCCCCCGACGACCGGGCGGCCCGCACCGCGATGCGCACGTAGACGACGGCCATCGCCCACTGCACGATGACGGTGCCGGCGGCGGATCCCTCGACGCCCCAGCCGGCGCCGTAGATCAGGACGGCGTTCAGCAGCCCGTTCGCGACGAACCCGATGGTCGCGACGACGAGCGGGGTCTTCGTGTCCTGCAGCCCACGCAGCAGCCCGGTCGAGGCGGTCACGACCAGGATACCGGGCAGCCCGATCAGCGAGATGGTCAGGTACGCGGTCGCGGCGGCCGACACCTCGGCCGAGGCGCCGAACAGGTCGACGAGCGGCCCGGCGAGCGGCCACCCGACCAGCACCAGCACCACCCCCAGCACGAGCGCGAGCCACATCCCGTCGATGCCCGCGTGCACGGCTCCGCGACGGTCGCCACCACCGAGCGCCCGTGCCACGGCCGGGGTCGTCGAGTACGCCAGGAACACCAGCAGCCCGGTCACCGTCGACAGCACGGCACTCGCGAGCCCGACGGCCGCCAGCGGCGTCGCCCCCAGGTGCCCGACGAGCGCGGTGTCGGTCAGCAGGAACAGCGGCTCGACCACGAGCGCTCCGAGCGCCGGCACCGCCAGCCGCACGATGTCGCGGTCGACCGCGCGCCGCTCAGCGGTCACAGCGGGTCGCGTCGGTCGGTGCACCGACCCATTCTGTCGGCGATGCCGACCCGTCGTGGTCACCAGGCGGGGTGGGCGCGACGCCACGACGGACTGGAGGCCCGTGGCGGCGCCGCCACGGGCCTCCAGTCCGGTGGTCCCACGTCGTCAGGCCGGACGCGCGTTCCGGCCGACCACTCGCGTCAGTCGGCGCGCGGTTCCGCGGGGACGGCGCCGGTGGCGGCGTGTGCGGGGTCGGCGGCCTCGGTCGAGGGCTCGTCGGTGCCGCGGGCCCGGCCGATGACGTCCATCACGTGGTAGACGACGATCGCTGCGATGGTGCCGACGATGATGCCGCCGAAGCTCGCCTGGCCGAAGGTGAACGTGAAGTTGGCGATGCCGATGATCAGGGCGATGCCGGCGGTCAGCTGGTTCTTCGGCTTCGAGAAGTCGACGCGGTTCTCGACCCAGATCCGGATGCCGATGACGCCGATCAGGCCGTAGAGCGCGGTGGTGGCGCCGCCGAGCACGCCGGCCGGCACCGAGGAGATGACCACGCCGATCTTCGGCGACAGGCCGAGCAGGACGGCCGCGATGGCGGCGACCCAGTAGGCGGCGGTCGAGAAGACGCGGGTGGCGGCCATCACGCCGATGTTCTCGCCGTAGGTGGTGGTGGCGGAGCCGCCGCCGACGCCCGCGAGCACGGTCGAGATGCCGTCGGCGAAGAGCGCGCGACCGGTGAGCGGCGTGAGGTCACGGCCGGTCAGCTGCCCGACGCCCTTGACGTGGCCGACGTTCTCGGCGACCAGTGCCAGGACGACCGGCACGAACGCCAGGTAGATCGCCAGCTGGGACGGGTCGAAGGCGGGAGCGGTGAAGTCCGGCAGGCCGATCCACTTCGCCTCACCGACCTTCGAGAAGTCGACCTGCCCGCCGATGAGCGCCGCGACGTACCCGACGAGCACACCGATGACGATCGACAGCCGGCCGATCAGGCCCTTGAACAGGACGGTGACCAGGATGATCGTCGCGAGGGTGATGAGTGCGATGACCGGGGACGCGGTGAAGTTGTCGCGGGCGGCCGGTGCCAGGTTGAAGCCGATCAGGGCGACGATCGCGCCGGAGACCACCGGGGGCATCAGTCGGTCGATCCACCCGGCGCCGGCCAGGTGCACGACGAGTCCGACGATCGCGAGCAGCGCGCCGACGACGATGATGCCGGACAGCGCGAGCGGGATGCCGCCGATCTTGGTCGCCGCACCGATCGGGGCGATGAACGCGAAGGACGACCCGAGGTAGCTCGGCAGGCGGTTGCCCGTGATGAGCAGGAACAGGATCGTGCCGATGCCGCTGAACAGCAGCGTCGTCGACGGCGGGAACCCGGTGATCAGGGGCACCAGGAACGTGGCGCCGAACATCGCGACGACGTGCTGCACCCCGAGGCCGATCGTCCGGGGCCAGGTGAGCCGTTCGTCCGGTGTCACGATCGTCGTCGCGGAGACGGTCTTGCCGTCCCCGTGCAGCTTCCACGGAAGTCCCATGCGATGACCGTACCGGCAGCGATGCGCCGGTGACGACCCGGATCGACCTGCCCCATGGGGTCGGTGGCTATCGTGGACCGCATGACCGACGTCGCACGTGCCTCCGGCATCCACACTGACGAACTCGACCCCGCGGTGCGCCCCCAGGACGACCTGTACCGCCACGTGAACGGGACCTGGATCGAGGCGACGCCGATCCCCGACGACAAGGCCCGGTACGGCTCCTTCACGGTGCTGGCCGAAGCCGCCGAGATCGCCGTGCGCGACATCATCGAGCGCTCGCAGCAGGCCGCCCCCGGCACCGAGGAGCGGAAGGTCGGTGACCTCTTCACCTCGTTCACCGACGAAGCGCGGCTCGAGGAGCTCGGCACCGCACCGATCGAGCACCTGCTCGCCGAGATCACCGAGATCCAGTCCACGCGAGAGGTCATCGCCGCCGTCGGCCGCTTCGAGCGCCTCGGTCTGCCGAGCTTCCTGCAGCTCTTCGTCGACAACGACCCGGGCGACCCCGAGTCCTACGTCGTGTTCCTGGAGCAGTCCGGCCTCGGGCTGCCCGACGAGTCGTACTACCGCGAAGAGCGCTTCGCCGACATCCGCGAGAAGTACCGCGAGTTCGTCGCCGCGATGTTCCCGCTCGCCGGCCTCGACGACGGCGGCGCCCGCACCGAGCACGTCATCGCGCTCGAGACGGCGCTCGCCGCCCAGCACTGGGACAACGTCACCACGCGGGACAGCCAGAAGACCTACAACAAGCTGCCCTGGGCCGAGGTCGCCGCGCTCGCGAAGGGTGTCGACCTGCAGACCTGGTGGCAGGCCATCGACGCCCCGGCCGGTGCGTTCGAGACCGTCGTGGTGCGCGAGCCCTCGTTCATCACCGGCCTGGCCGACCTGCTGACCGACCAGCCGCTCGAGGTCTGGAAGGACTGGCTGCGCTGGCAGGTCATCCGTGGGTCCGCCGCGTACCTGACGAGTGCGTTCTCGGCCACGAACTTCTCGTTCTACGGCACCGCACTCACCGGTGCGCCCAAGCAGCGCGAGCGCTGGAAGCGTGGCGTCTCGCTGGTCGAGGGTGCGATGGGCGAGGCCGTCGGCCGCATCTACGTGCAGGAGCACTTCGACGAGACCTCGAAGGCCAAGATGGACGACCTCGTCGCCAACCTGGTCGAGGCGTACCGGCAGAGCATCACGGCGCTCGACTGGATGACCGACGAGACCCGTGCCCGTGCGCTCGACAAGCTCGACAAGTTCACGCCGAAGATCGGCTACCCGGTGAAGTGGCGCGACTACTCGGCGCTGCCTGTCCTGTCCGACGACCTGGTCGCGAACGTCCGCGCCGTCGCCTCGTTCCAGGTCGACCGCGAGCTCGGCAAGATCGGCAAGCCGATCGACCGCGACGAGTGGTTCATGACCCCGCAGACGATCAACGCGTACTACAACCCCGGCTTCAACGAGATCGTGTTCCCGGCCGCCATCCTGCAGTTCCCGTTCTTCGACGCGGACCGCGACGCCGCCGCGAACTACGGCGCGATCGGTGCCGTCATCGGGCACGAGATCGGCCACGGCTTCGACGACCAGGGGTCGCAGTACGACGGCGACGGCAAGCTCGAGAACTGGTGGACCGAGGCCGACCGCGCGGCGTTCGAGGAGCGCACGAAGGCGCTCATCGCCCAGTACGACGCCCTGGTGCCGACCGAGGTGCCCGACAGCCACGTGAACGGTGCCCTGACGATCGGCGAGAACATCGGTGACCTCGGTGGCCTGTCGATCGCGTGGAAGGCGTACCTGCTGTCGCTCGACGGCCAGGAGCCCCCGGTCGTCGACGGCCTCACCGGTGCCGAGCGCTTCTTCCTGAGCTGGGCCCAGGCCTGGCGCATGGCGATCCGCCCGGAAGAGGCGGCTCGACTGCTGAGCATCGACCCGCACTCGCCCAACGAGTTCCGCTGCAACCAGGTCGTGCGGAACATCGACGTCTGGTACGACACCTTCGGCGTGACCGAGCAGGACGCGATGTACCTCGACCCCGCCGAGCGCGTCGCGATCTGGTGATGACGGAGCCGGACGCGGCCCGGTCGTCGCGCCGCCGGCGACCGGACGACCGCCCAGCAGGTGGCGGCCGAGGTCGTGGGCGGCACAGCGGCCGGGCCGACGACCGCTTCACCGCCACCACCGAGGCGCTCGGTGCCCTCGCGCTCGAGGGCGCCGGGGTCAGCGCCTCGGTGATCGACACCTCCAGCGGCAAGGCCCTGCTCGCGATCGACGACACCCTGGTGCAGCCGGTCGCGAGCCTGGGCCGCGTCCTGCTGCTCATCGAGGTCGCCGCCCAGCTCGAGGACGGCCGCCTGCACGGTGACCGCCTGCAGCGCATGGCCCGCGACACCGCGACCGGTGCAGGCCTGTGGCAGTTCCTGCAGGAGCCGACCATGCAGGTGCCCGACCTGGCGACCCTGGTCGGCGCCACCGCCGACGCCTGGGCCATGAACGCACTGCTGTCGACCGTCGGTATCGACGCCGTCCGGGAGCGGGCGGAGTCCCTGGGCATCGAGCGCACGGCGCTGATCGACCGCGTGCGGGACCGCCGCGGCCCGGACGACGCCCCCGACGCGTCCGTCGCACCGACCGGGGAGCTGTCGTGGGTGATGCGCGGGCTGGCGCTCGGCGAGGTCGTCGACGAGGCGGTGTCGAACCGCGTGCTCGGCTGGTTGTCCCTGGCGAGTGACCTGAACCTGGTCGCCGGGTCCTTCGGGCTCGACCCCCTGGCACACCGAGCGCTCGACCACGGGTTGCAGGTCGTCGCGGTCACCGGGTCGAGCACGGGCGTGCGGGCCGAGGCGGGGATCCTGCGGGGGCCCGGGTCGTCGGTCAGCTACGCCGTGACCGTCACGTTCGACGACGCTTCGTTGCAGCGGCGGTTGGCCGTGGTCGAGGCGCTGCGGACCATGGGGACCGAGGTGCTCGAGGCGGTGCACGCGCCGGCTCGTCGCTGAGGGCGCTCGCCGATAGCCGCTCGGCGCCCGCCGGGCGCCGCCCGCGCCGAGTCTCGGTCCGGCGGACGGATCGCGGGCGTCACGACGGCGAAACTGTCCGCGGAGCCGAGACTCGGGGACCCGCGGGCGCTAAGGGCGGGTGCCGGAACGCGGTGTCGCCGGGTCAGGGCCGGGGACGCAGACCGACTCGGCGCTCAGGCTCAGCCCGTCGACGGTGCCGCGGATGCTCGCCGTGGCGGGGTCCGCCCCCGTCGACGATGACCAGTAGTCCCGCCCCATCGCCCGGCCGCTGACCTCGAGGCCCTCTGACGTCCACAGCGCGGTCACGGCGTCGAACGCCCCCTGCGCGTCGTCGACGATCTGGAACACGGGCACGATGCTGAACGCCGTCGCGCGGGTGCCGGTCGCATCGGGTGACCAGGTCGATCCGGGCGGCGCGCACTGTTCGGTGCCCGTGGTCACGGTCGCCCGGACCCCGGCAGCGTCGGCGGAGCGCTCGAGGAACGCCCGGAGCGTCGCTGCGTGGTCGCTGACGTCGGCGGGCACCCACGGGGTCGGCGACGGTCCCGACGTCGGGGTGCCCGGGGCAGTGGCGTCCTGCGGCTTCTCGGCGTCGAGGGGGAGTCCCATCCAGCCACTCGTCCCGTCGAGGCCGACGGAGAACGCGGTGCGCGGAGCGCGGTGTGCATCGGCGGCTTCGTCCTTCGTCCGGACGAGGACGTCGGCGACGGCGCCGAGTCGTTCGCCGTCGATCGACAGGTACGGGCGTTCGGCCTCGGCGGCCGTGTCGGTGGCAGCCTGCGCCGCGTCGGCCGAGGCTTGCGCAGCGTCGGCGTAGGTCGTGCCCGGTGAGTAGTACAGGCCCTCGACGTCGTTGTCACCGTCGCGGTCGAACCCGTCGATCGTGCGCAGGAGTGCTCGCCCGGGGTGCGTCGCCGTGATGCCCAGGGACACGTCACCACGGATCAGGGAGGCCGGGTGGTCACCGACGATCGGACGGGCCTGCGCGACGGCGTCGGTGAAGCTGACGGCCGGCACGAGCCAGATCGTGGAACGTGACGGGGTCGCCCACAGCCGGTGCACGAAGGGCTCCGCGCGCAGCCGTCCGGCCAGGTCGACGACGTCGGCGTCCATCGGGTCGACTGCGACCGGCGCCGACGCCCGGCCGCGGGGCACGTCCACGGTCACCGACAGCGTCGTGCCGGTGACACCCCGCGCTGCCGTGTTCCGGATCCGTTCGGCGACCGCGAGGTCCGTCGTGTCGGCCTGCACCTCGAGCGAAGCGATCCAGTTCTGCGGGTCGTCCTTCGCGTCGACCTGACGGATCTCGCCGTCGGCCGTGTCGACGCCGGGCAGTCGTTCGATCCGGGCGATGAGCTTCGCGAGCGCCGATTCCGATCCAGCCGGCGGTGGTGACGACGTGCACGCGGCGAGGGCGAGCACGACGCCGAGCGCGGTTGCGAGGGCTGCCGCTGAACGTGTCCGTGCGCGAGCCCCCATGCGCCCGAGTCTAGGAAGGGCATCACGCCGCACGGAATCGGTCGCGAGACCCATCCGTGCTCAGCGCAGGAGCACGAAGGAGCGCAGCGGCTGTGGGTCGACGTCGTGGGCCTCCACGAAGCCACGTGACTCGTAGAACGCTCGCTGCCCCGGCTCGTCGTCGGTGAGCAGGACCGTCTGGCGAACGCCGGCGTACCGCTGCAAAACGGCGTCGAGCAGTGCACCACCGATGCCGGACCGGTGCGCGGACGGCAAAACCAGGACGTCCTGCACGTACACGATCGTCACCCCGTCGGAGACCGTGCGGACCAGGCCGAGCAGGTGCCCGTCGCCGTCGCGGGACGTCAGAACGGTGTGGGAGCCGGCGATCGCCGCGGTGAGGGCCGCGGGGTCCTGCGTGTACGCGGTCCACCCGACGGCGTCGTACAGCGCCACCAGTTCGTCGGTGCCCGGTCGTTCGTCGCTGATCGTGGTGGTCACGGTGCTCATCGTGCCCGACTCCTACGAGGTCGCCTGCCCCTCCGGTACGAACGCCTGCACGGACAGCAGTGAGGCATCGGCCGACGCACACGCTTGGAAGTCGGTGTCCTTCACGAACAGGGACTGCTTCGACCCGGGCGGGTACACCCGGAAGCCGTCGGGGGTCTGCGGCGAGCAGTCGCCCACCGAGTAGTTCTCGGCACGGACGATCTTGAGCGGCGCCACGGCGGTCTTCCCGGGCGCCAGCGTCAAGGTGGGGTGCGGCGAGCTCTTCTCCGCGACGGCCGCCGCTCCGATCTGCTTGCCGTTCCCGCCCCCGACGAACGAGACGCCGGGCCACCCCTGCACGGTGCAGGTCGTCGACCCGGTGTTCTCGAGCACCAGGTGCACGATGACGCTGCCGGCGGCACCACCGCTGCCGGCCTCGATGCGTCCGGCGAGCGACGACACCGCGCACCGGTCGACGGACGCCCCGCCGGTGGCACCGGATCCGGCGGACGAGCCGGACCCGGAGGACGGTGCCGCCGAGGCGGACTCCTCGGACGACTGCGGCGTGGACGCCGACGCGGACGGCGACGGCGCGGGCGCGGTGACGGTCTCGGTGGCGGCGGGCTGCCCGTCCGAGGCGCACCCCGCCAGTGTCCCGACGGCGGCGAGCCCGGTCACGACGAGCAGGAACTTCGATCGGCTGCTGCGTTGCATGGTGCACAGGCAACCACCGAACGCCGCATCCGGTTCGGTCGGCGTCCAGGGACCACGGGCACACTCCGAGGCAAGCAACCCGAGCAGCGGAGGTCGGACATGACGGGCAAGCACGAACAGGCACGAGGCGACGAGGGTCGCGCGGACGGGGTCGAACCCCGCGCCGGAGCCTTCACGGACAGCGAGATCCCGGGCGAGGAGCACGTCGAGTCGACGGAGCCCGTCGGCGAGTTCGTCTCGAGCGACATCCCCGGCGAGACGCGACCGACCGGAACCGGACCCGACGGCGAGTACGTCGACTCGGACATCCCCGGCGAGGCCGAGCCGGCCCAGAACGGCGAGGTCGGGGAGTACACCGACACCGACAAGGCCTGACGAACCCGAGTGGAACGCATCCCATGATCAAGGATAGGCAGTCATCCTTGATCATGGGATGATCCATGTATGGCTTCGTACGAGACGATCCGCCGCACGGGCGACCCGGCGGCCGCGACACGCGCCTTCCGGATGCCGATGGTCTTCGAGGCCTACGTGCCGGATCCGCTGCAGGGCCGAACGGTCGATCTCGGACCGACCGAACAAGCGGCCGTGCTCGAGGCCACCGCTGCGGTGACGGAAGCCGAGACGAGATCCACGCTGCTCGGCAGCGGAGACGCACTGGGCCGGATGCTCCTCCGAGCCGAAGCGGTCGGGTCGTCGATGATCGAGGGCCTCGAGGTCTCCCCGCGGAAGCTGCTCGAAGAAGAGGCGCGCGGACGGAGCCCGCTCGGGCAGTGGAGCACCGCAACCGAGGTCCTCGGCAACATCGACGCCATGACCTTCCTCACCGAGTCGGTCGGTCCGGGTTCCCCGGTGACCCTCGACCTGCTCCTCGAGGCGCACCGGCGGCTGATGGAAGCTTCGACGACACCCGAGGTCGGGGGCACGGTCCGAGCGGTGCAGAACTGGATCGGCGGACCGACGCCTGCCGCAGCGGCGTTCGTTCCGCCCGTGCCGGAGCGGGTGCCAGGGCTCCTCGACGACCTGCTGGAGTTCGTGAACTCGAGCACGCTGCCGACGATCGCCATCGCCGCCGTCGCACACGCGCAGTTCGAGACGATCCACCCGTTCGCCGACGGCAACGGTCGCATCGGACGCGCACTGATCCACGCTGTCCTGCGGTCACGGGGGCTGACCATCGAGTCGTCTCCACCGGTGTCCCTGGTCCTGGCGACCCGTGCTGTCGACTACGAAGCGGGGCTCCAGCGGTTCCGGTCCACCGATCCGCCGGCATCGGAGCCAGCGCAGCGGGCCGTCGGGCAGTTCGTCCGGCTCTTCGCCGAGGCGATGGCCGAGGTCGTGGACCGGATGACGCAGTTCGAGCACGAGCTCGTCCGGATCAAGGAGTCCTGGCGATCTGCGCTCGCCGGAGTCCGCTCTGACTCCGCTGCATGGTCGGCGCTCGAACTCGCGCCCCGCATGCCCGTGCTCACCGCGCAGACGTTCGCGGCCGCGACGGGCCGGAGCGAGCAGGCCGCGAACACGGCCTTGGGGGTCCTCGTCGAGCGTGGAGTCCTGACACAACGATCGGCGGGACGGCGGAACCGTGTCTTCGAGGCAGACGCCGTGATCGGCGCGCTGGCACTGCTGGAACGCCGTCTCGCCTCTCCGGCTGGTGACACCGGCGTCGTGCCGCCGACCAGACACGTGCCGGCAGCTCCGCCCAGGGCCTGACGGTCAGTCGATGAGCTCCGCCGCCACCAGGCGGCGGAGCGTCTCCACGCCCGCAGGCGGGCAGCGATCCGCGTCGACGGAGGTGACCCACTCGACCTCGTCCACCTCGGCCGAGGCGACGGGCGTGGCGGAGTCCAGCGGGCCTCCCGGCCGGACCAGGAACAGCGTCATCGCGACCATGGTCCCCGGAGCCTGCCCGTGGGCGGGCTCGAGCACGACGCCGAACGGGTCGACGTCGTCGGCGGTGAGCCGCAGGCCGGTCTCCTCGTACGCCTCGCGCACCGCGGCTTCGACGTCGGTCTCGTGCGGCTCCGCCTTGCCGCCGGGCAGGTAGAGCACGTCGCGCGCCCGGGCGCGCACCATCAGGACACGTCGGTCACGCACCAGCAGCAGCGCACTCACGCGCAGCGTGGGTGGTTGCGAGCCTGTCTGGAGGCTCAGCTCGCGTCCGCCTGGTCGTCGCGATCCGAGGCGGTCGGGTCCAGTGCCGTGCGGTCGGCCAGCGGGACGACGGGCGACGGCAGCTCCGGCTCGGCCTCCGGCCGGACGCCGTACAGGGAGTCGATCGCCCCGACGAACTCCTCGCCGCGACCGGCGCGACCGAGCTCGCGGGCGCGGACCGAGGGACGGTGCAGCAGGACGCCGACCAGGTGCCGGAGCGCCCGCTCGGTGTGCTCGACGGACTCGCCGTCGGCGTCCGCGCGGCGCTTGGCCCGCTCGATCTCGTCGTCGAGGATGTCGAACACGTGCTTGCGGAACGCCACGAGCGCCGGGGTCGTCGACTGCTCCATTGCCTGCGCGCGGAACCGGGACACCGCGTCGTCGACCATCGCGCGGGCCTCGGACTCGGCGTTCAGCTCGGAGATCGGGGCGTGGATGCTGATCGTCTCGAGGTCGAGCAGTTCGACGCCGTCGACACCGGCGGCCGCGGGGTCGACGTTGCGGGGGAGCCCGAGGTCGATGACGATGCGCCGGACCCCGTCGTCGAGGTCAGCCGGTGCGACGACCGGGACCTCGCTCGAGGTGCAGGTGATCAGGACGTCGCTCTCGCCGATGGCCTGGCGCAGGTCGCGGGCGGCGACGAGGTCGTGCTTGGCGGCGAACCAGGGCGCCCGGCCCGAGGGCGAGAACACCTGGATGTTCGTGGCACCGCGGTCACGCAGTGCGGCGATGGTGGTGGCCGCGTAGCTGCCGGTGCCGACGAGCAGCACGCGGGTGCGGGCCCAGTCGGTGACCCGCGACGAGGCGAGTTCGAGGCCCAGGCGCACGAGCGACCGGCCGGCGGCACCGATGCGGGTGCGGGTCTTGACGCCGCGCGAGGTGTGCGCGGCCTCTTGGAACAGGCGCTCGAGGTCCGAGGTGGTGGTGCCGTTCGACCGGGCGTCCTCGAGCGAGCGCCGGACCTGGCCGGAGATCTCGGTCTCGCCGACGACGACGGACTCGAGTCCGCTCGACACGGCGAACAGGTGCTGCACGACGTCCTTGCCGTCCAGCACGTTGACGGAGTCCAGGACCTCGGTGGCGTCCAGGTCGCTCGCGGCGGCCACGGCCTGCACGGTGGCGGAGACGGCGGAGTCGCTCTCGTCGCCCGCGATGTCGAGGTACGCCTCGAAGCGGTTGCAGGTCGCGAGGACCACTGCACCGTCCAGGACGCCGGCATCCGTGACGAGTCGGCTGGCTGCCGCGGGTGCACCGATGCTCAGTCGCTCCAGGAGATCGAAGCTGGCGTTGCGATGCGACGCCGTGAGACAGATGAGCACGTAGTCAATGGTAACGCGCTCGATGGGAGAATCATCCGGTGACCGAAGCGACGACCACATCCCTCCCCGACTCCCACCCCCTGGCATCAGGGCGGACGAGTGGTTCCCGCCTGGTACGGGCCCTGCGGGGTGACCGTCCGGAGACGCTCCCGGTGTGGTTCATGCGGCAGGCCGGACGGTCCCTTCCGGAGTACCGGGAGCTTCGGATCGGCACAGCCATGCTCGACGCGTGCCTCGACCCGGAGATGGCGTCGGAGATCACCCTGCAGCCGGTCCGCCGGCACGGGGTCGACGCGGGCATCTTCTTCAGCGACATCGTCGTGCCGATCAAGCTCGCCGGTGTGGACGTCGAGATCGTCCCCGGTCGTGGCCCGGTGCTCTCGTCGCCGATCCGGACCCCCGCCGACGTCGACGCCCTGGAGCAGCTCGACCCCGCGGCCCTCGCCCCGATCGAGCAGGCCGTCCGACGCACGGTCGAGCAGCTCGGCGACACCCCGCTGATCGGCTTCGCGGGGGCGCCGTTCACCCTCGCCGCCTACCTGGTCGAGGGTGGCCCGTCCAAGGACCACATCCGCGCCCGCACGCTCATGCACGCCGACCCCGAGACCTGGTCGCGGCTGCTCGCATGGGCCGCCGAGGTGTCCGGGATGTTCCTCCGGGCACAGGTGCTCGCCGGGGCCTCGGCCGCGCAGCTCTTCGACTCGTGGGTCGGGTCGCTCTCCCGCGCCGACTACGTCCGGTCCGTCGCACCGCACTCCGCGCAGGCGATGTCGCACGTCGCCGAGCTCGGCGTGCCGCGCATCCACTTCGGCGTGGGCAGCGGCGAGGTCCTGGCCGACATGACGACCTTCGGCACGGACACCGTCGGCATCGACGCGGTCGGGGTCGACTGGCGCCTGCCGCTCGACCAGGCGGTCCAGCGCGTCGGCACCGGGGTCGGCGTGCAGGGCAACATCGACCCGGCGATGCTCTCGGCGCCGTGGGACGTCCTCGAAGCGCACGTCCGCGACGTCGTCCGTCGGGGTGGCGCCGCACGGGCCCACGTCGTGAACCTCGGCCACGGGGTCCCGCCCGAGACCGACCCGGACGTCCTGACCCGCGTGGTCGAGCTGGTCCACTCGCTCGGCGACGGCCGCTCGGACAACGGTGCAGCGCAGGACGGAGCCGGCGCGTGACCGACGTCGTCGTGGTCGGCGGCGGGATCGCCGGGCTCGTCACAGCCCGTGACCTCGCCAAGGGCGGCGCCCACGTGGTGCTCGTCGAGTCCTCGGGTGCGCTCGGCGGCATGATCCGTCGGCACACCGTCGGCGGGATCGACCTGGACATGGCGGCGGACTCCTTCGCCACCCGCACGGACGCCGTCGGCCGCCTGGCGATCGAGCTCGGGCTCGGCAACGACGTCGTCGCCCCCGACCCCCGCGGCGCCTGGCTGATGACCCGCGACGGTCGGACCTCCCCGATCCCGGCGACCGGGCTCCTCGGTATCCCGAGCACCCCGATGGCCGCGGACGTGCTGGCCGTGGTCGGGCAGAAGGGCGGCCTGCGCGCCCAGATGGACTCGCTGCTGCCGGCACCGGTGGGCGCCAAGGCCTCGTCGCTCGGCGAACTCGTCCGCCGGCGCATGGGGGAGCGGGTGCTCGACGACCTCGTGGTGCCGATCGCCGGTGGCGTGCACTCCACGCACCCCGACCAGCTCGATCCCGACCGGGTGGCTCCGGGCCTGCGTGCCGCACTGCTGCGCGAGGGCTCACTCGCCCGAGCGGTCCTGTCGCTGCGGGCACGCGCGGCCGCCGGCACCCCGGTGCAGGGGATCCGCGGAGGGACGGTGCGCCTGGTGGACGAGCTCGTCGCCGACATGGAGACCTACGGGGTGGACGTCCGGCTGCACACCCGGGCGACCCGCATCGAGGCGCACGCGGTCGAGATCGTCAGCGCCGACGGCACGACCGAACGGCTGCCGGCCCAGCACACCCTGTCCTCCGTCGCCGACCCGGAGCGCACCGCCGCCCCCGACCGGACCGGTATCCAGCTGGTCACGCTCGTCGTCGACCAGCCGGAGCTCGACGCCGCCCCGCGTGGCACCGGGATGCTCGTGCACCCCGACGCCCAGGCGGTGTCGGCGAAGGCCCTCACGCACGCGACGGTGAAGTGGCCGTGGCTGGCCGACGTGGCGGGCGGACGCCACGTCCTGCGACTCAGCTACGCGACCACCGGGACGGACCCTGCGGGCGTGGCCACGAGCCTCCCGGTCGAGCCGACCGACCCCGTCGGCAGCCGCGCGCTGCAGGACGCGTCCACGCTGCTCGGTGTGCCGATCACGGCCGACCGCGTCAGCGGCGCCGCACGCGTCGGCTGGTACGGACCGGACCTCACCGCGGCCGGGTTGGCCGAGGGCGTCGTCGGGATCGGCGAGGCCTCGACCGGACGCGGCCTGGCGGGGATCATCGCCGCCGCTCGGAAGGCAGCCGACCAGATCCTCGGTTCCTGAGCGGACCGCGCAGCCCCTGAGGGCTACTGTTGGTGAGACCGCCGGACGTATTCCGTTCGGTGCATGACCACCGCACAACCAATGCACGGAGGAATCGCACATGCGCGGAAAGCTCCTGTTCGTCGCCGGCGCCGCACTCGGGTACGTCCTGGGATCGCGAGCCGGACGGGCGCGGTACGAGCAGATCAAGACCGTCAGCGGCAAGGTCTGGAACAGCAACGGCGTCCAGAAGGGCGTGCACGTCGCCGAGGACTTCATCGCCGACAAGACCCCGGACGTCGCCGAGTTCATCGGTGAGACGACCAAGAAGGCCGTCCGCAAGGTCGGCCAGAAGAAGGACACCACCACCTCATGACCGACACCCGCGATCGCAAGTCGCGTTCGCTGTTCGGCCTGGTCGGCGACGTCCCGAAGCTCGTCAAGGGCCTGGTCAAGGGCGAGATCGACCTGCTCAAGGCCGAGATGCTCGCGAAGGCGAAGATCTTCGGTCTCGCAGCCGGCCTGCTGGTCGGTGCGCTCGTCGTCGTGCTCTACGCGATCGGCGTCCTGCTGACCGCAGCCGTGATGGGCCTCGCGACCGTGATGCCGGCGTGGCTGGCCGCACTGGTGGTGGCCGTGGTGATGCTGATCATCGCCGCGATCCTCGGCCTGATCGGCTGGAAGCGCCTGAAGAAGGGCCTGCCGATCACGCCGAAGCGCACGATCGCCAGCGTCAAGGACGACATCAACGCGGTCAAGGGCCTCGGCAAGAAGCCGACCCCGCCGACGCAGTACGGCAGCCGCACGCCGGACGTCGACGGCCGCTCCTGAGCGCCGACAGCCCCGACAGCCGCACCACCGACGGAGGAACCGTGACCGACCCGCACGACGATCTCGCTGCTCGCGTCGCCGCGACCCGCGCCCAGCTGTTCGACACCCTCGACGCGATCGAGGACAAGCTCAACGTCCCGAAGCAGATCGGGATCGCGGCGTCGAAGTTCAAGCGCGGCCTCGACGAGAAGCCGGTGCCCTACCTGGCCGGTCTCGCAGCCGGCGTAGCGGTGGTCGGGGGTATCGTCGTGATGGTGCTCCGACGGCGGTAGACCGCCCGAGCGCGGTCCACCGGATGCGGGGCGGCCAACACCCTGGCAACCGATAGGACAATGGATCCATGAGCTCCGACGCGCCCACGAACACCGGGCCCGTGCCCGCGCACGACCACCCCCACACGGAACCCGCCGAGACCGGTCAGCCGGACTCCGGGATCGACCCGAACCTGCTGACGGCCTACGCCCTCTGGGCAGTGTTCCGCCGGCCCCTCGGCCCGGTGCACCGCGTCGGCGACGACGCCGTGGCCGAACTCGACACCGTGATCGCCAGCGCCGCCGAGCGCGGGGTCACGATCCGTGGCTTCTACGACGTCTCGGCCTTCCGTGCCGACGCCGACGTCATGGTCTGGCTGCACGGCGACGACGCACAGGCGATCCAGGCCGTGCTGCGCGAGATCCGTCGCACCGGCCTGTTCCAGGACGCCGAGCCGGTCTGGCACGTCATGGCCATGCACCGCGAGGCCGAGTTCAACAAGCGGCACACCCCCGCGTTCCTGCGCGGCAAGGACCCCGAGGCGTGGATCACGGTGTACCCGTTCGTCCGCTCCTACGAGTGGTACCTGCTGCCGGAAGAGGAGCGCTCCAAGATGCTCCGCGACCACGGCGTCGCCGGCGCGAAGTACCGCCGCGTGCTCACGAACACCATCGCGACCTTCGCCCTGAGCGACTACGAGTGGATCCTGCCGCTCGAGAGCCCGGACCTCGTCGACCTGGTCGACCTGATGCGCGATCTCCGCTACACCGAAGCGCGCATGCACGTGCGCGAAGAGGTCCCCTTCTTCACGGGTCGTCGCGTGACGACCGCCGAACTCCCGGAGGTGCTGTCATGACCGACACCAGCATGATCACGAACGGCCAGGTCCTCGCCGCCACCCCCGCGGCGGCGTCCGGTCCCGAGCACGTCGAGACCCCGACCGCGTACGACGCGATCCTGCTCGCCGGCTTCGGTGGCCCCGAGGGACAGGACGACGTCATCCCCTTCCTGCGCAACGTCACCCGCGGCCGCGGGATCCCGGACGAGCGTCTCGAAGAAGTGGCGCACCACTACCGCCACTTCGGCGGCGTGAGCCCGATCAACGCGCAGAACCGTGCGCTCAAGGCCGCGCTCGAGGCCGAGCTGGCGTCGCGCGGCATCGACATGCCGGTCCTCTGGGGCAACCGCAACTGGGAGCCCTACCTGGAGCAGGCGTTCACCGAGGCGGCGGACAAGGGCTACACGAAGCTCGTCGCCATCGCCACGAGCGCGTACTCGTCGTTCTCGAGCTGCCGGCAGTACCGCGAGGACTACGCCCGCGTGCTCAACGAGACCGGTCTGATCGACACCATCCAGATCGACAAGGTCCGCCAGTTCTTCGACCACCCGGGCTTCGTCCGCCCGTTCATCGACGGCGTCCGCGACGGCATGGCCCGCGCGATCGCCGAGAACGAGGGCCTCGACGTCGCGACCGAGCTGCAGGTGCTCTTCTCGACGCACTCCATCCCCTCGACCGACGCCGCCCGCTCGGGCCCCGACTACCGCGGGTTCGACGAGCACGGCGCGTACGAGGCGCAGCACCTGGCCGTCGGCGAGGTCGTCCTCGACCAGGCCTGGGCCGAGCTCCTCGAGCAGCCCGAGCACGCCCACCTGCAGGGCACGTCGAAGCCCGCCTGGAAGCTCGTCTACCAGTCGCGCTCCGGCCCCCCGACGCAGCCGTGGCTCGAGCCCGACATCAACGACTACATGAACGAGGACCTCAAGGGCGGCCCGACCCGTGCCGTGCTGATCGTCCCGCTCGGCTTCGTCAGCGACCACATGGAGGTCATGTGGGACCTCGACGAGGAAGCCACCGAGACCGCCGGTGAGCTCGGCTTCTGGTCGCTCCGCACGCAGACCCCCGGCATCGACCCGGCCTACGTGTCCGGTCTCGTCGACCTGGTGCTCGAGCGGGTCAACGGCACGCCGAAGGCCGAGCGTCCGCACATGACCGACATCGGCCCCTGGTACGACGTGTGCCGTCCGGGGTGCTGCGAGAACGTGCGAGCGGGGTTCAAGCCCGCCGCCGCGGGCGTCGCTCCGTGACCGACACGACCGTGAACGACCCCAGCGCCACAGGGCCCGACGGCCCGACCCCGATCCGGCTCGGCACCCGTGCCAGCCGGCTCGCGGTCGCGCAGTCGCAGGACGTCGCCGACCGCCTGGCGAAGGCGGCCGGACGCCCCGTCGAACTCGTCACCGTCACGAGCGAGGGCGACACGAACCGTGCCTCCCTGGCGTCGCTCGGCGGCACCGGTGTCTTCGCCAGCGCCCTGCGTGAAGCCCTGGTCGCGGGCGAGGTCGACGTGCTCGTGCACTCGCTCAAGGACCTGCCGACCGCGCCGTACCCGGGTCTGACGATCGGTGCCGTGCCGAAGCGTGCGGATGCCCGTGACGTCCTCGTCGCCCGGAACGGCGCCACCGTCGACACCCTGCCCGAGGGCGCGAAGGTCGGCACCGGTTCGCCCCGCCGTGCCGCGCAGCTCCGTGCGCAGCGCCCCGACCTCGACGTGGTCGACATCCGCGGCAACATCGACACCCGCCTCGGCCGGGTGGACGACGATCTCGACGCCGTGGTGCTCGCCGCCGCGGGCCTCGGCCGTATTGACCGCCTGTCGGCCGCCACGGAACTGCTCGACCTCGGTTTCTGGCCGAGTGCTCCCGGACAGGGTGCGCTCGCGGTGGAGATCCGCTCGGACGAGACCGACCGCGGGCTGCTCGCCGCACTCCGCAAGATCGAGCACGCCCCCACGCGCCTGACGGTGACGGCCGAGCGCGAGGTCCTCGCCAAGCTCGAGGCCGGCTGCTCCGCCCCGATCGGTGCGACGGCCGTCGTGGACGCCGAGCTGCTGCTCGTGTCCGCGACCGTCTACCGCCCCGACGGCACCGAGTACCGCACCGCGTCGCACGCGGCCGTGCTCGACGGTTCGGCGCAGGAGCGTCTCGACGAAGCGCTCGCGGTCGGTGGCCGTGTGGCGACCGAGCTGCTCGAGAACGGCGCTGCCGACCTTGCCGACCTGGCGACCACCGTCGCCGAGGACACCACGGACGGGCCGTACACCGCGGGCCCCGGCCTCGCGACGCCGGCCGAGTAGGCGGTCACCACGGAACCCTCCACCACCGCGACGGACGAGGCGCGACCCCCGGTCGTCCTCGTCCCGCGTGGCGGTGCGTGGGGGAACCGGGTCGCCGCCGAGGCCAGGGCCCGAGGGCTCGCGCCCGTCGTCGTCCCCCTCATCACGGACGCTCCGCCGTCCGACCCCGCCGCGCTCGACGCTGCGGTCTGCCGCCTGGTCGCCTCCGGGGCGGCCGGGAGGAACGGATCACCCGGTCCTGTCGGTGACCGAACGCCTGTGGCTGGTTACGCGTGGGTGGTGGTGACCAGTGCGACGGCCGTGACGGTCCTGTCGGAACGCGTGGCGGGCCTCCCGGCCGGGGTGCGCGTCGCCGCGGTCGGCGAGCCGACCGCCCGTGCCGCGCGCGCTGCGGGCTGGGTCGTCGACCTGGTGCCGGACGAGACGTCCGCGGCCGGCCTGGTGCAGGAGTTGCCGGACACCGACGGCACCGTGCTGTTCCCCCGCTCCGAGATCGCGGCACCCACGCTCGTCGACGGCCTCCGTGCCCGCGGCATCGACGTGGACGACGTGGTCGCGTACCGTACCGTGGGGACCGGCGACGAGCCGATCACCCTCGAGACGGCGCCCGCTGCGGTGCTCGTGACGAGTGGCAGCGTCGCCCGCGAGATCGCCCGCCGGATGACCCCGCTCGACCCCCGCACCATCGTGGCCTGCATCGGCCCCGGGACCGCGACCGACGCCCGTGCGGCCGGACTCCCCGTGCACGCGGTCGGACGCACACGGTCCGCAGAAGCCCTGCTCGACGCCGTCGTCGAGGCACTGAACCCAACCACCCCCCACCAGGAAGGTCACCCGTGACTGGACGCTTCCCCCAGGTCCGCCCCCGTCGGCTCCGCGCCACCCCCGCGATGCGACGACTCGTGGCCGAGACCCGGCTCCACCCCGCCGAGCTCGTGCTGCCGATGTTCATCCGCGAAGGCGCGACCAACGCCGTGGACATCTCGAGCATGCCGGGCGTGCAGCAGCACTCCCTCGACTCGTTCCGCCGCGCGCTGGTCGGCGCCGCGTCGGTCGGTGTGGGTGGCGTGAACCTGTTCGGCGTCCCGACCACGAAGGACGCCGAGGGCTCCGGCGCGACCGACCCGGACGGCATCCTCAACGTGGCGATCCGGGTCGCTCGGCAGGAGGTGGGGGATGCGCTCGTGGTGCAGTCCGACCTGTGCCTCGACGAGTTCACCGACCACGGACACTGCGGTGTGCTGGCCGCCGACGGCTCCGTCGACAACGACGCCACGCTGCTGCGCTACCGCGACATGGCGGTCGCCCAGGCCGAAGCCGGTGCCGAGCTCGTCTGCATGAGCGGCATGATGGACGGCCAGATCGCCGCCGCACGTGACGCCCTCGACGGCGCGGGACACAGCGGCACCGCGCTGCTCGCCTACGCCGCCAAGTACGCCTCGGCGTTCTACGGTCCCTTCCGTGAGGCCGTGTCGTCGTCGCTCGTCGGTGACCGCCGGACGTACCAGATCGACGCCGCGAACGGTCGACAGGGGCTCCGCGAGGTCGCGCTCGACGTCGACGAGGGCGCCGACATCGTGATGGTGAAGCCCGCGATGAGCTACCTCGACGTGCTCGCCGAGACCGCTGCGACCTCGCCTGTGCCGGTCTGGGCGTACCAGATCTCGGGCGAGTACGCGATGATCACCGCAGCAGCGCAGAACGGGTGGATCGACCGCGACGCCGCCGCGATGGAGTCGCTCGTCGGCATCAAGCGCGCCGGTGCCGACGCGATCCTGACCTACTTCGCCGTCGACATCGCGCGGAAGCTCAACGAGGAAGCGGGCCTCCGCACCTCGGGCAGCACCGCGGACGTCGCCGGCATCGCCTCGACCGGGAAGGCCCCCGAATGACCACGAACGACCAGCTCTTCGGCCGTGCCAAGAACGCGATCCCGGGTGGCGTGAACTCCCCGGTCCGCGCCTACGGGTCGGTCGGCGGCACCCCGCGGTTCCTGGTGTCCGCGAAGGGCGCCTACGTCACCGACGCCGAGGGTCGCGAGTACGTCGACCTCGTCGCGTCGTGGGGCCCCGCGATCCTCGGGCACGCCCACCCCGGCACGGTCGAGGCCGTGCAGCAGGCCGCCGCGCGCGGACTGTCGTTCGGGGCGTCGACCCCGGGGGAGACCGAGCTCGCCGAACTCGTGAAGCAGCGGGTGTCGGTGGACGGCGACGGTCCCATCGAGAAGCTCCGCATGGTGTCGACCGGCACCGAGGCCACGATGACCGCGATCCGACTGGCCCGCGGCTACACCGGTCGCGACCTGCTCGTGAAGTTCGCCGGGCACTACCACGGGCACTCGGACTCCCTGCTGGCCGAGGCCGGCTCGGGCGTCGCGACCCTGGCCATGCCGGGCAGCGCGGGCATCACTGCCGAGACCGCCGCGCAGACCCTCGTGCTGCCGTACAACGACCTCGACGCCGTCCGCCGGGCCTTCGACGAGCACTCCGAGCGCATCGCCGCCGTCATCGTCGAGTCCGCCGCCGCGAACATGGGCGTCCTGGCACCGGAGCGCGGCTTCAACCGTGCACTGGCGCAGATCACCCGCTCGCACGGGGCGCTGCTCATCGTCGACGAGGTCCTGACCGGGTTCCGCGTCGGTGCTGCCGGCTGGTGGGGACTCGAGGCGTCCAAGGTCGTGCCGGACGGCGCCGGGTGGAAGCCCGACCTCATCACGTTCGGCAAGGTCATCGGCGGTGGCATGCCCCTCGCCGCACTCGGCGGTCGGCGCGAGGTCATGGACTTCCTCGCCCCGCTCGGGCCGGTGTACCAGGCGGGCACCCTGTCGGGGAACCCGTTGGCCGTCGCCGCCGGCATCGCCACGCTGCGGGCCGCGACGCCGTCCGTGTACGAGTCGCTCAACCGCACCGCTGCGGTCATCTCCGCGGCCACGTCGGAGGCCCTGTCGGCCGAGGGCGTCGCCCACACCGTGCAGCGCGCCGGCAACCTGTTCTCGTTCGCGTTCACCGAGCAGGCACCGCGGAACTACGACGACGTGCGGGCGCAGGACGTGTTCCGCTACGCGCCGTTCTTCCACGCGATGCTCGACGCCGGGGTGACCCTGCCGCCGAGCGTCTTCGAGGCGTGGTTCGTCACGGCCGCACACGACGACCGCGCCGTCGGACGGATCCTCGACGCCCTGCCCGCGGCCGCGAGGGCTGCTGCCGCCGCGACCGCGTGACGGGCGTCAGGGTTCAGGAGCAGTCGGCCTTCGTGAAGGTCGTGTCGACGGTCTTCGACGAGCCCTCGAACGCGTAGGTGTACCGCATGTCGACGTCCTCGTCGAGGAGCTTCTTCGTCTCGCTGTTCGAGCAGAGGTTCGGGCCGACGGCGTCGCGGATGGCCCCTTCGGTGATCGAGGCCGGGTCGACGTTCGCCGACACCGTGTAGTCGTAGTGGATCGCGGCGCCCTCGGCCTCGATCCCGGTCCACGTCGTGACGGAGTCGACCTGCTTGGGCAGGTCGCTCTGCTCGCGGATCTGCTCGACGGCCTTCGAGACCTTCTCCTCCGTGGAGTCGCTGAAGGCCGCGTTGAGGCCCTGGCGGACGAGGAAGGCCACCACCACGGCCACGACGACGCCGAGCACCGAGATCAGGACGCGCTTGCCGCGGGAGGACGACGACTTGGGCGGGGGTGCGTACGGAGCGGCTCCGGCGGGGGCGGCCTGGGCGTACGGCTGGCCAGCGGGCTGCTGCTGGGCGTACGGCTGACCGGCAGGCTGCTGCGGGTACTGCTGGTTCGCGCTGGGCTGCTGCTGGGGCTGGCCGGCGGGCTGCTGCGGGTACTGCTGGCCGGCGTCGGGCTGCCCGCCGTTCGGCTGCGGTTCGGACCCCGGGTAGGGCGGCGGCGTGTTCGTCATGGTTCCCCCTGGTGACGGTCCGCGGCGTGACACCGTGGTGCGGTGCCGGGTCCCTCCCCGACACGGGCCGCGGACACTGAACAGCCATTCAAGCACGCGTCAGGCGGATCGGCGCGCGGCCCAGCGCCCCTCTGCTCGCAGGATCGCGAGCGGGAAGTCGAACGCGTGCGACACCGCCGACGACGTGATGACCTCGTCCGAGGTGCCCTGGGCCACGACGGCGCCGTCGCGGAGCAGCATGGCGTGCGACGTCGAGGCCGGCAGGTCCTCCAGGTGGTGGGTCACCATGACACTGCCCAGCTCGGGGTGCCGGTGCCGCAGCGCGTCGACGGTCTCGAGCAGGTGCTCCCGTGCGGCGACGTCGAGACCGGTCGCCGGCTCGTCGAGCAGCAGCAACTGGGGTTCGGACATCAGGGCACGGGCGATGAGGGCGCGTCCCCGCTCACCCTGCGACAGCACCGGCCAGCGTGCGTCCCGTCGTGCCGTGAGTCCGACGTCGGCGATGTGCTGCTCGGCCAGGGCGACCTGCTCGCCCGAGGGCTCCCACCGCATCATGAGGTCCGTCGTGCCGGTCAGCCCGGTGAGCACGGTCTCGAGCACCGTGAGCGGTGACAACATCCGGTGCCGGGGGTCGACGTGGCCGATGTGCTCCCGGAGTTCGCGGACGTCGATGCGCCCGAGCCGGCGGCCGAGGACCTCGACGGTGCCCGCGGTGGGGTGTCCGGTCGCGCCGAGGACGGCCAGCAGTGTGGACTTGCCCGCACCGTTCGGTCCGAGCAAGGCCCAGTGCTCCCCGCGCCGGACGGTCAGGTCGACGTCGTGCAGCAGGTCGCGGCCGGAGCGCGTGACGCGGACCCCGGTGGCGTGGATCAGGACGTCGTCGTGCGCGTCGGTCATGACCCCATCGTGCCCCACCGCGCCGTGACGTCGTCCACGTGCGCCCGTGCGACGTCGACGAACCGGCGGGCTGCGGCCCGTGCGGTGCTGACGTCTGCGCTGCCCGCGGCCGTGTCCAGCGCGAGCCAGAGCGCCTCGGCGTCCCACTGCCGGAACGTGGGGGCCTCGGGCAGCGCGTAGGCGAGCCGGGCCATCACCAGGCGCAGGGCTTCACGGGTCCAGCGGTTGCCGGACTGCTCGGACAGGAACCGGGTGACGGCGAACGCGCTCTCGGTGTACCGGTGGTCGCGCACCTGGCCGTCCTCGCGGGCCCGTGCCACGAGCTGGCGGAGCTCCTCGAGCGCGGGCCCACGGAGCCCGGGCAGGACGTGGACGGCGCCGTGGGTGAAGACCCCGGTGAGCAGCTCCATCGTGTCGCGCCATGTCGTCAACGACGGCTCGACGACGCGGTGGCGTCCCCGGTCGTCCTCGAGGAGACCGAGGTCGTGCAGCCAGCGCAGCGCGCCGAGGACCTGCTCGGGCGGAGCCCCGGTCCGTGCCACCAGGTCGTCGATCGTGTGGGTGGACCCGAGCGCCAGCGCGCCGGATCGGACGTCGCGGAGCAGGGCGCGGTCGACCGGACCTGCGCGGTGTTCGGTGGTGTCGTCCGCCGGGCGGCTCGTCCGCGGGACCCCGACGTTCCGCCGGTGGACCTCGAACAGCTCGTCGATGACCTCTGCCGCCGCCGCCGCGTCGGCCGGATCGCGGGTGTCCACCGCGCGGGCGGTCGTGACGAACCAGGCGTGCACGTCGTGGACCGACCAGAGTTGGGTCGGGACGCGTGCCCACCGCATCCGCTCGAACGCGCGCAGGCCGAGGCTCCGCACCAAGGGGTTCGGGGAGTGCTCGAACCAGAACTGGCAGGCGGCGGCGAACGCCGTCGGGTACTCCGGCAACCGGAGCGCCGCGGTGGTGCGGGCTCGCGCGACCCGGCGATCGAGCTCGGCACGCAGCTCGGGGGTGAGCGCCGGGATGGTGGCACGGAGGGCCGGACCGATGAGCGTGACCCAGAAGTCCAGTGCGTCGGACAGGTCGGCGTCGGAGAGCTCCTCGTACTGCCACGTGCCGTCCGGCTGGTGGACCAGGATGCCGAGGTCCTCGAGCCGGGCCGCCGCCGCACGGACGTCACCGCGAGGGGTGCCCCACTCCCAGCTCAGTGCGTCGAGGTCGACGGACACCGGTCCGCGGGGGCCGGTCCGGACGTGCGCGAGCAGGGACGCGTAGGCGTCGTCGTGCACGGCCGCCCAGGGATCGGCGTCACCCCACTCGCCGGCGACCACGGGTCAGCCGCGGTCGGCGCGGACCGCCTCGATGTGCTGTTCGAAGTTGCGGGTGAGGGCTCGTCCGGCCTCGGCGGCGCCTTCACCGTCGCGCTCGGTGAGCGCTTCGCGCAGGATCGAGAAGAAGGCCTCGGACCCGTACTGCTCGAACGGGGGCGTGGGGTTGAGCGTGAAGCGGACCCGCTCCATGGCACCCACGGCCGCGTTCTGCACCAGGGGGTTGCCGGAGTGCTCGACGGCGAACTCGATGATCTCGGTGAGCGCGCCGCTGAACCCGTAGTCGCGCACCTTGCGCATGCGGTCGGCCTTGTCGAGCAGCACGGTGAGGGCATCGACGTCCTCGTCGCCGTACTCGGGGACGCCCCAGCGCAGGCTGAGCTCGAAGAACCCGGCGGTCGCGCGGGTCGCGACGACCCAGTCCTCGAAGGTCGGGGTGGCGACGCGGGTGTACCGGTTCGCCTCCATCTCGACCAGGCCGATGTCGACGAGCTTCGCGATCGCCTCGCGGATCGGGGTGCGACTCACACCCAGCCACTGGACCAGCTCGTCGTCGTTCAGGCGCTCGCCGTGCTGCAGCGTGCCGTCGCGCAGGGCCGCGAGCATCTTCTCGTAGACGACGTCGCGCAGGAGCTTCCGGGGAGAGCTCTCCACGGTGGACTTGGGGACCGGCATGTCATCTCCTCGAGGACGAAATCGACACTCGAAATCCTAGCGTGCCAATATGCAAGCGTTTGCTAAATCAACTGCTCGGAAAACGCGCCGGATCAGCCCGCCACGGCGACGACCGTTCGTCCGTGCACCCGTCCCGCGACGACCTCGGCTCCCACCGCGATGGCCTGCTCGGGCGTGACCGTGCGGGTGACGTCGGCCAGGAGCGCCGCGTCGAGATCGGTCGCGAGCCGGTCCCACGCCCGACGTCGGAGTTCGAGCGGGGCGTCGACGGAGTTGATCCCGAGCAGCGACACCGACCGCAGGATGAACGGCAGCACGGTCGTCGGCAGCGCTGAGTCCTGCGCGAGCCCGCACGCCGTCACCGCACCGCCCCACCGGGTCGATGCCAGGACGTTCGCCAGCGTGGCCCCGCCGACGCTGTCCACCGCTCCGGCCCAGGTGGCGCGCTGCATCGGCTTGCCCGGCTCGGACAGGGTGCCGCGGTCGACCACCTCGGTCGCCCCGAGCCGGCGGAGGGAGTCCGTGTTTGCCGCGCGACCGGTTGACGCCGTGACCCGGTACCCGCGGGCCGCCAGCAGTGCGATCGCCACGGTGCCGACCCCGCCGGATGCCCCGGTCACCAGCACCGGCCCGTCGTCCGGTGCGACGAAGCGCTCGAGCGCCAGCACACTGAGCATCGCCGTGAACCCCGCGGTGCCGATGGCCGCCGCGAACGAGTCGTCGATCGCCTCGGGCAGCACGACGAGCGACCCGGACGGCACCACGGCCTGCGTTGCCCAGCCCCCGTGCCGGGTCTCACCCAGGCCAGCACCGTTCAACACCACCCGGTCACCGATCGCGACCTCGTGCACGCCCGGCCCGAGCCCCGACACCGTGCCGACCACGTCGATCCCCGGCACCAGTGGGTCGAGCCGGGCGACGCCGGGGTTCCGCGCGAGGGCGAGGCCGTCCTTGTAGTTGACGCTCGAGTACGTGACGTCGACGAGGGCCTCGCCCTCCGCCGGATCCGGCAGGTCGACGTCGGTGACGGTGGGCGGGGCTGTACTGGACACGAGGACGGCGCGGGTCATGCGCCGGACGCTACCCCGGGCCTCCCGGCCTTCGGTCCGTTCTTTCCCAGAACGTGCGCGATGCCTGGTGGATTCGGGCGTACCGGGCCAGAACAACCGACCAGGTACGCCCGATTCGACCAGGTACGCCCGATCTGACCCGGCGCAGAGTCGGCGGGCGCCTCGGCATACCCCTTCTTTCCCAGAACGTGCGCGATGCCTGGCGGATTCGGGCGTACCGGGCCAGAACAACCGACCAGGTACGCCCGATTCGACCAAGTACGCCCGATCTGACCCGGCGCAGAGTCGGCGGGCGCCTCGGCATGCCCGTTCTTTCCCAGAACGCGCGCGATGCCTGGCGGATTCGGGCGTACCGGGTCCGAAGAACCGACCAGGTACGCCCGATTCGACCCGGTACGCCCGAAACAGCCAGCCGCTCCAGCCCCCCCGCCGCCCCAGCCCGCGCAGCCCAGCCCCAGCCCACTCAGCCGAACATGATGGCAGCCTCGTCGAACCGCGCCTGCGGCACCGTCTTGAGCTCGCCGAGCGCCTCCTCGAACGAGACGTGCTCGATCTCGGTGCCCCGGAGCGCCACCATCCGGCCCCAGCGCTCCTCGACGACCGAGTCGATCGCCGCCAACCCGAGTCGGGTCGACAGCACCCGGTCGTACGCGGTCGGCGTGCCACCGCGCTGGATGTGCCCCAGGGTCGTGGCCCGCGTCTCGATGCCCGTCATCTCCTCGATGAGCGGCGCGAGGCGCTCGCCGATGCCACCGAGCCGCGGGCGCCCGAAGGCGTCGAGCCCGCGCTCGGTGTGCGCCGTGTCCTCGTGGTCGGGGACGAAGCCCTCGGCCACCACCACGAGCGGTGCGCGACCGCGGTCGTAGGCGGCCCGCACCCACTTCGCGATCTGTTCCATGCTCGTCTTCTGCTCCGGGATGAGGATCGCGTGCGCGCCCGCGGCCATGCCGGAGTGCAGCGCGATCCAGCCCACGTGCCGGCCCATCACCTCGGCGACCATGCAGCGCGAGTGCGACTCGCCCGTGGTGCGCAGGCGGTCCATCGCTTCGGTCGCGATGGCGACGGCGGTGTCGAAGCCGAACGTGTAGTCGGTCGCGCCCAGGTCGTTGTCGACCGTCTTCGGCACGCCCACGATCTGCAGGCCGGCGTCGGTCAGGCGCTTCGCGGCGGCCAGGGTGCCCTCGCCGCCGATCGCGACGATCGCGTCGATCCCGTGCCGCTGCAGGGTCGCGGAGATGTTCTCGAACCCGCCGTTGGGGCCTTCGAACGGGTTCGTGCGGCTGGTGCCGAGGATCGTGCCGCCCTGCTTCGCGATGCCCTGGATGTCCTTGCGGCCGAGCGGGACGATGTCGCCGTCGACCACCCCGCGCCACCCGTCGCGGAAGCCGACGAAGTCGTGTCCGTAGATGGCGATGCCCTTCAGGACGATCGCGCGGATGACCGCGTTCAGGCCGGGGCAGTCGCCTCCGGAGGTGAGGATGCCGATGCGCATGGGAACTCCGTCGTCGGGTGGTGGGGATCAGTGCCCATCATGACTGACGGTGGTTCCGCATTACCATCCCCGTGTGTCCCTGCTCGCTTCCGCCGCCGCCGTCGACGCCGCTGGTGCGTCCGGTGACGCGTCTCGCGTCGACACGGTGTACCGGCCTGGAGGCGCGGTGGACGTCGCGTCGACCCTGCGGCCCCTGCAGCGCGGCTCCGGCGACCCGGCCTTCCAGGTGGTCGGCGGCGTCGTGTGGCTCGCGCTGCGCACGCCCGTCGGTCCCGCGTCCGTGGCGATCCGGCGGGCCGCCGACACCATCGCGGTGTCGGCGTGGGGGAGCGGCGCGTCGTGGGCGGTCGAGCACGCCCCCGATCTGCTCGGACGCGGCGACGACTGGTCGTCGTTCGACGTCTCCGGCAGCGAGTTCCTCGCCGCGGCACGACACCGGCAGCCGGGGCTCCGGCTGCTCCGCACGAACACCGTGGTCGCGATGCTCGTGCCGGCGATCATGGAGCAGAAGGTGACCTCGCGCCAGGCGTGGGGCGCGTGGCGGTACCTGCTCCGTCGGCACGGCACCCCGGCGCCCGGTCCGGCACCCGCGGGCATGATGGTGCCGCCGGACGCTCGGACGTGGGCGCGGATCCCGAGCTGGGAGTGGCACCGGGCGGGCATCGAACCGGGGCGCTCGGCCACCGTCATGCGCGTCGTGAAGCTCGCGCCGGCACTCGAACGGACCCTGGCGCACGGGCGCGGTGGCGAGGTCGTCTCCACGAAGCTGCAGTCGATCCCCGGGGTCGGGCGGTGGACCGCCGCCGAGACCGCGCAGCGCTCCCACGGCGACCCGGACTCGCCGAGCGTGGGGGACTTCCACGTGCCGGCGCTCGTCGGGTGGGCACTCACGGGCGCCCCCGTGGACGACGACGGGATGCTCGAGCTGCTCGAACCCTGGCGCGGGCACCGGGAGCGGGTCGTGCGGTTGATCGGCGGCTCCGGGTTCCGGAAGCCGGCGTTCGGTCCGCGGCTGACGATCCAGGACCACCGCGGCCACTGAGCGCGGTCGACGCTTCCTCAACGTCCGTTCGTGCTGGTCCGCCTACCGTGACCGCCGGTCCGGGGCGCGCCCGGCACGGAGAGGACGCGATGACGACCACCACCGACGAGGACGAGCACGACAAGGTGCCCGGCGTCCCCCCGGAGATCCCCGAGGACACCGGGTCGGCCGAGACGGCTCGCGTCACGAAGCGGCACGTCACCCGGGTCGCGTTCGTCGCGGCACTCGGCGGACTGCTCTACGGCTACGACACCGGTGTCATCTCCGGCACGCTCATCGAGATCGGCAAGGAGTTCTCGATCGGTTCCGCCGTCAAGGAGTTCATCACGGCGTCGATCCTGGTCGGCGCGATCCTCGGCGCACTCGTCACCGGTCCGATCTCGGCGAAGATCGGTCGCCGGCGGACCATCCTGCTCATCGCGGGGGTCTTCGGCCTGGGTGTGCTCTTCGCCGCGTTGTCGCCGAGTCCGGTGTTCCTGATCCTCAGTCGGCTGTTCCTCGGTCTGGCGGTGGGTGGTTCGACCCAGACGATCCCCACCTACATCGCCGAGATCGCCCCGGGCCCGCGCCGCGGCAGCCTGGTCACGGTGTTCAACTGCGCGATCGGCGTCGGCATCCTGTCCGCCGCCATCGTCGGGGTGGCCCTGAACGGCGTCGTGTCCTGGCGCTTCATGATCGGGGTCGCCGCCGCCCCCGCCATCGTGCTGCTGCTCGGGATGCTCCGCCTGCCCGAGAGCCCGCGCTGGTTCGTGTCGCAGGACCGCATCGGTCCGGCTCGACGGGTGCTGCGCTGGCTGCGCCCGGACCACGACGCCGCCGAGGACGAGCTCGACGACATCCGCAAGCTCGACGATGCCGAACCGAGCGCCGGTTCCGGGCAGTGGGCCCAGCTGCGCAAGCCGTGGGTCCGGCCGGCCCTGATCGCGGGGCTCATCGTCGCCGCGTTCACGCAGCTGACCGGCCTCGAGATGATGATCTACTACACGCCGACGATCCTCACCGATGCCGGGTTCCCGCACGTCTACTCCCTGTGGGCGAACGTCGGCGTGGGCGTCGTCTACCTCGTGATGACGTTCGTCGGGTCGCGGTTGGTGGACCGGATCGGGCGTCGACGGCTGACCCTCGTGATGCTGCCGGGTGCCGCCGTG
Organism: Curtobacterium sp. MCLR17_043; assembly: GCF_003224215.1. Lineage (NCBI taxonomy): Bacteria > Bacillati > Actinomycetota > Actinomycetes > Micrococcales > Microbacteriaceae > Curtobacterium > Curtobacterium sp. MCLR17_043. The sequence continues at coordinate 132,233 of NZ_QKLH01000003.1, read as the reverse complement.
AGCATCGGCCTGTTCGGTGTGCTCTTCTACGTGCAGGACGGCAAGCCCTCACCGGTGCTCACGCTCGTGCTGATCCTGGCGTTCATGTTCTTCCAGGCCGGCGGCATCCAGGTCGTCGGGTGGCTCGTCGGTTCCGAGATGTACCCGCTGCGGATCCGGGCCGCCGCGACGAGCCTGCACGCGATGGTGCTCTGGGGCGCCAACCTGCTGGTGACCTCGACCGCGCTGACCCTGACCGGATGGATCAGCCTGGGCGGCACGATGCTCGTCTACGCGGCGCTCAACGTGCTCGGGTGGGTCCTGGTGTTCCTGCGGGTGCCGGAGACGAAGGGCAAGTCCCTGGAACAGATCGAGCAGTCCCTGCGGGACGAGACGTTCCTGCCGCACCGGGGCGGACGCGAGCGTCGCGCGGTGGACCGGACCGCCTGACGGACGGGAGGCCCGTGGCTGCGTCCGTCACGGGCCTCCCGGCCGTCAGATTGCGGCTCCCGTGCGTGTCACGGGTGGCGGGTGCCCGCACCCGCCAGCACGGCGCGGTAGCCCTCGCGGAACGTCGGGTACTGGGGTGTCCATCCCGTCGACCGCAGGAGCGCGTTCGACAGGCGCTTGTCGCCGCCGGCCTGCCGCGCGTCACCGTCGCCCGTCGACGGCTCGGCGACGTGGAGTTCCTCGGCCAGGAACCGCAGCACGTCGTCCAGCCGGCTCGGCTCGTCGTCCGTCCCCAGGTAGAGCGGCGCCGGATCGGGCAGGGCCGCCAGGTGCACGAGTGCGACGGCGGCGTCGTCGCGGTGGATGCGGTTCGTGTGCGGTGAGGTCCCCGGCGCCAGCCGTGCGGCACCGGACCGGACCTGGTCGATGAGCCGCTCGCGGCCCGGACCGTAGACGCCCGACAGCCGGACCAGCACGGCGCCGGGAGCGCGCTCGCGCAGCAGGACCTCGGCCTCGACCAGGACCTCGGCGGTCGGGGTCGCACCGCGCGCCGGGGTCTCCTCGGTGACCTCGCTGCCGTCCGAGACGTCGTACACGGCGGTCGAGGACACGACGAGCACCCGTGGGTCGGCGTCCGAGGCGTCGATGCCGTCGAGCACGTTGCGCAGGCCGTCGACGTAGGTGGCGCGGTACTCGTCGACGTCGCGGCTGCCCGCGGCGAAGGCCACGACGACGACGCTCGTGTCGGCGGGGATCTCGGGGACCTCGTGTCGCAGGTCGACGCTCCGGCCGGTGATCGGCGCGGGGACCAGCTCGGCGCGGCGGCGGAGTCCGATCACGTGGTGGCCCTGGTCGGCGAAGCGCAGGCCGGCTTCGGTCCCGAGGTCGCCGCATCCGGCGATGACGACTGTCGTGGAGTTCTGCACGGCTCGACCTTGGCACGGTCTCATGGTGGAAGGCGGGGAGTTTGATGATAATGGTTCTCAACTGGGCGATCACCGTCCGGTCTTCTCGACAGGAGTTCCATGTCCCCTCGATCCCTGCGCCTCCTCCCCGCGCTCGTCCTGGCCGGGCTCGTGCCGCTCGTCGGTACCGCGATCGCCGTCCCTGCGTCGGCTGCACCCGCCGTGACCCGGACCGCCCACCACAGCTGGCTCGTCACGGCTGACCCGACGGCGAAGCGCGTGTACGTCAACGACGCCGTGACCGGTCGGCGGACCGCCACCCTGAGCGGGATCGAGTTCGGCACCCACGCGGGCTCCGTGCAGCTCGGACACGGGCAGATCGCGTTCATGGACGAGTCGAAGCCGCAGCTCGACGTCCTCGCCATCGGCCCCCGCGGCACGGCTCGGATCGTGCAGCACTACGCGATCCCCAACGCCGACGAGCGCTGGGAGCGCGCCGGCTGGCTGTCCACCGACACTGCGCGGCGTCACCTGGCGGTCGGTTCCGACTTCGACGGCTCAGAGCGCCAGCGGGTCACGGTGATCGACCTGCGGCGGAAGACCGAGCGCACCGCTCGGATCGACACCTCGGCCGTGCAGCTCGCCACGACGGGCAAGCGCGGCACCGAAGAGCTCGAGACGTTCCTGGTCGGCAGCCCCCTGCGCCTGGTGGTCACCGCGGGCGGACGACTCGACGCCTACTCCGTGTCCGCGATCATGCAGGGTGCGACCCACCCGCGCCCCGTCGCGACCACGCCCCTCGGTGCCTACCCGCACGGCCCGATCGTCAACGCCACCGGGACGGTGATCGGCTCCGACCTGGCCGCCGGCGTGCAGACCGTCCGGGTGACACGGACCGGCTTCACGGGCTCCCGGTCCGTCGCGTACCCGAAGCCGAGCGTGCAGAGCTACCGGCCCCGCATGGCACCGGACGGGACGACCGTGGTCGGCACCCAGGCCGGCAGCACGGCCGCGGGGACCCGGTGGAACGCCGTCCCCGCGTACCTGACCACCTCGTTGACGTCGTCCAGCAGGATCAGCAGCGTCGAGCTCGGCACCGGGTCCTTCACCCGGGTCGCCGTCACCGCCCGGTTCGCCGCCGTCGCGCTGACGTCGGGCACCGGGGACTCGCTCGTCCTGGTGCGGAAGCAGGCCGACGGCGTCTACTCCGGCCCGACGACCTCGGTCGCGCTCACGCCGCTCCGGAAGGGCCCCGTCGCCGGACAGCCGGCCGCCGGGGCGTCGGTGCGGTTCACCGCGGCGACCGAGGACGGCCGCAGCGTGTTCGTGACACGGGGCGACGAGGGGAAGATCACCCAGATCGACACCACCGGTGCGAAGCCCTCCGTACTCCGCACCATCACGCTGCCCACGGCGCTCGCCGGGGGTGGGTACCTGACGACGGTCGACTCGACGGTGGCCCCGTACGACCTCAGCGGTCGCTGACCGTTCGGTCGATCGACAACCAGCCGCCGACCGCCCCACGGGGTGGTCGGCGGCTAGGGTCCTGGTGTGATCGTCTGGTTGAACGGAACCCACGGGGCGGGGAAGACGACGACGAGCCGACTGCTCCAGCCGCTGCTGCCCGGTTCGCGGATTCTGGACGCCGAGAAGGTCGGCGAGGTGCTGATGGACGTCACGCCGGGGCTGCCGGAGAGCGACAACTTCCAGCACTGGGACCCGTGGCGGCCGCTCGTGGTCGAGACCGCTCGCCGGGTGCACGACTACGTGGGCGGGCCGCTCATCATGCCGATGACGGTCCTGGTCGAGGCGTACTGGCGTGAGATCGCCGCGGGGCTCGCCTCTCACGGCATCCCGGTCCGGCACTTCGTGCTGCACGTCGACGAGTCGACGCTCCGCGACCGGATCCAGAACGACCCGATCGTGGGGCCGTCCACGTTCCGGTTCGCGTACGTCGACGCCTACGCCGAGGCGGCTCGCGGCTGGCTGCACGCCGAGGCCGAGGTCATCGACGCGACCGAGGTCCCGGCCACCGAGGTCGCACGGGCCGTCGCGGACGCGGTGACGTCAGAGCGCTGACAGCACGAGTGCGCGGAGACCAGGGGCCTCCGGCTGCGCGTGGTCGACCAGCACCGCCCGCATCCCGGCTGCCCGGGCACCGGCCACGTCGCGCTCGGGGTCGTCACCGACGAACAGACAGTCCGCCGGGTCGACGCCGAGCTGCCCAGCGAGGGCGTGGAACGCGCGGACGTCCGGCTTCTGGAACCCGATGCGTTCCGAGACGCAGACGCCGTCGAACGCGTCGGCCAGGCCGGTCCGAGCGAGCTTGTCGAGCTGCTGGCTCTCCGTGCCGTTCGTCAAGAGACCGAGGCGGTGTCCGCTTGCGCGCAGCTCGTGCAGCAGCGGCAGGCTCTCGGGGAAGAGCCGCCAGGCCTCGCGGTACGCGAGCAGGTAGTCGTCGAACACCGCGTCCAGGCCGGCCTCGTCGCCGGGCGCCTCGATGCCCAGGTGCGGCAGGACCGTGCGGAGCCGTGCGCGTCGCTGTTCCTGGAAGCTGATCGCCCCGGACCGCCAGCGCTCGAACTGCTCGTCCTCCGCCGTGAACCAGGCGCCGATCGCTTCCTCGGTGGGCTCGACGCCGAGGCCCTGCAGGAACCGGGTCACGCCCACCCGAGCGGACCCGTGGTGGTCGAACAGCGTCCCGTCCAGGTCGAAGCAGATCGCTCGCGGAGTCGCCACGCGCCCAGGCTACGGCGCGTCCGAACGTCGCGACGGCCGCCGAGCGGCACGGCTCTGTCCGCCGTACGCAGCCCCGGGGTTCGCCACCGCCCGGATCATGCCGGAGACTGGTGCGGGTCGCTCACGAAGCTGCCCGCCCCACCACCAGCAAGGAAGGCTCCGCATGCCCGAGCTCCCCGTCGTGTTCGAAGTCGGCTCGATGATCGCCCTGGTCGCGATCCTGCTCGCCGACCTGCTCATCGTCGCGCGTCGCCCGCACGTGCCGACGCTGCGCGAATCCGGCATCTGGGTGGGCATCTACGTCGGGCTGGCGCTGGTCTTCGCGGTGCTCATGCTGGTCTTCGCCGGTGGCGACTCCGCGGGGCAGTTCCTGGCGGGCTGGCTGACCGAGTACAGCCTGAGCATCGACAACCTGTTCGTGTTCGTCATCATCATGGCGCGCTTCTCGGTGCCGAAGAAGATCCAGCAGGAGGTGCTGCTGCTCGGCATCATCATCGCGCTCGTGCTCCGCGGGATCTTCATCCTGGTCGGCGCGCAGCTCATCGAGAACTTCTCGTGGATCTTCTACATCTTCGGCGCCTGGCTGATCTGGACGGCGATCCAGCAGCTCCGCGGCGAGGACGAGGACGACCAGAAGGACACCTTCATCGTCCGGTTGCTGCGCCGCCGGGTCCGTCTCACCGACACGTACGACGGCATGAAGTTCCGCACCCACCACGACGGTGTCCGGCACTTCACGCCGCTGCTCATCGTGCTCATCGCGATCGGCACCACCGACCTGCTGTTCGCGCTCGACTCGATCCCGGCGATCTTCGGCATCACCGAGAGCCCCTTCATCGTGTTCACCGCGAACGTCTTCGCGCTGATGGGCCTGCGCCAGCTCTACTTCCTGCTGGGCGGCCTGCTCGAGCGTCTGGTCTACCTGAAGTACGGCATCGCCGTGATCCTGGCCTTCATCGGCGTGAAGCTCGTCCTGCACGCGCTGCACGACAACGAGCTGCCGTTCCTGAACGGCGGCCACCACATCGAGTGGGCGCCGGAGATCAACACGTGGGTGTCCCTGCTGGTGATCGTCGCCGCGATGGCCGTGTCGACGCTGGCGAGCCTCGTCCGGATGCGCGGGGAGACCCCCGCCGACGCCGTGACCGCGGACGACACAGCGGCGGACGACGACCGATCCGACCAGGACCGCGCCGACCAGGACCGCGCCCGCACCTCCGACTGAAACCCGTTTGAACGATCCGCCCGGCTGCCTCGTCGTTGAGGGTATGGCACTCCGCAAACGAACCAAGGTCATCATCGGGATCTCCGCCGGCGTCGTCGTCGTGGCGGCAGCAGCCGTCATCGCCGGCCCGGTCATCTACGCGAACACCGTCAACGGCCAGGCCGCCGCAGCACCCTCGCTGTCGGCGTCCTCGTCCGGCACCCTCGACGCGAAGGACGCCGACGGCACCTGGACCAGCAAGAGCAGCTCGTACGCCGGGTACCGGGTGCACGAGGTCCTGCAGGGGAATGATGTGAACGTGGTCGGTCGCACGAAGGACGTCAAGGGCACCGCCGTCGTCGACGGCGGCTCCCTCACCAAGGCGTCCGTCACCGTGCAGGTCGGCAAGATCAGCACCCCGGAAGCCGCCCGCGACGAGTACTTCCGCTCCACCGCGCTGCAGACCGACAAGTACCCCACTGCCACGTTCGAGCTGACGAAGCCCGTCGACGTCACGAAGGCGCTCGACGGCTCCACGCAGGACGTCACCCTGACCGGCACGATGGACCTGCACGGCGTCGAGAAGCCGGTCACGGCCGACGCGCAGGTCGCGGTCGGCAAGGGCGGGACCGTCCAGGTCGCCGGCACCGTGCCGATCACCTTCGCCGACTACGGCGTGAAGGCCCCCTCGCTCGGCTTCGTCACCGTGGACGGGAAGGGCTCCGTCGAGTTCTCCCTCGACCTCGGGAAGTGACCGTGACGAGTCGTTCCGCGGACGAGCTGCTCGCGACGCTGTACCGCGAGCACGGTGACGCGCTCACGCGCTACGTCCGGCACCTCACGCGGGACGGCTCGACGGTCGAGGACGTCGTGCAGGAGACGATGGTCCGCGCCTGGCAGCGTCCGGCCGTGCTCGAGCGGGCACCCGACAGCGCGCGGGCGTGGCTCTTCACGGTCGCGCGCAACCTGGTGGTCGACGACGCACGGTCGGCCCGCAACCGCCGTGAGCACGGCACCGAGCACCAGGTCGAACGGATCGAGTCGGACAGCACGGACGCCGTGCTGGACCGGATCGTGGTCGCCGACGCACTCGCGTCGCTGAGTCCGGACCACCGTCGCGTGGTGGTGGACGCGTACTGGCTCGGGCACACGGTGCCGGAGATCGCACGACGACACGACATCCCGGAGGGCACCGCCAAGTCGCGGTTGCACTACGGGCTGCGAGCCCTGCGGCTCGCACTGCAGGAACGAGGAGTGACCCGATGAGCGACGACAAGTACGCGGAGTGGGATGCGGCGTACGTCCTGGGGTCGCTCCCGGCCGGTGAGCGGCTGGAGTACGAGCGGCACCTCGAGACGTGCGACCGCTGTGCGGCCGCCGTCGCGGAGCTGGTCGGTCTGCCGGGGCTGCTCGGCAAGCTGCCGGCCGACCAGGCGATCGAGATCGCAGAGCCGGACGGGAGGCCCGACACCCGTTCCGAGAGCGACCTCGCCTCCGTCGCGCACCGCGTCCGACACCGTCGCCGCCGTCGCCGGGTCTGGGTCGCCGCAACCGCGGGGCTCGCGGTGGTCGCCGCCGTCCTGGGCGGGCTCGCGGTCGGCGCCGCGGGGGAGCGCACCACGGTGCAGGCCGGTGCCGCTCCGACCGCAGCCGCCACCGCCGACCGCTACGACATGACCGGCGTGCAGGGACTCGACGTCCAGCTCGCCATCAGCGGCGAGCAGTGGGGCACCCGCTTCGACTGGGGGTGCTCGTACGGCGGCAAGGAGTGGTCGCCGGACGGGTCGATCCTCTACGACCTGGTGGTCGTCCGGACCGACGGCACGACGCAGACCGTGGGCTCGTGGACGGCTGCCGGCGTGGATGCCCGAGGGCTGTCGGCGTCCACGGACATCCCGCGGGACGAGATCAAGAGCGTGCAGGTCCGGCTGCGCGGTGAGCGCGGCGCGCTCGCCGTCGTCACGCTCTAGCCGACGTCGGCCTCGTCCGAGGCGTCGTCGGGGCCGATGGCGTCCTGGACGCGCGCACTGACGGACCGCAGCGTCTCGGCGTCGGTCCCCACGGGCCTCCAGAACAGGTCCTCGAGCGCACCGGTGTGCGCGCGGATGCCGGCGAGCACCGCGCGACGGCCCTCCGCGGTCATCACCACCCAGCTGCCACGGGCGTCGCTCGGGCAGTCCGCCCGCTCGACCAGGCCGCGGGAGACCATCCGCGTGACCTGGTGGCTGACCCGCGACTTCTCCCACCCGATCCCCGCGGCGATGTCCCGGACGCGCAGACGGTGGTCGGGGTCGCGGTGCAGGCCGATCAGGATCTCGAACTCGGGGACGGAGATGCCGGCGCCCGCCTGGACGGCCCGGTCGAGCGCCCGGTCGAGTCGTCGCCAGGCGTCGTGGTACGCGTCCCAGGTGGCCCAGTCGTGGCCACCGTTGCCCTCCGTCGACATGCCGACCAGCGTATCCACCGGGCGGACGATCGGACCGCGCCGCGAGCCCTTTCATCCGCTCGGATGACTCCTGGCCGACGTACGGCGTGCTCCGAGGTCGCGTCGGACGTGCGGCATACGATCGGGGGATGCCGAGCGCTCGCCTCCAGGACACCACCGATGACGCCGTCGCGCTCGTGCGCCGGTGGCTGGCGGCGTCCGCCGGGGTGAAGCCCGACCCGGGAGCGGTCCGTCTGGCCGAGGTCCTGCGCGACGAGCAGGGCCTCGACTTCACGCGGGGGTTCGTGGACAAGGTCATCCGCCCCGAAGACCCCCGGGTGGCGGCACGGAACCTCGAGCAGCTGAGCCGCGACGTCCCCGACTTCCTCGCCTGGTACCTGCGCGGGGCGGTGACGCTCGGCGGCGGGTTCGCCACCATGGCGCCGTGGGCCGTGATCCCGACCGCGCGCCGGATCCTGCGCCGGATGACCGGGCACCTGGTCATCGACGCGAGCACGAGCAAGCTCGGCCCGGCCCTCGCCAAGGTCCGCGGTCCGGGGACGCGACTGAACGTGAACCTGCTCGGCGAAGCCGTCCTCGGCAGCGCCGAGAGCGACCGACGCCTGCAGGGCACCATGGACCTGCTCGCCCGCGAGGACGTCGACCACGTGTCGATCAAGGTGAGCGCCGTCGTGCCGCAGACCTCGCCGTGGGCCTTCGACCAGACCGTCGAGCGCGTCGTCGACCGGCTCGTCCCGCTCTACCGCCTGGCCGCGGCACCGACGGCCTCCGGGCGCCCCGCCAAGTTCATCAACCTCGACATCGAGGAGTACCGCGACCTCGACGTCACCCTCGCCGTGTTCCGGGCGCTGCTCGACCGTGACGAGTTCGCCGACCTGCCGGCCGGCATCGTGCTGCAGGCCTACCTGCCCGACGTCGCCGGAGCGCTCGACGCGCTGACCGCGTGGGCGCAGGAACGCCGGGCGCGCGGCGGCGCCCCGATCACGGTGCGGCTCGTCAAGGGCGCGAACCTCGCCATGGAGCACGTCGACGCGATCCTGCACGGGTGGCCCCTCGCCACCTGGGGCAGCAAGCGCGAGACCGACACCGCGTACCTGCGGCTGCTCGACGCCGCACTGACGCCCGAGCGCACCGACGCTGTGCGGATCGGGGTCGCCGGGCACAACCTGTTCGACCTCGCCACCGCGTGGGTGCTCGCCCAGCGCCGCGGGGTCACCGACGCCGTCGACGTCGAGATGCTGCTCGGCATGGCGTCCACCCACGCCCAGGCCGTCCGGGCCGACGTCGGCCAGATCCTGCTCTACACGCCCGTCGTGCAGCCGGACGAGTTCGACTCGGCCATCGCGTACCTGGCCCGTCGCCTGCAGGAGAGCGCGAGCCCCGAGAACTTCATCGCCGCCGCGTCCGACATCGACCACGACGCCAGCGTCTTCGAGCGGGAGCACAGCCGGTTCCTGGCGTCAGTCGCCGCACTCGACGAGCCCGTCCCCGCCACCCACCGCACGCAGGACCGCCACCGCGCGCTCGGCGAACCGGTCCTGCGCGACGCGTTCCGCAACGCCCCCGACACCGACCCGTCCATCGCCGCGAACCGGGCCTGGGCACTCGACGTCCTGCGCCGGGTGCCGCGCTCGCAGCTCGGCGCGCAGACGATCCGCGGTGCGAAGGTCGCCGACCGCTCCAAGCTCGAGCGGATCATGGCGCGCACCGCCCAGGCCGGCGTGAACTGGGGGCGGCAGGACCCGTCCGACCGTGCCGAGCTCCTCGACCTCATCGGGCACGAACTCGAGACCCGCCGCGCCGACCTGATCGAGGTGATGGCCGCCGAGACCGGCACGACCTTCGCCGAGGCCGACGCCGAGGTGACCGAGGCCGTCGACGCCGCGCACTACTACGCCGAGAGCGCCCGCCGCCTCGGGGACATCGAGGGCGCGCGGTACGTGCCGCCGCGGCTGACCGTCGTCGTGCCGCCGTGGAGCTCCCCCGTCGCCATCCCCGCCGGTGGTGTGCTGGCGGCGCTCGCCGCGGGCAGCGGTGTCGTGCTCAAGCCCGCGCCCGAGGCCAAGCGATCCGGCGCCGTGCTCGCCGACGTGCTCTGGGACGCCGGGGTGCCGCACTCGCTGCTGCAGCTCGTCGACCTGGCCGAGGACGAACTCGGCCGCGACCTCATCGGCCACCCCACGGTCGACCGCATCATCCTGACCGGTTCCTCCGACACCGCCCGCTCGTTCCGCTGGTGGCGTGCGGGGCTGCCGCTCACCGCCGGGACGAGCGGCAAGAACGCCATCGTCGTCACGCCGAGCGCCGACCTCGACCTGGCCGTGCAGGACATCGTGCAGTCCGCCTTCGGGCACGCCGGACAGCAGTGCTCGGCGGCGTCCCTCGTGATCCTGGTCGGGTCCGTGGGTGAGAGCGAGCGCTTCCAGCGGCAGCTCGTCGACGCCACCCGCACACTCCGGGTCGCGTGGCCGGACGACCCCACGGCGCAGGTCGGCCCGCTCATCGCCGAACCGCAAGGCACGCTTCGCCAGGGGCTGACCGAACTCGGGCCGGGGGAGTCCTGGCTCGTGCAGCCCGAGGCGGTCGACGACTCCGGCCGGCTCTGGTCGCCGGGCATCCGCGACGGCGTCCGCCCCGGCAGCGACTTCCACCAGACCGAGTACTCCGGCCCGGTGCTCGGCATCATGCGCGCCGAGACCCTCGAGCAGGCGATCGCCATCCAGAACGGCACCGACTTCGGGCTGACGGCGGGCATCCACTCACTCGACATCGACGAGGTGTCCGAGTGGCTGGCCCGCGTCCGCGCCGGCAACCTCTCCGTCAACCGCGGCATCACCGGTGCCGTCGTGGGGCGCCAGCCGTTCGGCGGCTGGAAGGGCTCCTCGGTCGGCACCGGCACCAAGGCCGGCGGGCCCATGTACGTCGCGACGCTCGGTCGCTGGCTGCCCACGCCCCGGACCGTGCACAAGAGCATCCAGCTGCACGGCCTGCCCCCGCGCGTCACCGCGGTGATCGAGGCCGCACGCAGCGGGCTGTCCTTCGAGGAGTTCGACCGCGTCCGCGCCGGGGCCCTGAGCGACGTGCACGCACGAGAGACCCTCTTCCGGTCGCGGGACCTGTCCGGGCTCGTGGTGCAGCGGAACGTGCTGCGCCACCGACCCCAGTCGGTCATCGTGCGCCAGGCCGAGGACGCCTCGACCGTGGACCTCGTCCGGACGCTCGTCGCCGCGACCTCGGCACGTGCGCACGTCCTGCTCAGCACGGCTCGGCCGCTGCCCGGCCCGCTCACGCAGCTGCTCGCGGGGAACCGGTCGCCGCTCGACGTCGTCGACCACCTGGTGGAGTCCGACCAGGAGTTCCACGCCCGCGCGTCGTCGGGGGCCGTGTTCCAGGCGGACTGGTCCACCGACCAGGACGACCAGCCGGTCGACGCGCTCGAGGCCGTGTTGTCGCAGGGGCAGGACCGCCCGGCCCACACGGCGTTCGGTGGTCCCGGCGCCCGGATCCGGTTGCTCGGCGGTGACCCCCTGGCCCTCGAAGAAGCCCTGGGTGCGAGCATCGACGTCGCGATCCACGACGACCCCGTGGTCGAGGCCGGCGTGATCGAGATGCTGCCGTACCTGCGCGAGCAGTCGGTGTCGATCACCGCGCACCGGTTCGGCGACGTCGACAGCGACTTCTCCGAGTTGCGCGTGTAGGCGCGTCGCGCTTCGCGCGCGTTGCGCTTCGTGCGTTTCGTTTCGTGAGCAGAAGAGGTCGGGTCCCCACACGGGACCCGACCTCTTCTGCTCACGAAGTGACTCGAGGATCAGTCCTCGGCGTCACCCGCGTCTTCGTCCTCGACGCCGGTCTCGTCCATGCGGTCCCGCAGGCGGTCCGCCATCGCGCCAGCGCCCTCACCGGCGTGGTCGTGGTCGACCTGCTCGATCAGACCCTGCAGCTTCTCGTGGTTCGTGGCATCGGTGGCACCGTCCATGACGGGCTCGGTCTGCTCGTTGTCGCTCATGCTCCGGACGCTACGCCGCGGTTGCTGCGGAACGGTAGTGGAGCTCGACCGCCCCGCCGTCGAACTGCGTGGTGCCGACGAGTTCGTACACCGGCGTCGGTGCGGCGACCGGCAGCAGGGGTGCCCCGGCGCCGAGCGCGACCGGCATCACGGTGACCCGCAGCTCGTCGAGGATGCCCGCCTGCTGGTACTGCGCCGCGAGCAGTCCGCCGCCGACGACCCAGACGTCGCGGCCGTCGGCCACGCGCTCGAGGTCGGCCTGGTGGTCGCCGACCTCGCCCGAGACGAAGCGCACGTCGGCGCCGTCGGGCACCGGCAGGTCTCGGGTGGTGAACACCCACGTCGCCAGGTCCGGGTACGCCCACGTGTCGTCGTGCTCGAGCAGCCACTCGTACGTCGTCGACCCCATCGCGATCGCCCCGACGCCCGCGAAGAACCGGTCGTGGTGCTCCTGGAACGGCTCGAACCCGAACTGCAGCAGCCAGTCGAGGTCGTCGTCGGGCGCAGCGACGAAGCCGTCCAGCGAGGACGCGACGGAGTAGATCGTGCTCATGCCGGGGACGCTACCGAGCACCCCCGACAGCACTCAGCGCCGTCCTCCGCGACCGACGACCGCTGCCTCTGCGATCGCCAGGACGGCGGCGATCCAGAGCTGGTCGAACGCGAACCGGCGTCGACGGGGATCGGCGACGGCCAGCGGCACCATCGTCGCACCGTGCAGGGCGTCCACGACGGCACTCAGGGTGTGCGCGTTGCCGGAACCCGCCCGCGCGACGAGGACGGCCTGTGCGAGCTGCCGGACCCCGAGCACACCGTGCAGGACGGCCTGGTCCGATCCTCGGACCGAACGGCTCAGGTGCCACAGGCCGAGCCCGGCGCGGGCCAGCTCGACGATGGCTGCCCCACTCACGGTCGACGACGGGCGGCTCATCGTCGGCGTCCCGCGACGAGTGCAGCGGCCCCGGCGGCACCGAGCACGGCACCGATGATGCCGTTGCCGACCCGGCGGTGCTCCACCCACCAGGTCTGCGGCGACCAGGCGTGGGCGGACTCGTCGAAGACCCCGTGCGCACCGTGGTCGCCCGGCACCGGCTCGTACAGGTTGTCCCGCATCTCGAGGCCGTTCTTGTCCGGCGCCTGCTGCCCGTCGACCAGGGTCTTGGCGGCGTACCAGTCGGCGAAGCGTCCGCTGATCCGGTTGCCGAGGATCGTGTAGACCGTGGACTCGCCCACCCAGGTGCGGCTGCGCGGCCGCTCGGCCACGGCGGCGATGGCCCGGGCACCGACCTCGGGCTGGTAGATCGGGGCGACCGGCTGCGGGTGGTGCGGCAGCTTCGACTTCACCCACTGGAACTGGATCGTGTTGAGCGCCGGCATGTCCACGCGGGACACCTTGACCTTGCTGCCCTGTTCGCGCAGCTCGGAGACGACGGACTCGGTGAACCCGACGATCGCGTGCTTCGCACCGCAGTACGCGGCCTGCAGGGGGATCCCGCGGAACCCGAGCGCCGAGCCGACCTGGATCACGTGCCCACGGCCGCGGGGGACCATCCGCGACAGTGCCGACCGGGTGCCGTTCACGAAGCCGAGGTAGGTCACGTGCAGCGCCCGCTCGAAGTCCTCCGGGGCGGTGTCGAGGAACTTCCCGAACACCCCGACCATCACGCCGTTCACCCACAGGTCGATCGGTCCGAGCTCCTGCTCGACCCGGTCGGCCGCGGCCTCGACGGCGTCGCGGTCGGAGACGTCGGCGACGAGGGCCAGCCCGCGGCGCCCGGCGGCCTCGACCTCGGCGACGGCGGCGTCGACGCCTTCCTGCCCGCGGGCCAGGACGGCCACGTCCCACCCCCGTGCGGCGAGCTCCCGGACGGTCGCCCGTCCCAGTCCTGCGGATCCACCGGTCACCACTGCCACTCGAGTCATGGCTCCCTTGTACCTGCGGTCGGCCGTGCACCACTCAGCCGCTGTCCCCCGAAGTCGCCGTACCGAACCGCGCACGCTCTGATCGGACATCATGGCCAGGTGGAGACCCGAGACCCCGACACCGCCGGCCCCGCCGAGGAGGCGCCGCCCGGTTGGGTGATCAACACACCGACCCGGCCGCTCGAGGTCTGGCTGTACCCGGTCCTCGCGCTGCTCCTCGCCGCCGCACACGTCGCCTTCGGGATCGCCTTCGGTGGTGCGTTGGCGCTCGTCGTCGGGGTGTCCGCCGCAGTGGTGACGACCGTCGGCGCAGTTGCCCTGTTCGTGACGGGTCGGCGCGCGTACGTCGAGCAGAGCCGCGGAGCCTCGTGGCGGTCCCACGTCACCCGCGTGGTCGTCGCGGTCGTGAGCGTCGGTATCGTGTCGGTCACCACCTTGACCGTCGGGTTCCCCTTCGGCGCCCTGTTCGGTGCGCTCGCTGGCGTCCCGACGGCGTTCCGCTTCGCGCGCTCCGTGCCGCGGATCGATCGCCTCGTCGTCGCGTGGACAGCACTCGCGGTCGCCGTGTGCTGCGTCGTCCTGGCGATCCTCGGCCTGACGCTCGCTGATCTCCCCGACTACCGGAGCACCTTCTGGACGTTCGGCGCTGCCTTCGCGGTGATCAGCGCCCTGATGGCCGTCCATCAGTTCGTCGTCGCGCGTCGGTCACCCCACGACTGACGTCGTCCGCCCTCAGCGCCCCCGACCGAACCGCGTCGTGACCCCCGGCGAGTAGAGCACCGAGTCCGGCTCGAGCTCCGTCAGCCCGAAGGGCAGCCCGGCAGCCCCGACCAGGTCGTCCCGCAGCGACACCACCGAGGCCAGGTGCAACGGCCACGACTCGTGCTCGTTCGGCCAGAACCGCGTCCGTCCGGCCCGGTGCACGTGCATGCCCCACCGAGCCGTCAGGAACGTCTCGAGGGGCCCCGGCTCGTCGAGCGCCTCGCCCACACGCACGTCGAGCATCGACCGCAGGTGGGTGCCGTGCCGCCGCATCGCGTACCCCACGCGGCCGTCACCGCTGCGCGACTCCGCGACCGCCCACCGGTACGGCAGTCCGGTCGCGACGCGTGCGCCGATGGTCGGCAGGAGCTTGCCGGCGTCGAGCGACAGGAACACGACCCCGCGCTGCCCCTGTTCGTCGACCGTGTAGACGCGGACGTTCAGCTCGACGAAGTCGCCGATGCTCCCGGTCGAGAACGGCGGGAACCGCGTGTCCTCGAACCGGAACGCGATGAGGCCCACCCAGGTGGTCACCCCGTCGTCGGTGCCGTCGAGCGCCATCGTGTCGGGCCGGGTGCCGGCCGGCAGCAGCGGGGCAACCGCCGACACGTCGACGCGCCAGTGCACGAAGACGACGTCGAGCCAGTCCTGCGAGATCCAGGGGCGGCCCGGCAGGCCGGGGGCGACGGGTTGGAGGCCCGGAGCGGTCTGGGTGGGTCGGGTGTCGGTCACGATGTGGTCGCCTCCGGTTCGATGTGGGCTGCGACGGGTGCGTCGTCCCACCCGCGCTGCGGGGTGTCGCAGGTGCCGCGGAACACGTACTGCGAGGGGCGCTTGCGCTCGCTCGACGTCCAGTCGATGGCCGGCCGTCGTCGTTCCGGTGGCAGGTACCCGATCCGGTAGACGGCCATCAGCTCGAGCGACTCGGGCACGCGGAGCAGGCCCTCGATCTCCTCCCACGCGCCGGGGGTCTCCATCGGGAAGGACACGAACTGGATCCCCAGGCCGAGCTCGGTCGTCGCGAGCCAGATGTTCTCCATCGCCGCGCCCATGCTGAACACCGAGTAGAAGCCGGACAGCTCCTCCTTCCGGTACTCGTGGCGGTCGAGCAGCACGCCGAGCAGCAGCGGCGACCCGGCGACGAGCTTCCGGTTCTCCTCACCCAGGGTCTGCGGCACCCGGAGCGTGTTCATGAGCAGCTGCCCGCGCTTCGTGAACACCTGCTTCGTGAACGGCCGCAGCGGCCCGGGGAGCTTGTCGAACAGCATGCCGTCGCGCCGCTCGTCCATCTCGGCCTTCGAGAACCGGAAGTACGGCTTGTACCGCTCGAAGAACGTGCCCTCGGCCATGGTGCGGGTCATCGAGCTGCCGCTGATCTCGGCGACGCGGTCGATCGTCTGGCGTTCCTCGATCAGCACGAAGCGCCACGGCTGGCTGTTGAGCTGCGACGGCGCCCGGCCGGCGAGCTCCATGAGCAGTCGCTGGTGCTCGTCCGACACCGGATCGGGCAGGAACGGCCCGTTCGTCGTGCGTCGTCGTCGGATGGCCTCGAACAGCTCCACTGCTCACCTCTCTGATCGCCTGCGTGCGAGCACGGCCCCCAGGTAGGACGGTGCGGCGGCGACCGCGACCCTCCAGTGTGCTCCGGAGCGCGGATTCGAGCGTGGAGCGACCGCCAGGGGCACGAGTGCCGGCAGCAGGAACAGTGCGGTCCGGTCGCGTGTCCACACGGGGGTGGTCGCGGCGACACCGGTCAGGGTCGCGGTCACGACGAACAGCCCGTGGTGCACGACGCGGAGCTTCTTCGTGCGGATCAGCCGCACGGCGACCGCGGTGCCCCACAGGCAGTTCGCGACGTAGGCGAGGCCCGCAGCGGTGACCAGCTGCCGGGCCGGACGCGATCCCGTGGGTGCCGAGTCGCGCCTCCAGACCGTCTTCCGTCCCATGCGTGGGACGTTACGCGGTCTCTCGACTGACGAGCTTGGAGAGCACGATCGCTGAGCGGGTGTGGTCGACCTGGGGTGCGAGGCGGACCTTATCGAGCGCCTCTTCGAGCGCGGACAGGTCCTTCGAACGCATGTGCACGACGGCGTCGGCGCTGCCGGTGACCGTGCCGGCGTCGATGACCTCGGGGACGGTGTCGAGCAGGGCACGCAGCTCGTCGGGCGACACGGTGCCGCGGCAGTAGAGCTCGACCCAGGCCTCGGTGCCGCGGTCCTCGACGGCGGGGTCGACCTTGATCGTGAAGCCCTGGATGACGCCGTCACCGACCAGCCGGTCGACACGGCGCTTGACGGCCGAGGCCGAGAGTCCGACCACCGACCCGATGTCGCCGTAGCCGGCGCGGGCGTTGTCCCGGAGCTGATCCAGGATGCGGTGGTCGAGCGTATCCATTTGTCCCCATCGTACGCGGACTTGTTGCGAGGCTGGTGGGTCTCGCGCACGAAACGTGCGTCACCCGAACGGGTGTCAAGCTGCCAGAGCCCCGGTACTGCACTTGCCGGACGGTCTGTGGAAGGATCGACTCGGCGTCGACCTGGTCCGCTGCGGTGAGTGAGCCTGCATCTCACCGGAGCTCTTCTCCTCGTTCCGTTTCGGTTCCTGGCAGGCTCGGGCCCCGGTCCCTTCCAGGAGGACTGATGTCGAACACCGCACCCGCCCCCGAGTCCGTCGCCACCCCGGCCCGTGTCGCCACCAAGCGCACGATCCTGATGTGCAAGCCGGACTTCTACACCGTGAGCTACCGGATCAACCCGTGGATGCACCCGGAGGAGCCGACCGACACGTCGAAGGCCGTCGAGCAGTGGGAGTCGCTCGTCGCCGTCTACGAGCAGCTCGGCTTCGACATCTCGTACATCGACCCGATCGAGGGCCTACCGGACATGGTCTACGCGGCCAACGGCGGGTTCGTCCTCGACGGCATCGCGTACGGCGCGAAGTTCCAGTACCCGGAGCGCCAGCCCGAGGGCCCCGCGTACATGGACTGGTTCCGCCAGGCCGGTCTGACCGTCGCCGAGCCGGAGCAGACCAACGAGGGCGAGGGTGACTTCCTGCTCATCGGGGACACGATCTTCGCCGGCACCGGCTTCCGGTCGGACAGCACCTCGCACGACGAGCTCGCGAAGATCTACGGCCGAGAGGTCGTCACGCTCAAGCTCATCAACCCGAGCTTCTACCACCTCGACACCGCCATCGCCGTGCTCGACCCCGAGCCCGCCGTCGACGGGACGAGCAACATCGCGTACCTGGAGAGCGCCTTCGACGAGCCGTCGCTGGCGATCCTGCGCGAGCGCTTCCCGGACGCGATCATCGCCACCGAGGAGGACGCCGCGATCCTCGGCCTGAACTCCTACTCCGACGGGTACAACGTCGTGATCGCCGCCCGGGCTGTTCGGTTCGCCGAGCAGCTGCGCGAGAAGGGCTACAACCCGATCGGCGTCGACCTGTCCGAGCTGCTGCTCGGCGGTGGCGGCGTGAAGTGCTGCACGCTCGACCTGCACCCGGTCGGCACCGGCACCTCGGTCGCGCGTTCGCTCGGGGTCAGCTGATGTCGGCGGCAGCGTCGCTCGGGGTCAACACCGCGGCGGCGCTCGCCGTCGAGGACCGCGCCCTCGCGCACAACTACAGCCCGCTGCCCGTCGTCATCGCGTCGGGTGCCGGAGCGACCGTCACCGACGTCGACGGCAAGCAGTACCTGGACGGCCTCGCCGCGTACTCGGCGGTGAACTTCGGCCACGGCAACCCGCGGCTGCTCGACGCCGCACGGGCGCAGCTCGACCGCGTGACGCTGACCAGCCGCGCGTTCGTCAACGACCAGCTCGGGCCGTTCGCCGCAGCACTGGCTGCGTTGACGGAGACCGAGATGGTCCTGCCGATGAACACCGGTGCCGAGGCCGTCGAGTCCGCGATCAAGGTGTCCCGCGCCTGGGGCTACCGGGTCAAGGGCGTGCCGGCCGAGCGGGCGACGATCATCGTCGCGTCCGGGAACTTCCACGGGCGCACCACGACGATCATCTCGTTCTCGGACGACCCATCGGCCCACGATGACTTCGGGCCGTTCACGCCCGGCTTCCGCACGGTGCCGTACGGCGACGCTGCGGCTCTGCGCGAGGCGATGGACGAGACCGTCGTCGCCGTGCTGCTCGAGCCGATCCAGGGCGAGGGTGGAGTGGTCATCCCGCCGGAGTCCTACCTTCCTGACGTCCGGGCGGTCTGCGACGAGTTCGGTGCGCTGTTCATCGCCGACGAGATCCAGTCCGGCCTCGGTCGCACCGGGCACACGCTCGCGGTGCAGCGCGTCGGGGTGCGCCCCGACCTGATCACGCTCGGCAAGGCCCTCGGTGGCGGCATCGTGCCGGTGTCCGCGGTGGTGGGCTCGCGCGATGTCCTGGGCGTCCTGCGCCCCGGCGAACACGGATCGACCTTCGGCGGCAACCCGCTCGCCGCAGCCGTCGGTGCCGAGGTCGTGGCGATGCTCGGTGAGGGCACGTTCCAGCAGCGGGCCCTCGACGGCGAACCGCTGTTGCGCGGGCTGCTCGACGACCTGCTCGGCAAGGGTGTCGTCTCGCACCGGGTCGCCGGACTCTGGGCCGGGATCGACATCGACCCCGCGCTCGGCAGGGGCAAGGCGATCTCGAAGGACCTCGCCGACCGCGGGCTCCTGGTGAAGGACACCCACGGGTCGACGATCCGCTTCGCGCCGCCCCTGGTCGTCACCGACGACGAGGTGCGCTTCGCGATCGGGACCCTGGCCGACGTGCTCGCCGCGCGCGCCTGACGCGGGCGTTTCGTGAGCAGAAATGGTCGGGTCGCCACACGGCACCCGACCATTTCTGCTCACCAAGTGCGGCTCACACCGCCCAGCGCGCCGCCAGCTCGTCCATCAGGGCATCGAGCCGCTCGTCGACGACCTGCTCCTCGGGGTGCGCCTCGTACCAGGCGATGACCTCGCGCACACCCTGCCGGTAGGTCGTGCGCGGCCGGTACCACGGCACGAGCGACCGGACCTTGCTGTTGTCGAACACCGAGCTGTTCGCCTTGTCGCCGAGCAGCGCCGCGCCCCACTCAGGGTCGACGGCGTTGATCGCGTCCGCCGGCACGTGCACGATCCGCAGGCCCTCGACCCCGGCCGCCGCCGCGATCTCGTGCGCGATGGCGTTCCACGTCGGGGCCTCATCGCTCGTGATCGTGAAGGGCTCACCGATCGCCTCGGCCCGGTCGAGCAGCCCCGTGAACCCGACCGCGAAGTCGCGACTGTGCGTCAGGGTCCACAGCGAGGTGCCGTCGCCGGTGATGATGACCGGCTTGCCGGCACGCATCCGAGCGACCGCGGTCCAGCCGCCGGTCAGCGGCAGCTTCGTCTCGTCGTAGGTGTGCGACGGCCGCACGATCGTCACCGGGAAGTCCTGCTCCCGGTACGCCTCCATCAGCAGCTCCTCGCACGCGATCTTGTCGCGCGAGTACTGCCAGTACGGGTTCTTCAGCGGCGTCGACTCGGTGATCGGCAGGTGCGTCGCCGGCGTCTGGTACGCCGAGGCCGAGCTGATGAACACGTACTGCCGCGTCCGCCCCGCGAAGAAGTCGACGTCGGCCTGCACCTGGTCCGGCGTGAAGGCGATCCAGTTCACGACCACGTCGAAGCGCTGGTCGCCGAGTGCGTCCGCCAGTGCGCTGCGGTCCGACACGTCGGCCTGGAGGCGCGTCACACCCTCCGGGATCGGCCTGCCCCCGGTGGTCCCCCGGTTGAGCACGGTCACGTCGAACCCCTGCTCGACGGCTTCCCGGACGCAGGCGGCGCTGATGACGCCGCTCCCGCCGATGAACAACACGCTCGCTCCGGTCATGGATGCTCCCTCGCTCTCCGCGGCGCAGCCCTGCGCCGAACCCCTCCGATCCTGCCCCTCAGATGCTGGGTCGGGCACCGAGCACCGTGCCGAGCATCGTCACGTCCTGTGCCCAAGCCGCGGCGCCGGGGTGGATCCATCCGAGCAGTTCGATCGCGTAATCGTGGTCCCGCCGAAGATCACGCCCATGGGTCGGCTCGTGGTGCGCGGCGCGGTTCCGCACGAAGTGCAGCTGCTGCATACGTGTCCGAACCTCGCGCTGGCGAGTCAGCGCATCCGCCGGGCCGTGTGGGAACGCGCGGTGGAGTGCCGGTGTCCACAGGGCCGTCAGGTAACGAGACTCGAACAGGTACCGCCAGAACCCGAAGCTCAGTTCGGCGACGACTCGCCCGTGCACTTCTGCTCGTTTCCCCCCTCGCGTGGCACGTCGTCGCGCGACGACCAGATCGTTCTTGCCCTGTGCGTCGAGGGGAACGACGTCGAGCCAGGATGAGCCGGGGTGACGAGCAGTTGCCCAAGCGCGGAGCTGCACGTCTGCGGCGTTGCGCACCACGATCTCGACCGCCCCGGTCAGCTCCATCACGGCAGCTGCAGCTCGCATGTTCCATTCGTAGAGCCCGACAGCGCGTGCGTCGTCGGGCACAGCGTGGAAGTAGGAACGAAGGCGTTCCCGGGTCAGTAGGTCCACGACGTCCGCCGGCTCCACGCGACCTCCAGTTGACATCGAACGCTCGCCCCGTAAACTCATATATCGAAGACCCCGGA
Source organism: Curtobacterium sp. MCLR17_043 (assembly GCF_003224215.1). Taxonomy (NCBI): domain Bacteria; kingdom Bacillati; phylum Actinomycetota; class Actinomycetes; order Micrococcales; family Microbacteriaceae; genus Curtobacterium; species Curtobacterium sp. MCLR17_043. The sequence goes on along the minus strand of NZ_QKLH01000003.1, from coordinate 111,211 downwards.
ACGATCACTGGCTTAGGCCACATCGCCGGGGTTTCGTCTTTGCCGACCGTTTCTGAAACATCAGCGTACAGCGCCGCGCCGCCTTGCCGAGTGCGCGCCGACGACGTCGGACTACCGTCACGGTTCGGGTCGCACCGACGCGCCCCACGACAGGAGTGACACGCACATGGAGTACCGCTACCTCGGCAACTCGGGCCTCAAGGTCTCCGAGATCACCTACGGCAACTGGCTCACCCACGCATCCCAGGTCGAGAACGACGCGGCGATCGCCTGCGTCAAGGCAGCCCTCGAGGTCGGCATCTCGACGTTCGACACCGCCGACGTCTACGCCAACACCGGCGCGGAGACGGTCCTCGGCGAAGCGCTCAAGGGGGAGCGGCGCCAGTCCCTCGAGATCGCCACGAAGGTGTTCGGGCCGACCGGTCCGAAGGGCCACAACGACACCGGACTGTCCCGCAAGCACATCCTCGAGTCGATCGACGGCTCGCTGCAGCGGCTGCAGACGGACTACGTCGACCTGTACCAGGCGCACCGCTACGACCACGAGACCCCGCTCGAAGAGACGATGCAGGCCTTCGCGGACATCGTGCGTCAGGGCAAGGTCCTGTACGTCGGCGTCAGCGAGTGGACCGCGGACCAGCTGCGTGCGGGGGCGGCGCTCGCGAAGGACCTCGGCTTCCAGCTCATCTCGAACCAGCCGCAGTACTCGGCACTGTGGCGGGTCATCGAGGACGAGGTCGTCCCCACCTCGAAGGAACTCGGCATCTCGCAGATCGTCTGGTCACCGATCGCCCAGGGTGTGCTCACCGGCAAGTACAAGCCGGGTCAGCCGCTGCCCGAGGGCTCCCGCGCGACCGACGACAAGGGCGGCGCGGACATGATCAAGCGGTTCATGCGCGACGAGGTGCTGTCCTCGGTGCAGGAGCTGCAGCCGGTCGCCGACGAGCTGAACCTGTCGATGGCGCAGCTCGCGGTCGCCTGGGTCCTGCAGAACGAGAACGTCGCCTCGGCGATCATCGGTGCCTCGCGTCCGGAGCAGGTGCACGACAACGCGGGCGCTGCCGGCGTCACGATCCCGGCAGAGCTCATGTCACGGATCGACGATGCCCTGGGCGCGGTGGTCGAGCGCGACCCGGCGAAGACGAACGACAGCAGCCCGAAGACCCGCGAGGCGTAGGCAGTCCGCAAAACACCGGTGTTCGCCCGTTGAACACGCGCATGCCGCGGCTCGATGCGCGAACACCGGTGTTTTGCGAGCAGGTCACACCGGCCAGACAACGGAAAAGGCCCCCTGCCGAAGCAGGGGGCCTTCACCGGTGGCTGGACACGGCATCGATCCGTGGACCTTTCGATTTTCAGTCGAACGCTCTACCAACTGAGCTATCCAGCCGTGGCGACCCTGACGGGACTTGAACCCGCGACCTCCGCCGTGACAGGGCGGCACGCTAACCAGCTGCGCTACAGGGCCATATTGAATTGCTGTGGTGTTGTTCAGTACTACTTGCTCGCTCACTCAAGGAGTGACCCCAACGGGATTCGAACCCGTGCTGCCGCCGTGAAAGGGCGGTGTCCTAGGCCACTAAACGATAGGGCCGCAAGCAGTGCATCGCGCTACCGATGGACAAGCATACGGATGCCCCCCGGGTTTCACAAATCCGACCCCGCCAACCGTGCATCCCCGGCGTGTCGCGCCGTCAGCGCACGGGTCTCCGATGCTGTCGGTGCGAGCATCGTCGGCGGCCGCACCCCTCGTCCGAGGGGCTGTCGAGCCTGCGACCCCTGTTGTTACTGTTGCACCTGTTAACAGTGTTACGTGCGTGAGCCTTGCCGCGCTGTTACGAAATCGAGATACATGTCGACCTCCACTCCCTTGTCCCTCCGCTCCCGCAGCCGCCTGATCGCCGCCGCGGTCGCCGTCGCGCTCACAGCCGGCACGCTCGCGGTCCTCGCCCCGGCGTCGTCCGCCAGCGCCGCGAGCTACCCGAGCTGGGACGAGGTGCAGCGGGCGAAGTCGTCGACCAGTGCCCAGCAGGCCAAGGTCAGCGAGATCAAGTCGCTCATCTCATCGCTGAAGAGCGAGGCCGCTGCCAAGCAGAAGGCCGCACAGGCCGCGGGCGAGGCGTACCAGGCCGCGCAGAACAAGTACGACGAGGCGACGCTCAAGCAGAAGAAGTTCCAGTCGCAGGCCGATGAGGCCAAGCAGACCGCCGCACGGTCCGAGGAGCAGGCCGGTCAGCTCGCCGCCCAGCTCGGTCGCACCAGCGGTGACGACGTGACGACGGACATCCTCACGCACCCGTCCGACTCCGGCGACCTGCTCTACGAGCTCGGCGCCATGTCGAAGCTCAGCGAGCAGTCCGAGGGCATCTACGCGCAGGCCTCGCAGGACCGCGGTGTGGCCCAGGGCCTCGCCGACAAGGCGGACCGCGCCAAGCAGGCCCTCGGGGACCTGGCCGACGCCGCACAGTCGAAGATGCAGCAGGCCCAGGGTGCCGCCGACGCCGCACAGACCGCGGTGGACGCCCAGAACGACAACGAGGCCCGGCTCGAGGCGCAGCTGACCGCGCTCACCTCGAAGCAGCGCGGCGTCGAGGCCGACTACCGCAAGGGCGTCGCTGCCGAGAAGGCCCGCCAGGCCCGCCTCGCAGCAGCCGCCGCGAAGGCAGCAGCCAAGGCCGCGGCGACCAGCCAGGGCGGCACCGGTGGCGGCAGCGCCAACCCGGCCGGGTGGGTCCGACCCGCCGGCGGGTTCCAGACCAGCCCGTACGGCTACCGCGTCGACCCCTACACGCACGTCAGCGCCCTGCACGCGGGCGTCGACCTGGCCCCGGCTTGCTACGCCCCGATCTACGCGGCGCACGACGGCACCGTCACCTTCGCCGGCAACGGTGGCGGGTACGGCAACGAGGTCATCCTCGACAACGGCGGCGGCATCTCCACCGCGTACGGCCACGTCGTCGACGGCGGGATCATGGTCACCGCCGGACAGCACGTCACCGCCGGACAGCAGATCGCCAAGATCGGCTCGACCGGCTGGTCGACCGGGTGCCACCTCCACTTCGAGACCCGGATCAACGGCGCTGCCGTCGACCCGGTCCCCTTCATGGCAGCGCGGGGGATCTCGGTATGAGCATCAGCGCCACCAGAAGGCGTCGACCCACGTCATGACCACCTCCGCTCGCTCGTTCTCCTGCGGGATCGCGACCATCGCCGTGCTCGGCATCGGCCTGTCGGTCGTCATCGCCGGACCGGCCCAGGCCGCACCCTCGGCTCCGTCCTGGGACGACGTCAAGGCCGCCAAGTCGGATGCCGCCGACGCCCAGCAGACGGTCGACGAGCTGAGCGACCGGCTCGGCACGCTGCAGGACGCCGCCGACCAGGCCGGTGTCGCCGAGCAGCAGGCCGGGCAGGCGTACGCCCTCGCGGCGTCGCAGCAGCAGGAGGCGAAGGACACCCTCGCCGACCTGTCCGCGCAGTCGAAGCGTGCGAAGGCCCGGGCGGACGACTCGGCCGGTCAGGTCGCCGGGCTCGTGGTCGAGCTGTCCCGCACGGGCGGCGGTGACCTGTCGACGACCATGCTCATGGACTCGTCGGACTCGAAGGACCTGCTCTACCGCGTCGGCACGATGTCGCACCTGTCCGAGCGCTCCGCGACCGTCCTGGCCGAGGCACGCGCCGACCAGAAGACCGTCGAGTCCCTGGCCGCCCAGCAGTCCGCGGCCGAGAAGGCCCTGAGCAAGGCGACCGAGGCGACGAAGACCACCTTCGCGACGGCCAACGACGTGGCCGCGGGCGCCCAGGCCCGGGTGCAGAAGGAACAGGACCAGCAGGCCGAGGTCCTGCGCCAGCTCGCGTACCTGAAGGGCACGAGCGTCGCGACGGAGACCGCGTACTGGAGTGCGCAGCAGGCGAAGGCCGCCGCGGCCGCCATCGCGAAGCAGACAAACGACGCCGGCACCGGGAACGGCTCCGGCACCGGGAACGCCACCGGCGGCGGCACGAGCCGTGGCAACACCGGCAACACGGGCGGCACCGGCAGCACCGGCGGCGGGACCTCCACCCCGGCCGTGCCGAGCACGCCGTCCAAGCCCAGCACCCCGTCGAACCCCGGCACCCCCGCGAAGCCGAGCACCCCGAGCAAGCCGAGCACTCCGAGCAAGCCGGCACCCGCCCCTGCACCGGCACCGGCGCCCGCTCCGGCACCCGCCCCCGCTCCGGCCCCGAGCAGCCCCTCGAAGGCCGCCGGCGCCATCGCGTTCGCCCGTGCCCAGCTCGGCGAGCCGTACGTCCTGACCGGCGCCGGCCCGAACACCTGGGACTGCTCCGGCCTCGTGATGATGGCCTACAGCTCGCAGGGCATCGCGACCGGCGGACACAACGTGGTCTGGCAGTACAACTACTTCAAGTCGATCGGCCGCCTCGTCCCGCTGTCCCAGCGCCAGCCCGGCGACATCCTGTTCTACTCGTCGAACGGCACGGCCTCGGGGGCGTACCACGACTCGATCGTGACGAGCTACGGCACCATGGTCGAGGCCGCGCGTCCCGGCGTCGGCGTCGTCGAGCGCGCGATCTGGCTGCCGAACCAGCTCATGCCGTACGTCGCCCGCCCGAGCGGTTCCCTGTAGCCCGCTCCCGGAGTGCCCGTTCTTTCCCAGAGCGGCTGCGGTACCAAGCGAGATCGGGCGTACCTGCACGGATCAACGCACCAGGTACGCCCGTTTCCACCCGGTACGCCCGTTTCCACCAGGCGCGCCCCCGCACGCCCCGCCCCGCGCGACAGCAGCACCACAGAACGGCGCCCGCCCTCCGGAAGGAGAGCGGGCGCCGTTCGTCGTCAGGGGATCGTCAGTGCGAGCCGGGCACGTACGCGGCCTGACCGGCCTGCACGATGCGCTCGGCCTCGGCGGCGTCGCCCCAGCCCTCGGCCTTGACCCACTTGTTCGGCTCGAGGTCCTTGTAGCGCTCGAAGAAGTGCGCGATCTCGGCCTTCGTCTGCTCCGGCACGTCCGAGATGTCCTGGATGTGCGCCCAGCGCGGGTCCTTGGCGGGGACGACGAGGACCTTCTCGTCGTTGCCGGCCTCGTCGCTCATCTTGAAGACGCCGACGGGGCGGACCTTGACGCCGACGCCGGGGAACGTCGGGAACTCGAGCAGCAGCAGCGCGTCCACGGGGTCACCGTCGTCGGCCAGGGTCTTCTCGAAGAACCCGTAGTCGGTGGGGTAGACGAACGAGGTGAACAGCACGCGGTCGAGGTAGACGCGACCGGTCTCGTGGTCCACCTCGTACTTGTTGCGGCTGCCCTTGGGGATCTCGACGACGACGTCGTACGCGGCCATGTTGCGCTCCTGTGTCTGCTTCGGGGACTGTCGTGTGTTGCGAAAGCGCGGCTAACGTTACCGGGTGAACTCTCCGCGTCCCCGGCTCGACCCCGCCGTCGCCGAGACCCGCCTGGCGGTCCGCGACCTGCTCGCCGCAGCCGTCGACGACGGCGTGGTCGCCGCAGGCGACCTGGTCCTCGTCGCACTGAGCGGCGGACCGGACTCCCTCGCCCTGGCGGCGGCCACCGCGTTCGAAGCGGGCAAGCAGGGTCTGCGGGCCGGGGCAGTGGTCGTCGACCACGCGCTCCAGGCGGGCTCCGAGGCGGTCGCGAGCCGCGCCTCCCGGCAGGCATCCGAGCTGGGACTGGACCCGGTGACGGTCCGCAGGGTCACGGTCGGCTCCGACGGTGGTCCGGAAGGCGCCGCCCGGGAGGCCCGCCACGCGTCGATCGCCGAGGTCGCCGCCGCCACCGGGTCACCCCTGGTGCTGCTGGGCCACACCCTGGACGACCAGGCCGAGACGGTGCTGCTCGGCCTGCTGCGCGGCAGCGGGCCGGACAGCCTGTCCGGCATGCAACCGCTCGCCCGACGCGACGGCGGTCCGGCGTACGGCCGGCCGCTCCTGTCGGTCCGGCGCCACGTGACCCGGCAGGCGTGCGCCGCAGCGGGGCTGGCGCCGTGGCGCGACCCGCAGAACGACGACCCCGCGTACGCACGGGTGCGGGTGCGGAACACCCTGCTGCCGGTGCTCGAACGGGAGCTCGGTGCCGGGGTGCCCGAGGCCCTGGCCCGCACGGCCGACCAGCTGCGCGAGGACTCCGCGGCGCTGGACCACTTCGCCGAGGAGATCGCGGAGGACATCGCCGAGCACTCCGAGGCGGGCATCTCGCTGTCGGTGCGGGCGCTCGGGGCGAACCCGCCGGCGCTCCGGCAGCGACTCGTGCGCCTGGCGGTGGAGAGCGAGTTCGGGGTGACGTTGTCGCGCGTCCAGACGCTCGAGGTCTGCCGGCTGGTCACGGACTGGAGCGGACAGGGCCCGATCGACCTGCCGGGCGTCCGTGCCACGCGGACCGGCGACCGCATCGAGTTCAGCGCCGGTTAGGCTGGCGTGGTGGAACTCTCCGACGTCCAGGCAGACCTGTCCGAAGTGCTCTTCACCCCCGAGCAGATCGACGAGAAGCTCGCCGAGCTCGCGGCGGTCGTCGACGCCGACTACGCGGGCCGCGACCCGCTGCTCGTCGGGGTGCTCAAGGGTGCCGTCATGGTGATGGCGGACTTCTCGCGCCACCTCAAGATGCAGGCGCGGATGGACTGGATGGCGGTGTCGTCGTACGGCTCCGGCACGAAGTCGTCCGGCGTGGTGCGGATCCTCAAGGACCTCGACACCGACCTGCACGGGCGCGACGTCCTGATCGTCGAGGACATCATCGACTCCGGTCTGACCCTGTCGTGGCTCAAGCAGAACCTGCAGTCCCGTGGTGCCGCGAGCGTCGAGATCGTCGCCCTGCTGCGCAAGCCCGAGGCCGCCAAGGTCGAGGTCGACGTGAAGTACGTGGGCTTCGACATCCCCGACGCCTTCGTGGTCGGGTACGGCCTGGACTACGACGAGCGCTACCGCAACCTGCGCGGCGTCGGCGTCCTCGCTCCGCACGTCTACTCCTGACGGGCGGCCCGCCGCGCTCGGGTCGCACTCGGCCGACTCTGGCCCGGGGGTGAGTTCGCCCGCAGAGGACACCCATTCTCGCCACAGAATCGCGGCCGTATGCTGACCTGCACGCAACTTCGGCAGAGAAAGGTGTCGGGCACTCGCGCCCGGATCACATGAACTTCAAGCGCATCTTCCGCGGCCCGTACCTCTACGTGCTGATCGCGCTGGCGGGCATCTTCATCGGCTGGAGCGTCATCAGCCAGGGCAGCACGCAAGAGATCGACACCCAGAAGGGTCTCGAGCAGCTCTCCGATGACAAGGTCTCGTCCGCGACCATCAACTCCACCGAGCAGCGGGTCGACCTCGTCCTGAAGGACGGCGACAAGCAGGAGCAGTTCTACTACTCCACGCCCCGCGGCGAAGAGGTCGTCCAGGCAGTCAACGACGCCAACCTGCCGGACGGCTACAACGACCGCGTCGCCCAGGGCAACTGGTTCCTGTCGCTGCTCGGCATCCTGCTGCCGTTCCTGATCATCGGTGCCCTGTTCTGGTTCCTGCTCTCGAGCGCCCAGGGTGGCGGCTCGAAGGTCATGCAGTTCGGCAAGTCGAAGGCCAAGATCAACAACAAGGAGAACCCGCAGGTGTCGTTCGCCGACGTCGCGGGTGCCGACGAGGCGATCGAAGAACTCCACGAGATCAAGGAGTTCCTCAAGGAGCCCGCGAAGTTCCAGGCCGTCGGGGCGAAGATCCCGAAGGGCGTGCTGCTGTACGGCCCTCCCGGAACCGGCAAGACCCTGCTCGCCCGCGCCGTCGCAGGTGAAGCCGGCGTGCCGTTCTACTCGATCTCCGGTTCGGACTTCGTCGAGATGTTCGTCGGTGTCGGTGCGAGCCGTGTCCGCGACCTCTTCGAGCAGGCCAAGGCGAACTCGCCGGCCATCGTCTTCATCGACGAGATCGACGCCGTCGGTCGTCACCGTGGTGCCGGCATCGGCGGTGGCAACGACGAGCGCGAGCAGACGCTGAACCAGCTCCTGGTCGAGATGGACGGCTTCGACGGCAAGACGAACGTCATCCTCATCGCCGCGACGAACCGTCCCGACGTGCTCGATCCCGCGCTCCTGCGCCCCGGTCGCTTCGACCGCCAGATCGGTGTCGACGCCCCGGGTCTCGCCGGCCGCAAGCAGATCCTCGAGGTGCACGCGAAGGGCAAGCCGCTCGCCGCGAGCGTCGACCTCGAGCTGCTCGCCCGCAAGACGCCGGGCTTCACCGGTGCCGACCTGGCGAACGTCCTGAACGAGGCAGCTCTGCTGACCGCGCGCTCGAACGCGCAGCTCATCGACAACCGGGCCCTCGACGAGGCCGTGGACCGCGTGATGGCCGGCCCGCAGCGCCGGACCCGGATCATGTCCGACCAGGAACGCCTGATCACCGCGTACCACGAGGGCGGCCACGCCCTGGCGGCAGCGGCGATGCGGCACACCGACCCGGTCACGAAGATCACGATCCTGCCCCGCGGCCGTGCCCTCGGCTACACGATGGTGCTCCCGCTCGAGGACAAGTACTCGGTCACCCGCAACGAGCTCCTCGACCAGCTCACCTACGCCATGGGTGGTCGCGTCGCCGAGGAGATCGTCTTCCACGACCCGACCACTGGCGCCTCGAACGACATCGAGAAGGCCACCGGCACCGCCCGCAAGATGGTGACCGAGTACGGCATGAGCCAGGCCGTCGGGTCCGTCAAGCTCGGGTCCGGCTCGAGCGAGCCGTTCGTCGGCCGTGACATGAGCGGTGGCACCGGTCGCGACTACTCGGAGACCATCGCCCAGACGGTCGACGCCGAAACCCGCGCCCTGCTCGAGGCAGCGCACGACGAGGCGTACCAGGTGCTCAACGACAACCGCGACATCCTCGACCGCCTGGCCGGCGAGCTCCTCGAGAAGGAGACGCTCGACGCCCCGGAGCTCGTGGAGATCTTCAAGGACGTCCGCAAGCTGCCGGAGCGCCCGCAGTGGCTCTCCAGCGACAAGCGCCCGGTCAGCAACCTGCCCGCGATCGACGTGCCCGGCAAGGCCGCCTCGACCGCAGCGGACCCGTCGGACTCCGAGTCGACCTCGAAGACCCGTCGTCGCCCGTTCGGCAACCCGGGTATCGCCCCCGCGTAGGCCGGCATGACCGAGCTGCCGACGCGACGAGAGCGTCGACTCGCCGAGGTGAGTCGTGCCCGCGCCGCCGCCGCCGAACCGGCGACGGTCGCGATCGACCTCCGTGCACCCCAGCCGGTGCCCGAGGTCGTGACCGGCCGTCGCCGTGACCGCGGTGGTCCGGCCGAGGAGCGCACCCGGGTGCTCGGCATCCTCAACGTCACCCCCGACTCGTTCAGCGACGGCGGGCTGCACCAGGCCTACGACGCCGCCGTGCAGCACGCACGGGACCTCGTCGCCGCCGGTGCGGACGTCATCGACGTCGGTGGGGAGTCCACCCGCCCCGGTTCCGAGCGCGTGCCCGTGCCGGTCGAGCAGGAACGGGTGCTGCCGGTCGTGCAGCAGCTCGTGGCCGAAGGCATCCCGGTCAGCGTCGACACGATGAACGCCGCAACGGCCGAGCGTGCCGTCGACCTCGGTGCCGCCATCGTCAACGACGTCTCCGGTGGGCTCGCCGACCCGGACATGGCCCGGGTCGTGGCGTCGACGGGCGTCGGCTTCGTCGTCATGCACTGGCGCGGCCACAGCGACCGGATGTACCGCAACGCCGAGTACACCCACGCGGTCGAGGAGGTCCGGCGCGAGGTCGAGCTCCGAGTCGCCGAACTCATCGTGCTCGGCGTCCGGCAGGAGCAGGTCGTCATCGACCCGGGCCTCGGCTTCGCCAAGCACGGCGTGCAGAACTGGGAGATCCTGGCCGGCTACGAGCGCTTCGCCTCGATCGGCCTGCCGGTGCTCGTCGCCGCCTCACGCAAGCGGTTCCTCGACGGTGTCGGGAGCCCCGAGGGTGCCCCGCCCAGGGAGCGCGACCTCGCCACCGCCGCCATCAGCCTGCTCGCCGCCGAACGCGGCGCGTGGGGTGTGCGCGTGCACGACCCGGCACCGACCCGTGCCGTGCTCGACGTCTGGGACGCCTGGAGGGCAGCTCGATCGTGAACGACACCATCCGACTCACCGGGGTCCGCGCCCGCGGACACCACGGCGTCTTCGACCACGAGCGCGAGGACGGCCAGGACTTCGTCGTCGACGTCGCCGTGGAGCTCGACGCCCGCGCCGCCTCGGGCAGCGACGACCTCGACGCCACCGTGCACTACGGCGTCCTCGCCGAGCAGGTCGTCGCCGAGATCGAACGCGACCCGGTCGACCTGATCGAGACCCTGGCCGAGCGCATCGCCGCGGCCGTGCTGACCCACCGAGCCGCACTCGCGACCGAGGTCACGGTGCACAAGCCGCAGGCCCCGATCACCGTGCCGTTCACCGACGTCTCGATCACCATCCGGCGTGCCCGCGGCGCCACGGTGCCGGACGAGGAAGAAGAATGACCCACCGGGTCGTCGTCGCCCTCGGAGCGAACCTCGGCGACCGGGGGAGCACGCTCCGCGCCGCCGCCACCGCGATCGCCGCCCTGCCCGGGGTCGGGCCGGTGGCCTCGAGCCGCGAGGTCGAGTCGGTCGCCGTGACCCTGGACGGCCTCGACACGTCGAAGCCCCGCTACCGGAACGCCGTCGTGGTCGTCGACACCGACCTCGAGCCGCAGGCCTTCCTCGACGCCCTGCACGGCATCGAGGACGCCCACGGCCGCACGCGCGCGGTCCGGTGGGGCGACCGCACCCTGGACCTCGACATCGTCACGGTGGACGACCTGCGGATCGCCACGGACACCCTGGTCGTGCCCCACCCCCGGGCAGCGGAGCGCGCGTTCGTGCTCGCCCCATGGCTCGACGCGGACCCCGAGGCCGTCCTGCCCGGTGCCGGACCGGTGGCCGACCTGCTCGCCGCGGTGGGGGACGACACCGAGCGCGTCGACGAGCCGCGCCTGTTCGCGGAGCCGGCACGGGCCTCCCGGCCTGCGGGGAGCGCGACGAGCGCATGAAGCCCACCCGTGCCTCCACGCTGATCAGCATCGCCGTCGTGACGGTGGTCGCCGGCTTCGCACTCGACGCCGTCCTGGCGTCGCGCCAGCTGCCGACGTTCCTGTTCTCGATCCCGCTCGGCGTCACGCTCGCGTTCATCGGCGTCGCCGTCGTGCTCATGGCACGCCCGGTGCGCCGGCACGCGCGCGACGGCGCTGGACGCCAGCGGCCGGTCGACCCGCTCTACGCGACGCGGGTCGTCGTGCTCGCGAAGGCGTCCAGCATCTGCGGCACGCTGCTCGGCGGGTTCGCCCTCGGCCTCGTGCTGTACCTGCTGACCCGTTCCGCGACGCCTTCGCTAGGCTCGACCCTGCCGAACGTGATCGCCGTCGGGGGCGGGATCGTCCTGACGGTCTGCGCACTCGTGGCGGAGCGCATGTGCATCGCACCTCCGGGTGACGACGACGACCGTGACGATCCCCGCAACGGTTCGACGACGGTGAACTGACCGAGCAACCCCAGGAGGCCCGCGATGCCGCGTGAACGACTCGACGAGCCCGGCCTCGGCCTCGGTGGGATCGCCTGGCAGCGGGTGTCCGCGAAGCTCGTGTGGACCGAACTCATCACCACGCTCGTGATCGGTGTCGTGCTCACCGCGGGCTGCGTCCTCATCGGGATCGTCACCGACGGCTTCGGTTCCGGGGCCGGCACGGTCTGGCTCTCCATCGGCATCGTGGTGGCGGTCACCACGGCGATCACCGCCGCGCTCACGCCCCGACGGGTCCGGGCCATCGGCTACGCGCTCCGTGACGACGACCTGGTCGTGCGCCGCGGCCTCATGTGGCAGCGCTTCACGGCGGTCCCGTACGGCCGGATGCAGCTCGTCGACGTCGCCCGCGGGCCGCTCGACCGGGCGCTCGGCATGAGCGAGCTGAAGTTCGTCACCGCCGCGGCTGCGACGAACGTCCGGATCCCGGGTGTCCCGGCAGCGGACGCCGACGAGCTGCGCGACCGCCTCGTCGAGCTCGCCGAGTCCCGTCGCGCCGGACTGTAGGGGTCGTCCGTGACCTTCCGACCGGGCACCCCGCCCCCTGCTCCGCCCGCCCCGCCCACCCGGGGCAACGCGGCCGCTGCGGCGCCCCTGACCGACGGCGAGTGGCACCGCCTGCACCCGCTCACCCCGCTGCTCAAGGGCGGGATCTTCCTCATCGTCATCCTCGGCTACGTGCTGAACAGCCTGCGTGACCAGCTCGTCGAGTTCTTCATCCCGGGCGAGCAGCAGGAGGACGGTGACCCGGTCCGGTACGTGTACGAGCACGGCGTCGTCGGCTGGGTCCTGCTCGGCATCGTGGTGCTGCTCGTGGTGCTGATCGGGTTGTTCTACCTGTCCTGGCGCATGCACGAGTTCCGCGTCACCGGGGAGATCGTCGAGGTGCGCTCGGGCGTGCTGTTCCGGAACCACCGCAAGGCCCGGCTCGACCGGATCCAGGGCATCAACATCCAGCGACCGCTCGTGCCCCGGGTGTTCGGTACCGCCAAGCTCGAGATCGCGCAGGCCGGCAACGACGCCAACGTGCAGCTCGCCTACCTCGGGGCCCGCGCCGCCGACGACCTGCGGCAGCGGATCCTGGTGCTGGCGTCCGGCGCGAAGGACGACGACGGCCACGGCGGTCCGTCGCGGCAGTCGCACGGAGCGCTGCAGGACCGCGTCGACGAGATGTTCTCGCCCGAGCTCGACCCGGCAGCCGTGCACGCGACCCGCATCGTCAAGGTGCGCCCGGGGCGGCTCATCGCCTCGATGCTGTTGTCCGGCACGACGCTGTTCCTGGTGCTCGTCATCGCCGCGATGATCGTCAGCGTCGCCCTCACCGGTGAGTACGGCCTGCTGTTCGGGCTGTTCCCCGCCGTGCTCGGTGCCGGCGGCTACTACGTCCGCAAGTTCTCCCGTTCGCTGCAGTACACGATCGCCGAGACCCGCGACGGCATCCGGATCGGCTTCGGGCTGGTCTCGACGTCGAACGAGACGCTGCCGCCCGGCCGCATCCACGCCGTCAGCGTCGCGCAGCCGCTGCTGTGGCGTCCGTTCGGCTGGTGGGACATCCGCATCAACCGTGCGACGAGCGCCGGCAACGGGGCGTCGAGCAACCAGCAGGTGTCCTCGATCGTGCTGCCCGTCGGTACCACGGCGGACGTCCGCGAGGTCCTCGACATCATCCTGCCCGGGCTCGTCGGCACCGTCGTCGCCGGCCCCGAGGCGTCGCAGGAAGCCCTGCGCGAGGGGGCGGCCGAAGCCGTGGACGTCGTCGACGACAGCCTCACCACCTCGGGCGACCGCGGCGGCTTCGTGCACTCCCCACGCCGTGGCGCCTGGCTCCGTCCGTTCGCGTTCCGGCGCAACGGCTACCGGTTCGTGCAGGGTGCGGTGCTGCTGCGGCTCGGTGCCGTGTGGCGCTCGCTCGTCATCGTGCCGCTTCCCCGGGTGCAGAGCGTCAAGGTCGAGCAGGGTCCCCTCGAGCGTGCCCTGCGGCTCGCAGCCGTCCACGTCCACACCGTGGCCGGTCCGGTCTCGGCCCGCATCGGCGCGCTCGACGCGCGTGACGCGCAGCGCCTGTGGTCGGAGACGACGCAGCGTGCCGTCGAGGCGGCCGCGGTCGACACGACGCACCGCTGGCGCGAACGGGAGGCCCGTCCCGCGGCCGCCGCGCACGCTGCCGCCGACACCGTGCCCGGGTCCGGAGCCCCCGCCGGGCAGGCGGCGCACCGGTCCGGCGCCGTCCCTACCGGCTGGGACGACGTCCCACCGACCGGAGCCGCACGATGAGGGCCGGGCGCCTCGGGGTCGGCATCGTCGGCGCCGGACGGGTCGGACCCGTCCTCGGAGCAGCCCTGGCGAACGCGGAGCACGCCGTCGTCGGGGTGACCGCCGTGTCCGAGGAGGGCCGTGACCGCGCCGAGGCCATGCTGCCCGGCGCCCCGGTGCTCGCGACGCCCGACCTGGTCGAGCGGAGCGAACTCGTGCTGCTCGCGGTGCCGGACGACCAGCTCGCCTCGCTCGTGCAGGGGCTGGCGGACGCCGGGATCTGGCAGCCGGGGCAGCTCGTCGTGCACACCAGCCCGGACCACGGCGTCGGCATCCTCGCCCCGGCGATGGCGGCCGGTGCGATCCCGCTGGCGATCCACCCCGCCATGGCCTTCACGGGCACGAGCGTCGACCTGTCCCGGCTGCGCGACGCGTACTGCGCGGTGACCGCCCCGGCGCCCGTCCTGCCGATCGCGCAGGCGCTCGTGGTCGAGATGGGGGCCGAACCGTTCGTCGTGGCCGAGGGTGACCGGCCCGCCTACGCCGATGCGGTGCGGGCCGCCGTGAGCTTCTCGACCGCGATCGTCGACCAGTCGGCAGGCACCCTGTCCGGCATCGGCGTCGAACACCCGGGTCGCGTCCTCGGTGCGCTCGTCCGCTCCGCCGTCGACAACGCGCTCACCGCCGCCGACGGGCAGTCGACGCTCTAGCGGTTCGGGGGCGGGACCGCGGCGCGGGGAGGAGGTCGGGGCCGGGCGCTCGAGCGGTCACGACTCCCCGCTCAGTTCCGCCGAGTGGTCACGACCTGTCGGCTGCGCGTGCTCAAGCCGACGGATCGTGACCGGTGGGCGTGGTGCGGGCGGGGAGTTGTGACCGCGGTCTCGGGCGGGCACGGTTCGGGGGCGGGACCGCGGCGCGGGTAGCATTTCCCCCGACCCCCACGACCATCGGAGCCGCACCCGCATGACCGACGAGACCGTCACCCCCGACACCGCGATCGCCGACGCCGCCGCACTGGCCGAGCAGGAGACCAGCGAGCAGCGACAGGTCCGGCTCGACAAGCGGGCGAAGCTGCTGGAGTCGGGCATCGAGGCGTACCCCGCCGAGCTCCCCATCACCACGACGATCCCGGCCGTGCGTGAGCAGTACGCGCACCTGGAGACCGGCGAGGAGACCCAGGACGTCGTGGGCATCGCGGGTCGTGTGGTGTTCTCGCGCAACACCGGCAAGCTCTGCTTCGCGTCCCTGCAGTCCGGCGACGGCTCGCGCATCCAGGCGATGGTCTCCCTGGCCGAGGTGGGGGACGAGTCCCTCGCCCGCTGGAAGGAGTTCGTCGACCTGGGCGACCACGTGTTCGTGCACGGCCGGGTGATCTCCTCGCGCCGCGGCGAGCTGTCGATCATGGTCGACGACTGGGCGATCGCGGCGAAGGCGATCCTGCCGCTGCCGAACCTGCACAACGAGCTCAACGAGGAGACGCGGGTCCGCCAGCGCTACCTCGACCTCATCGTCCGCGACGAGGCCCGCGCCACCGTGCGTGCCCGCGCTGCTGTGATGGCCTCGCTCCGCCAGACCTTCACCGCGCACGAGTACCTCGAGGTCGAGACCCCGATGCTGCAGACCCAGCACGGCGGCGCCTCGGCACGACCGTTCGTGACGCACTCGAACGCGTTCGACACCGAGCTGTTCCTGCGCATCGCACCCGAGCTGTTCCTGAAGCGCGCCGTCGTCGGTGGCATCGACCGGGTGTTCGAGATCAACCGCAACTTCCGGAACGAGGGTGCCGACTCGTCGCACTCGCCCGAGTTCGCGATGGTCGAGGCGTACCAGGCGTACGGCAACTACGAGCAGATGGCCGACCTGACGCAGGAGCTCGTGCAGAACGCGACCCGCGCGGTCACCGGTGGTGCGCTCGAGGTGACCCTGCCCGACGGCAGCACCTACGACCTGGGTGGCGAGTGGCCCCGCATCGACATGTACGGCTCGCTGTCCGAGGCCGCGGGGCGCGAGATCAGCCCGGAGACCCCGCTGTCCGAGCTGCAGGCGCTCGCCGAGGCCGAGGGCGTCGAGGTCGCCCACGCCACGCACGGCAAGTACGTCGAGGAGCTCTGGGAGCACTTCGTCATCGACTCGCTCGACCGCCCGACCTTCGTGATGAACTTCCCGGTCGACACCTCGCCGCTCACCCGGCAGCACCGCACCCGTCCGGGCGTCGTCGAGAAGTGGGACCTGTACGTTCGCGGCTTCGAGCTCGGCACGGCGTACTCGGAGCTCGTCGACCCGGTCGTGCAGCGGGAGCGGTTCGTCGAGCAGGCGAAGCTCGCGGCCGGCGGTGACCTCGAGGCGATGCGCGTCGACGAGGACTTCCTGCGGGCACTGGAGCACGCGATGCCCCCGTCGGGCGGCATGGGCATGGGGATCGACCGCCTGCTCATGGCCATCACGGGCCTGGGCATCCGCGAGACGATCCTGTTCCCGCTGGTCAAGTAGCTCCCGGTCCACCGGGGTACGATGCTCGGGTGCCTGAAGGAGTCGTAAGCGGGATCGTCTTCGCCCTGACGCCGACCATCGTCGTCGGCCTGATCTTCTGGTTCGTGATGCGCGCGATCATGCGTGCCGACCGGACCGAGCGAGCCGCGTACGCCAAGGTCGAGGCCGAGGAGCGCGCCCGCTTCGAGCGGGAGCACGGTCGCCCCGCACCGGCTCCGACGTCGGCCGAGTAGCCGCCCGCGCACGATCCACTTCACCCCGTGTTCACCGCGCGGTGTGATCCTGTCGCGCATGCCCACCGTCCCGGAGTCCGCCGCCGGCGTCGATGACCTCGACGACCTCGACGTGGAGGACGCCTTCGGACACCCGGCGTCCGGGGCGTCCGTCTCGCCCGTCGGCAGTGACGACGGACCCCTCGACGACGAGGGTGACGTCGACGACCTCGACGTCTGAGCGCCGACGGACCGACACACACCGTTCACCTCGCCGACGCGTGCCGGGGTGAGCATCGTCCGCATGGCAACCACCGCACATCCCTTCACGGGCCGCAGCCTCGTCGGTGACATCGAGAGCGAGTACGACGAGTTCGACCGAGACGCAGACCTCGAGGTCTCCAAGCGCCGGGACGGGTGGCTCGAACCCTCCTGGTGACCCCCACCCATTCGGTATTCGGGGTACGACGACCAGATCGCACTGATCCGGTCGGACGTACCCCTTTTGCATGTCCGGAGTACGCAGTCGCCTGGGGTACACGATCGGAAACGCTGGTGAAACACGGCTGCAACGCCGGAAACACGGCGTTATCCGCTTGATCCAGGGCCGATTGGGGGACCAGACTGTCGGTGGGCTGTACCCCGCGGGGGACGCTTTCGATGATGAAGCACGGAGAACCCTGAGAATCGCTCCGAACGATTTGTGGGGTACACCTCCGGGCCGCTTTACTCATCAGCACCCCCCGGCAACGCCCCACGAAGCCATCACCGTCGAACGCAGGGAGAAACACCATGACGATCGCAACGGCTGCACCCAGCACCACCCGCCGCACCGCCACCAAGAAGGCATCGGCATCGAAGACCGCGACCGCCGAGTCCGCCACCACCTCCCTCGACACCGAGGTCGAGGCCGACGAGCAGCTCGCCGGTGTCCGCGGCGCCTCGGTCGACCAGGTCGGCGACTACCTCCGTCACATCGGCCGTCTCTCGCTCCTCACCGCCGAGGAAGAAGCGCAGATCGCACGCCGCATCGAGGTCGGGCTCTTCGCCGAAGAGAAGCTCGCCACCGAGAAGGGTCTCGCGAAGACCCTGCAGCGTGAACTCCGCTGGCTCGTCCGTGACGGTGAGCGCGCCAAGGAGCGCATGATCACCTCGAACCTCCGCCTCGTCGTGAGCATCGCCAAGCGGTACTCGCAGCGTGGCCTGCCCTTCATGGACGTCATCCAGGAAGGCAACCTCGGCCTGGTCCGTGCGGTCGAGAAGTTCGACTTCACGCAGGGCTACAAGTTCTCGACCTACGCCACCTGGTGGATCCGCCAGGCCATCTCGCGTGGTCTCGCCGACAAGGCACGCACG
Source organism: Curtobacterium sp. MCLR17_043 (assembly GCF_003224215.1). Taxonomy (NCBI): domain Bacteria; kingdom Bacillati; phylum Actinomycetota; class Actinomycetes; order Micrococcales; family Microbacteriaceae; genus Curtobacterium; species Curtobacterium sp. MCLR17_043. The sequence goes on along the minus strand of NZ_QKLH01000003.1, from coordinate 93,332 downwards.
ATCCGCATCCCGGTGCACACCGTCGAGCTCATCAACAAGATCTCGCGCACCGAGCGTGACCTGACCGTCGACCTCGGCCGTGCGCCGATGCCGGAGGAAGTGGCCGCCGAGCTGAGCATGAGCGTCGAGGAACTCGTCGACCTCAAGGGCCGCTCGCACGAGCCGGTCTCGATCCACACCGTGGTCGGCGACTCCGACGACAGCGAACTTGGTGACTTCATCGAGGACGAGGACGCCGCGAGCCCGAACGAGCTCACCGAGACGACGCTGCTGCACCGCGACATCCGCTCCATCGTCGCCGAGCTGCCCAGCGACGAGGCGAACGTCATCCGCATGCGCTACGGCCTGGACGACGACAAGCCGATGACCCTCGACGAGATCTCGAAGATCGTGCACACGACCCGCCAGGCCGTCAGCCGAGTGGAGTCGCGCGCCAAGCTGCGTCTGTTCGCCAAGGCGGTCTCGCAGGACATGCAGCTGTACCTGACCGACTAGGTCAGTGGACTTCGGCCGGCACGTTCACCCGTGCCGGCGCGGGGAAACCGGGTCGTTCTGTGGGAAGACGATTCGGTGGGGTGATGGGACGGCCCGCTCGAGCACTGCTCGAGCGGGCCATTCACGTTCCCGGAGCCGGAGCCGGAGCCGGAGCCGGAGCCGGGGCCGGAGCCATAGCCAGGGCCAGCCCCGGCGCGGCGTCAGTCGTCGATCTCGCGCCGGAGCTTCTGCCGCAGGTCACTCGGGATGAGCTCGACCAGCTGGTCGGGCCGCACCGGCAGGTCGAGCAGGCTGAGCTTCACGCGTCCGGTGCCCCCGTGCCGCTCGGCGTCGAGGCGCACCACGCTCCCGGCGTCCTTCCGGAGCCGCATGTCGATCTGTGCCCCGGTGGCCACCTCGCCGACCACGAGCCCGTCCACCTCGAGCGCAGCGCTCCTGGTGCCCTCGGCGATGTCGAACCGGTAGCGCTCCCGCGCGGCGAGCACCACCGAGCGGTCGATCCCGGCCATCGGCGCGACCGGCGTCACCACCGAGCCGGACAGCGCGGGGGAGAGCACCGGCCCACCGGCGGCGTAGTTGTACGCGGTGGAGCCGGCCGGGGTCGCTGCCACGATGGCGTCGGCCCGGTAGTACCCGTACCCGAGGCCCCCGACGCTGAGGTCGGCCGACACCTGCCCGGAGCCCGGCCGTCGCACGATGGTCAGGTCGTTGAACGCCAGGTAGTCGGTGCGGGCACCACCCCAGGACAACCGGGCCTCGAGCGCGTGGTGCGGCTCGAGCTGGTACTCGCCGGCGGACAACCGCTCCAGCGCGCTCTCGAGCTCGGGCGGCTCGATCTCGACCAGGAACCCGACGTTGCCGTAGTTCACGCCGAGGACGGGCACCGGGCGCTTGGCCACGAGCCGCATCGCGCCGAGCATGGTGCCGTCGCCGCCGAGGGCCACGACCAGGTCGACGCGGTCCGTGAAGTCGTCGTCGTCGACCACGTCGACCCCGCCGCCGATGCGCTGGGCGTCCGCACGCCGGGCGAGCAGCTCGCCCTGGCCGGACGCGTTCCAGCGCTGCAGGGTCGTCACGGACTCCTGCACGTTCTTGGTCGGGTGGACGACGAGGCCGACGACGGGCTGCTCCATGACCGGATCGTACCGAGCAGACCTCCGATGCGGGCTGTCTCTTCGCAGAGACATGCGATATTCTGAATACATGCAGACCGCTCAGCTCTCCGTCGCCCTCCCTTCCGTCCGGCACGGCCGCGAGATCGTGCTGCTCGCCGACCTCGAATCCCACGAGTCCGGCTTCGGCTTCGTCGACGCCGAACACCTGCTGCTGGCCGCCGTCACGCTCTGCGCCGGCATGCCCCGCTTCCGCCCCGTCCTCGACGCCCACCGGATCACCCCGGACACCGTCCGCTCCGGCATCCGCGCCTTCGTCGGTGCCCACACCACCTGCCCCGGCGAACACGACCGCGTCGCGTGCACGCCCGCCGCGATGCGCGTGCTCGCCCGCGCCGCGACGATCGCCGGCCGTTCGGAGCGCATCCGGCCACCGCACGTCGTCCTCGCCGTGCTCGACTCGGTCGACGATCCGCTCGCCGGTTCGGCGCACGACGTCCTCGACGCCCTGGGCGTCGACGCGCGCCGCTTCCGGCGCGACCTGCGTCGCGCGGTGCGGCGCGCCTGACCCGGCCCGACCGACAAGCGGACTGGAGGCCCGTGGCGATCCCGCCACGGGCCTCCAGTCCGTCTCGTCCGTCTCGTCGTTCGCTCACTGCGCACAAGACGCACCCTGGTCACGCCCACGGCGAACAGGGGCAGCCCCCGGGGGGAGCGCTGGCTACTCTCGAAGTACTTGGCCGGACTCACACGAGACCGGCACAGCGTCGGCTCCGCTCATCAGGGGCCAAGGGAGAGCACATGTTCGAGAGATTCACCGACCGGGCCCGTCGTGTTGTCGTCCTCGCTCAAGAAGAAGCGAAGATGCTCAACCACAACTACATCGGCACCGAGCACATCCTCCTCGGCCTCATCCACGAGGGCGAGGGCGTCGCCGCCAAGGCGCTGGAGTCGCTGGGCATCTCGCTCGACGCCGTGCGCGAGCAGGTCCAGGACATCATCGGGCAGGGCCAGCAGCAGCCGACCGGGCACATCCCGTTCACGCCGCGCGCCAAGAAGGTGCTCGAGCTGTCCCTGCGCGAGGCGCTGCAGCTCGGCCACAACTACATCGGCACGGAGCACATCCTGCTCGGCCTGATCCGCGAGGGCGAGGGTGTCGCAGCCCAGGTCCTCGTGAAGCTCGGCGCCGACCTGAACCGGGTGCGCCAGCAGGTCATCCAGCTCCTGTCCGGCTACCAGGGCAAGGAAGCGGTCGCCGTCGGCGGCGAGCAGCAGCAGAACGCGCAGCAGGGTTCGCAGGTCCTCGACCAGTTCGGTCGGAACCTCACCCAGGCCGCGCGTGACGGCAAGCTCGACCCCGTCATCGGGCGCGAGAAGGAGATGGAGCGGGTCATGCAGATCCTCTCCCGTCGCTCCAAGAACAACCCCGTCCTGATCGGTGAGCCCGGCGTCGGCAAGACCGCCGTCGTCGAGGGCCTCGCCCAGGCGATCGTCAAGGGCGACGTGCCCGAGACGCTGAAGGACAAGCAGCTCTACTCGCTCGACCTCGGGTCGCTCATCGCCGGGTCCCGCTACCGCGGTGACTTCGAGGAGCGCCTGAAGAAGGTCACGAAGGAGATCCGCACCCGCGGCGACATCATCGTCTTCATCGACGAGATCCACACGCTCGTCGGTGCCGGTGCAGCCGAGGGCGCGATCGACGCGGCCTCGATCCTCAAGCCGCTCCTCGCCCGCGGTGAGCTCCAGACCATCGGTGCCACCACGCTCGACGAGTACCGCAAGCACTTCGAGAAGGACGCCGCACTCGAGCGTCGCTTCCAGCCGGTGCAGGTCAACGAGCCGTCGCTGCCCCACGCGATCAACATCCTCAAGGGTCTGCGCGACAAGTACGAGGCGTTCCACAAGGTGTCCATCACCGACGGCGCGATCGTCGCCGCGGCGAACCTGGCGGACCGCTACGTGCAGGACCGCTTCCTGCCGGACAAGGCCATCGACCTGATCGACGAGGCCGGCGCTCGCCTGCGTCTGTCGATCCTGTCGGCGCCGCCGGAGCTCCGCGAGTTCGACGAGAAGATCTCGACGGTCCGCGGGTCGAAGGAAGCCGCCATCGAGGAGCAGGACTTCGAGAAGGCCGCGAGCCTGCGCGACGAGGAGAAGAAGCTCCTCGGCGAGCGTCTCCGCCTCGAGAAGCAGTGGCGTGCGGGTGACGTCGCCGCGTCCGGCACCGTCGACGAGGGCATCATCGCCGAGGTCCTGGCCCAGGCCACGGGCATCCCGGTGTTCAAGCTCACCGAAGAGGAGACCTCGCGTCTCGTCTTCATGGAGAAGGCACTGCACGAGCGCGTCATCGGTCAGGAAGAGGCCATCTCGGCCCTGTCCAAGACCATCCGCCGTACCCGTGCCGGCCTGAAGGACCCGAACCGTCCCTCCGGCTCGTTCATCTTCGCCGGCCCCACGGGCGTCGGGAAGACCGAGCTCGCCAAGGCCCTCGCCGAGTTCCTGTTCGACGACGAGGGTGCGCTGATCTCCCTCGACATGTCGGAGTTCGGTGAGAAGCACACCGTGTCCCGCCTGTTCGGTGCCCCTCCCGGGTTCGTCGGGTTCGAGGAGGGCGGCCAGCTCACCGAGAAGGTGCGCCGCAAGCCGTTCTCCGTGGTCCTGTTCGACGAGATCGAGAAGGCCCACCCGGACATCTTCAACTCGCTGCTGCAGGTGCTCGAGGAAGGCCGTCTCACCGACGGTCAGGGCCGCGTGGTCGACTTCAAGAACACCGTCATCATCATGACCACGAACCTCGGTTCGCAGGGCATCGCCGGTGGCCCGGTGGGCTTCCAGGTCGAGGGTGACTCGGCCGTCGGCTACGACCGCATGCGCGGCAAGGTCAACGAGGAGCTCAAGAAGCACTTCAAGCCCGAGTTCCTGAACCGTGTCGACGACACGATCGTGTTCCCGCAGCTGTCGCAGCCCGAGCTGCTGCAGATCGTGGACCTGTTCGTGAAGCGTCTGGCCGACCGCCTGCTCGACCGCGACATGACCGTCGAGCTCACGCTGCCGGCCAAGGAGCAGCTCATCAAGGTCGGGTTCGACCCGTCCCTCGGTGCTCGGCCACTGCGTCGCGCGATGCAGCACGAGGTCGAGGACCAGCTGTCCGAGCACATCCTGCAGGGTGAGCTCAACGCTGGCGACCACGTGAAGGTCGACTTCGTCGACGGTGCGTTCCACTTCGAGACCGGGCGTCAGCCGGGCCGCGAAGAGGTCCTCGCCGGTGCAGCCGCGGTCGAGGCCGCGACCGACACGCCCCAGGGTGAGATCGAGTCCTAGGACCTGACACCCCACGGACAGGAGGCTCGGTGCCAGCTGGCACCGGGCCTCCTGTCCGTTCTCGGGTCGCGTTCAGATCCCGCATCGCCGATCTGCGCGTCCTTCCGGCCACGGACCCCCGTCCGGGGGTACTGTGATGACAACGCGCGAGACGTTCCCCCCAACTCCTCGCGCGTCGCGCTCGATCGGTTCCCCCCAACGGATCGAGACGCAGCCGGCCCCGGTCTGTTCGCAGACCGGGGCCGTTGCACGTTCGGGGACGGTGTCGGTCGTCCGTGCGGGCGGGCGCCCGTGGCGTCAGGCGGCGTCGGGCAGCTGTGCGGCGAAGTCGCGGACGGCGCGCTCCCAGCGCTCCGGGGCCTCGTTCCACTCGAGCGTGTGCGGTGCCGTGCGGAACGTGACCGTGCTGGCGCCCTGCCGCGCGGCGACGGCGGCGACGTCGTCGGCGGCGACCAGGGCGTCGGCCTCGGAGCGGATCAGCAGCGTCGGCGTCGACGAGTCCTGCCACGTGGTCGTCGTCACGGGGGTCGGGGCCCCGGCGAGCCGTGACAGCACGTTCGTGGTCGCGATGCGGGCGGCGACCGTGCCGACGAACGCGGGCAGGTGCGCACCGCGGACGGCCCCGCGGAGTGCCGAGGCGACGTCGAGCAGGGGTGAGACGGCCACGAGGCCGTCGATGTCGACGCGTGCGGCGGCGACGGAGCAGGCGAGCGCGCCGGCGGACCAGCCCTGCAGCACGACGCGCTGAGCGCCACGGGCCCGGGCGGCGCGGACGGCGGCGACGATGCGGTCCGCTGCACCGGCGTCGAGGGAGCGGAGCGGCAGGTCAGTGGTGTCGACGACCTCGGACGAGGCGCCGAGCGAACGCCAGACGCCGACACCGCGCAGGACCTGGCGCGGGCCGAGGGACTGCCCGTGCACGTGGACCACGTGGGTCGTGGCGGCCTCGGGCTCGGTGCCGGGCACGTCGTCCGGTCCGTCGTACCGCAGGGCGTCCCAGCCCCACGCACCGGTCGCCACGGGGGCGGTGACGCTGCGGTGGACGGTGTCACCGTCGCTGCCGGCCCCGGTCGCCGTGCTCGCGGTGGTGATCGCGCCGACCTGCACCCGGGTGTCGTCGCGCTGCAGGTCGTAGGTGCCCGGCAGGCGGGTGTCGCGGGTGGCGGTCAGCTCGACCTCGGTGTCCGTGGCGCTGCGGACCGTGGCCGTGGCCGTGTACGGCGTCGGGAACAGCAGCCGTCGTGCGACGAAGGCGCCGAGTCCGAGCGTGCCGACCGCTCCTGCTGCGGTGCCGAGTGCCGTGATGCGTGCGCCGGTCATGTGATCTCCCTGAGTCGTGCCGTGGTGAGCGTCGCAGCGGCCGGAACGTCCTGCCCGGCCTCGCGCGCGCGGTCTTCGATCTCGACGGAGAGCCGGTGCTGCCGACTCCGCCACTGGCGACGCTGCCACACGATCGTGAAGTAGAGCCCGGTGTTGCCCGATGCTGTCTCGAGCCGCCGGAGTTCCGGTTCGAGCACGCGGAACCGGCGTCGGGCGGCCCGCCAGTCGCGGAACTCCCGTGCGGCGTCGGGCAGCACCCCGCCGGCCGCGCCGATGGCGAGCAGGACCATCGAGCCGAGGAACACCGGGGTGTAGAGCTTCGACAGGACCCCGACCGCACCGTCGGCGCCGGCGACGTGCACGGCGTCGAGAGCGATCGCGATGCCGGCGAGCAGCACGAGGCCGCCGGCACCGACGACGAAGAGCCAGTACAGGCGGCCGAGCCCGTCACCGCTCCGGTAGCCGCGCAGCACGGCGACGGCCGACCGGGCGATGACGATGGCGATGTAGGTCATTTCCACCGCCGAGTAGAGCGCGGTCGGCAGCTGGTCGCCGTAGGCCACCATGAACTGCGCCGTCGGGGTCGGTGCGTCGATGAGGCTGAACAGCACGACGAGGGCGACGAGCACGAGCACGCAGCCGATGATGCGGCTGGCGCGCAGGAGCTTGGCGGAGCGTGCCGCAGCCTCGACCGACTGCGCGAGGGCGAACATGCCGCACACCATCAGGCAGCGGCCGATCAAGTCGGCGATGTTCGGCACGTGCGTCACGCCGGCGAGGAACGTCGTGACGTCGGGCTGGTTGATCGTGAGCCCGACGGCGACGCAGCTGCAGCAGACCATCAGCCAGGTGACGCTGGCGGACTGGGTGCGCACCAGGAGCAGCCGGGCGACCAGCACCGCCAGGATCAGCCAGACCGGGATCGACCCCCAGACGTGCAGCGTCACCGCGTCACCGGAAGATCCCGGGCTGGCCCTCGGGGTCGAGCAGCCCGATCCGCAGCGCGAGCTGGTCGGCGACGAGCTCGACGGCCTGTTCGTGCGGGGTGTCCAGCGAGCGGGTGAACGCCGTCCGGCCGCTGAGCAGCCCCGTGTACGCCTGGTGGTCGCAGCCGGTGTCGTCCATGAACACGTGGGCGAGCTCGTGCAGCACGCAGGCCACCCGGGAGCGCTCGGACAGCCCGGGGCGGGTCTCGAGCAGGGCGTGGTCGGTGCGCTGGATGAGCCGCGCGGACAGGTCGCCCGGCAGCTCCGTGGTGCGCACGAGGATCGGCTTGCCGAGCGCCGCCTCGGCACGGGCGGTCAGCTCCGGCAGGGACAGCCGACGGGGGAGCCCGAGGCGCTGCACGCGGCGACGGGCCTCGGTCTGCCGACGCAGGGCGTCGAAGCGGTCACGGTAGCCGCTCACGGGGTGCCGCCCGATTCGTCCAGGCGACGCAGGTGGTCGGTGAAGTCGCGGATCTCGTCCGCCGAGGCGAACTCGCCCAGACGCCGGGTCGCGAACGCGACGACCTCGCGCTTGCGGAGTTCGAGCACGAGCTCCAGCTGCGCCTGCACCCGCTCCGGCACGTCCGTGTTGCCGGCCGCGTCGGTCAGGTACTCCGCCGGGACGCCGAAGTAGGTCGCCAGGGCAGCCAGGAGTCGCTGGTCTCGCACGGCCGGACCGTTGCCGCCGAGCATGTAGCCCCAGCGCGGTCGACTCATCGACGCACCCTGCGCCTCGATCTCGGCGGCGATCTCCTTGTACGGGGGTCGCTGGCCCGAGTTGGCCTCGACGACGTCCATCAGGAGCTGCAGTTTGCGCGACAGTTCCCGACGGTGTGCGTCGTCGTCGTTGTACTCGATCACGTGTCCCCACTCTCACATCTGTCTCAGACATGATAAAACTGATCCAGCGCATCGGCCGGTGTCACCACTCTGCCAGGCTCGCGCTCGCTCGTCAGGTCGGCATTTCGATGGGGGGATGCCGAACGGGGGACGAACGAACGGGAGGCGCGGTGCCAGCTGGCACCGCGCCTCCCGTCCGTCGTGTGGTGCGGACTACGCCTGCACGTCGCCGCGCCAGCCCGGCTGGGTCGGTGCGTTCTCGACGCGCTCCTTGTAGTTCTGCAGGTCCTTCTTGACGGCGTGGCCGCCGACGCCCACGGCGGAGCCGAGCTTCTCGAGGATGCCGGAGGGCTCCCAGTCGATCTGCACGGTGACGCGGGTCTCGGTGTCGGAGAGCTTGTGGAAGGTGACGACACCGGCGTGCTCGGTCTCGCCGTCCTTCACGGTCCAGGCGACACGCTCGTCGGGGTGCTGCTCCGTGATGAGGGCGCGGAACTGGCGCTCCTGGCCGGCGACCTTGACGGTCCAGTCGGTGGTCTTGTCGTCCACCTGGACGATCTTCTCGACCTCGTCGAGGAAGTGCGGGAACTCCTCGAAACGGGTCCACTGGTCGTAGGCCGGGCGGACGGGGACGTTGACGTCGACGGTTTCGATGATCTGAGGCATGTACCGGACGGTAGGCCGATCGACCTGGGCGGCACTCAGCAGCGCTGTCCCCCTGCGGTACCGTCCGGGCGTCGCCGCGGGCGGCGTGCGCGTCCGGCGTCGCGCAGTAGTGTGGGGCGGATGACAGAGCACGGGAAGCACGCGTTCCACGAGCGCGACGACCACGGGATCCTCGTGCGTCCGGCGCTCGCCTCGGACGTCCCGCACATCCAGCGGCTCATCGCCCCCTACGTCGACCGGCGCATCCTGCTCGGCAAGGAGAACGTCGCCCTGTACGGATCGATCCAGCAGTTCCGGATCGCCGAAGGGCCCGACGGCACCCCCATCGGGTGTGGTGCGCTCGCCGTCTTCTGGGACGACATCGCCGAGGTGCGCACCCTCGCCCTGGACGAGCAGTGGATCCACAAGCGCGTCGGGCACCGGATGCTCGAAGCGCTCGAGCACGACGCCCGTGAACTCGGCGTCGCCCGGATCTTCTGCCTGACCTTTGAGGTCGACTTCTTCGCGAAGCACGGGTACCTGGAGATCGGCGAGAGCGTCGTCCCACCGGACGTCTACGCCGAACTGGTCCGCTCGTCGGACGAAGGGGTCGCGGAGTTCCTCGACCTCGCCCGGGTCAAGCCGAACACCCTCGGCAACACCCGCATGCTGAAGAACCTCTGACGCTTTCTCGTGCCGACCGGCGGGGTGGCCCTGTGCGGACCGCGCCGTTGTCTACCCTGTGCGCATGTCGTCGTTGCGTCACCCCGTCGGGCCCGAGAAGCCGGTCGTCTACTGGCGTCGCCGGGCGCTCGTGCTCGGGGCGCTGCTGGTCGTCGTCCTGGTCGTCGTGCTCATCGTCGTCGGGCGGGGGAGCGGGGCCACGTCGGCGGCGCCGAGTGCGTCGGCCTCTGCTGCTGCTGGGTCTGCGGCCGGTGCATCGTCCGACGGGTCTGCGGCCGGTTCCGAGTCCTCGCGGTCCGCTGCGCCGAAGCCGTCGGCTTCCGCCTCGGCTTCTGCGTCGAAGCCCGCTGCTGCCGACGGCTCGACCTGCACGAAGGACCAGATCGTCCTGACCCCCGTGCTCGACAAGTCGGCCTACGGCCCCACCGAGGACCCGAAGATCGCGATGTCCATCAAGAACTCCGGTACGAACTCGTGCCACCTGGACCTCGGATCGGCGCAGCAGGTGCTGACGATCAGCTCGGGCCAGGAGCAGTACTGGTCGTCGAAGGACTGCCAGACCGGCGGCACGAACCAGGACGTCACGATCAAGTCCGGTCAGACGCTCACGACCCCCGCGATCGCGTGGGACCGCACCCGCTCGTCCACGTCGACGTGCGACTCGTCACGGCCGGCGGTCACCGCCGGGGGAGCGAGCTACCACCTGCAGGTCGCCGTCGGGAACCTCGAGTCGAAGACCTCGGCGCAGTTCATCCTGCAGTAACCGGGTTCTCGGTTCTGATCCGCTCCGGCTGCGCTGCGCCGAGCAGGGGCGCCGGGAACAGCAACAGGCCCCGTCGTCCGAAGACGACGGGGCCTGTTCAAGCTGATGTGATCAGCCGAGGACGGTGATGTTCTCCGCCTGCGGGCCCTTGCGGCCCTCGGTGATGTCGAACTCCACCTTCTGGTTCTCCTCGAGCGACTTGTAGCCGTTGCCAGCAATCGCAGAGAAGTGCGCGAAGACGTCAGCGCTGCCGTCGTCCGGGGCGATGAAGCCGAAGCCCTTTTCGTTGTTGAACCACTTGACGGTACCGGTAGATGCCATGATGGCGTTTCCTTAGCTTTCTTGCTTCCGCCAAGGTGCAGATGCACCGACGGAGACCCCGACGTACGTCGACGGGGGTGATGCGCCACGCGGGCAGGTGCCGGCGGGACGGGTTCGGGGTCAGGCCTGTCGGCCAGTGACCCTGGGGCCCGGGTTGAGGGGCAAACCACCTCGCCCGGACGTTGAGCGCCGCCGAAGCGGTTCCATCAGGCTAGCGTGCTCTGGGCCGACTGGCTACCCGTGCGTCACGGAACGACGAAAATCTGGTGGAATTGAGCTGATGGCAGACAAGGAACAGCGCTTCCGGAGCGAACAACTCGAGGAAGCCCTCGCGAAGCAGGACGTCGCTGCGGTGGCGTTCGCGCTCCGCCACGACATCGTGATCGTCCCCCGACTCGTCACCGGCAAGAAGGACATGCAGGTGCGGGTGTTCGGCCGTGAGGGGTCGGACAAGCGCATCCTGCTGCTGTTCTCGTCGGCGGACGCCTACACGGCGATGGTGCCGGACGAGAAGATCCGGCAGGTCATGGTCTACGACGGGCCGCGGCTCGAGGAGTTCCTGGCTGCCCACCTCGACATGCTCGAGGGCGTGTTCTTCGACATCGCCGGCCCGCACACGATGCAGGCCGCGCCGGCGGACCTGCTGGCCGCTTTGCGCGCGTAGCCGCTCAGAACGCGCGGTCGAGCTCGCGTTCGCGCGGCGACTGCGTCATCGAGAACGCCACACGCAGGGCTTCGCGCAGGTGCCCGGAGTCCGAGCCGAGCACGGTCGTGAACCCGAGGCGGGTGGCCTCGTTCACGCGCTGCTTCGTGCCCGTGGCCGGACGGATCTCGCCTGCGAGGCTGATCTCGCCGACGGCCGCGAGCGTGTGCGGGTACGGACGGTCTCGTGCGGCGCTCGCGAGGGCCAGTGCGATCGCCAGGTCGGCGCCGGGCTCCGTGAGCTTCATGCCGCCCACCGTGGACACGTAGACGTCGGCGTCGGACAGCTTGAGGCCGGCGCGGCGTTCGAGCACCGCGAGCAGCATCGCCACACGCGAGGCATCGACACCGTTCACGACCCGGCGTGGCTGTGGAGCCGAGCTCGGGACGATGAGGGCCTGCACCTCGACCGGCAGCGCACGGCGCCCCTCGAGTGCGACGGTGACGCAGGTGCCGGACACCGGGGTGGCGTTCTTCGACATGAAGAGGCCGCTCGGGTCGGGGACCTCGTGGATGCCGTCGCCGCCCATGTCGAAGCACCCGACCTCGTCGGTGGGGCCGAAGCGGTTCTTGAGCGCCCGGACGAAGCGCAGTGCCGTCTGCCGGTCGCCCTCGAAGTGGCAGACGACGTCGACCAGGTGCTCGAGCAGCCGCGGGCCGGCGATCGTGCCGTCCTTCGTGACGTGGCCGACGATGAGGACGGGCAGGGCGCGGTCCTTCGCGATGCGGATCAGGGTCGAGGCGACCTCGCGCACCTGGGACGTACCACCCGCGATGCCGTCGATCGAGCTCGACGAGATGGTCTGCACGGAGTCGGCGATGAGCAGGTCGGGCTGGACCTGGTCGATCTGGCCGATGATGACGCCGAGGTCGACCTCGCTCGCCAGGTACAGGTCGTCGTGCATCGCCCCGGTGCGTTCGGCACGGAGCCGGACCTGGTCGACGGACTCTTCGGCGCTGACGTAGAGGACGCGCTTGCCCGAGGCTGCGGCTCGGGAGGCGACCTCGAGCAGCAGGGTCGACTTGCCGACGCCGGGCTCGCCGCTCAGCAGGACCGCCGCGCCTGGCACCACGCCGCCGCCCAGGACACGGTCGAACTCGCCGATGCCGGTCTGCCAGCGCTGCACCGAGGTGCCCCGGGCTTCGGTGATCGGTCGCGCCGCGCGGGCACCGGTGACGGCGACCGCTGACGTGCCCCGGGTGCTTGCCGATACCGCAGAGCTGTCTTCGACGGTGCCCCAGGTCTGGCACTCACCGCACCGGCCGACCCACTTGATGCTGGTCCAGCCGCACTCGGTGCAACGGTAGAGGGACTGCGGGCGCGCCATGTCGTCGAGGCTAGGCCGTACGGCCGACATCACCGGCGTGGTCGCCCGACTCGTCCGGTCCGCTTGGTTCGTCCGACCGGTCTCGTTCGTCGGGCAGCGCGATCGACCCGGTCATCCGGTGACGCAGGCGCTCGACCGGCCCCGGACCCTGGCGCGAGGCGTGGTCGAGTGCTTCGGCCCCGTCGGTGTCCTGCTCGGCGCGGGCGTTCGCCACCGCCCCGGCTTCGCGACCGAGGTTCTCGGCCTCGCGCACGGACAGGTAGTGCCGGATCGCCGCCACCGTGTCGACCCGCGCGTCGACCGCGGGCTCGAACGCGCTCGCCCAGATCTCGTAGCCGCGGTCGTTCGGGTGGAACAGGTCGCCGTAGCTGTTGAAGAAGGTCCGACGGAGCCCGACCCGCTTCGTGATGGTGTGCAGCGGCGCCACCGTCAGCCCGAACTCGTCGGCCACGCGGTGCACGATCTCGTTCGCCACCGCCACCTTGCGCTCCCGGTCCGGCACGAACATGCACGGCAGCTCGGCCACCACGGCGTGCGACGGCACCGCACCGTAGATCGCCCGGATGTTCCGCTCGAACTTGTCCGGGTCGAAGTCGGCGATGTCGTTCGCCCCGATCGACACCGTGCAGATGTCGGGGGCGTAGTGCCGGAGCTTCGGCAGCTGATCACGCTTCGCGCCCCACGTGGTCGAACCGGAGACGCTGAGGTTCACCACCCGGACAGACATGTGGGAACGGTGCCGGATGCGCCGCGCGAGCAGCCCCACGTAGCCACGCCCGGGTGCGGTCGCACCGACGCCCTGCGCTGCCGAGTCACCGATCGCCACGTAGAGCAGCTGCCCCTCGTGCTGCTGTCGTTCTCGCCACCAGTCGGCGTGGATCGGGAGCATGTCGACGACCCGTTGCGCCGCTGCCCGTTGGCCCTTCACGCCGGCGCGGGCGCCGACGGCTGCGGCACCGACGACGCCGAGGCTGCCGATGACGGAGGTGAGGAGTGCGATGAGCGAGCGGGTTCTCATGCCGTGGACGGTACGCCCGCCGGTCTTGCCGGAGACGAGGAGGACCTGTGGGTGTGGGGAGAGCCCTGCAGGTGACGGCCTGTGGAGGGGGAGCCGACCCGGGGTGTCATCACGGGCCTCTCGGATCGTGTAAACTCTTTCCCGGTACCGTGTCCGAGCGGCCGAAGGATCATGTCTCGAAAACATGTGTGGGGGCAACTCCACCGTGGGTTCAAATCCCACCGGTACCGCCACAGAAAACCCCCGTTTACGCGGGGGTTTTCTTCGTTCGTGGGAGCGGCTCTGGTGCAGTTCTGGTGCAAGCTCTCCATCCACCGCTTCAGACCGCCCCTCTCGTGACCGCCATCTCCTCGGCAGGGCTGCTTGTCGGGGTTCCTCCCGGGCTGATGCTCAGATCCACTCGCTTGTTTCACGAGCGTGCGTGTCAAAGCGGAGGTGCTCGCTTGCGTCTCTCCCGCTTCGTGGCGAGTCGAGCGCCGCCGCCGGCTGGCGTTGCACAATATCTAGACCAGTGCCCAGATGTGCGGCAAGGTGCCGAGAGAGACCCTAGAACAGCATGTGCACGGCTGGCCGCTGCCGTCGCTCTGGGCTATACCCCACAGCAAGACGTCGGGAGGGGGGGCAGGCACTGGCCAGGAGTTGCACTGCCCTCGAAATGGTGGATGCGCCCGCATCAGCGTGGTCAGTATGCTCCGAGTATCTACAAATCCTCGACTTGAAGGACGACTGCTCGATGGCACGACGACGCGCGGCAAAGCGGCCAGCTCCTATATACCGCTCCGGACCCAATTTCGCACGATCGGACCTTCGCATCGGAGTCCAGGGCTTCAAAGCCGCGCATGATGCGGTCAGCGTTCGAGTAGCGCCACTCACCATCATTTCTGGCGCGAACAGTGGCGGTAAATCGAGCTTCATGCAGCCACTACTGCTCATGAAGCAGACCCTCGATGCTGGATTTGACCCAGGGCCCCTACTTCTTCACGGAGCCAATGCAAAGTTCACCGAGCGGGATCAAACACTCAGCCGAGGAAAGTCCAAAGGTTCGAAGGTTACCGAGTTCAGCGTCGATTTGCAGGCTGGTGATCACCACAGGCGTGTGGTGTACGAAGATTCGATCGATGGATTTGCGATCAAGTCTGACCTGTTTGAGGACGCGGAACGAACCATACAACTCACCCCGTCGCTAAACGCAGCACAAGCTCGCGAACTCGAGCGGCATGTGTCCGGCCTTGGGGAAACCGTTATGCGCCAGGCGAAGGATGGGTTGTTCCCCGGGAGCGCAGGTGAGGACGTCGGGCTGGCAGTACGGCGCGACCGTTGCTTCCTTGAGGGGGTTATCGCCATCGGCCGGAATACGATCGGCATTGATGCTTTTGACTCTCACACCGACGAGTGGGTGCAACTGATCAGTGGGATTGTGCATGTACCGGGACTCCGTGGTAATCCTGAACGTGAATACCCGCGCGCAGCCGTAGGTGGCAATTTCCCTGGCACATTCGATCAGTATGTTGCCTCAGTCATCTATGAGTGGGGAGAAAAAGGGGACCCGCGAGTTGCCGATCTTTCACAGCAGATGGAGGAGCTGGGGCTTACGTGGAAGATCGTCGCAAAGCGGAAGAACGACGCGGCTGTGGAAGTTCTGGTTGGTCGCGTGCCACACGCACAGCAAGGGGGTGCGCTGGACCTCGTCAGTATCGCTGACGTCGGTTTCGGGGTCAGCCAGACTCTGCCGGTCGTAGTGTCGCTGCTGGCGGCGGCACCCGGGCAAATCGTGTATATCGAACAGCCGGAAATTCACCTGCATCCGAGGGCGCAGGTGGTGATGGGCTCAATACTCGCTGCAGCCGCTGCTCGAGGTGTGAAGGTCGTTGCCGAGACTCACAGCTCATTGCTGATTCGCTCGATCCAGACCGAGATCGCCCTCGGGCGGGTCAAGGCCCGTGATGTGAGCTTGAACTGGTTCAGCCGGGACCCAATGGGGTATGCCCAGGTCAACGTGGCGAAAGTTGACGAGAAAGGGCGCTTTGGAGAATGGCCCCTCGACTTTGATGATGTTTCGGACGAAGCGGATGTCGCCTATATTCAGGCCATTCGCGCAGGAGCGCGCTCGTGATACAAATTATCTTAGATGCTAGCGTTGCTAAGTCCTGCAGTGACCCGGCTTACAGCGATGAAGCCGCTAAGTGTTTTCTTTACTTAGACGAATTGCGCTCGCGCGAACTTGGGCTCATAGTCAACGAGGTTCTTGAGGCTGAATGGGATAAGCATGGCAGCAGGACGTTCACCAAATGGCGTGCTCGTATGGAGCGGCGGAACCGAGTAAAGCGAGTTCCGGAGAAGCGATCTGCCGACTATCGAGCGGTTGTCGGGAATGTTCACGATGATGGCATCCGCGTAGCCCTCGAAAAGGACTTTCATCTGGTCGAACTAGCCCTGCTCGGGCGGCATCCGGTCGCATCTCGCGATGACAAGCAGCGTAGGTATGTTCGGGAACTGGTCCCGGAGTATGATGCATTAGGCACTATTCAATGGATGAACCCGGTCACAGATATCGAAGTGCACAGCTGGTTCGAGCGGGGTTGTGATTCTGCATCGTTTGCATTGAGCGACGCCGCATAAGTGATGGTATCCGGTAGCAAATTGCAAGTGGGCTGACATAATAGCGCCGTATCGGCGCGAACGAGAACAGCCGGCCGCCTTTCGGGGTGGTCGGCTGTTTCGTCTAGGGGAGTGGCGTCAGGGCGCGCCTTCGTACGCGTCGCGGAAGGCCTGGCTGCTGCGACAGCGTGAGGAGACCTCGTGACCGTTTGAGTTCGCCCACTCTCGGATCTTCGCGGGCTCGCCGGGACGACCAGCGCGGTCGTCCTCCCCACCCGGGGGCCGGCGATACCAATCGTGACGTCCTCCCTCGAGACGTAGCGCGGGCGTCGGTCGGGCTTGTCCAGCAAGGTTCGGTCAAGCTCGGCGTGACGACGACCACATCACATTTTGTCGTTGCGGAGCTGTCGTTCTACTCGACCGTGGACGATGTCTGTGTAGCCAGACCGCTCGATCTCTCACTGGGAACCAGTGAAGGTCCCCGATGACGCTGCGATGCCGATGCACTGCCTTCTCTGCGGTCAGGCCTTCACGGTCTGAACGGTTGGCATTAGCGTGCGGTGTCGGCCGCGGGCGAAAACGGCCGGCTGCCCCGAGGGGTGGCCGGCCGGCTGTTTGCGCCGACGGAGCGGTGTCAGTGTGCGGCGTCGTATGCGTCGCGGACAGCCCGACTGGTGCGGCCGCGGGTGGACACGTCATGACCGTTTGCTGCCGCCCACTCGCGGATCTTCGCGAGCTCGTCCGGGTTGCTGCGCTGCTTGCTCCATGCCGCCTTCACAATGCGGCGCAGCGCGGAAGCAGCATCTCTCAGGCCCGCAGTCGCCAACCGCGACGGCCGACACCATCCTCGGATGCGCTGCGTGCATCATCACGGACGTCATCAGCTTCTTCAGCAGTTGACTCGAGCGAACCGCATTGAAAGAGTGGTAGGCCTTCTCGAGGCCGTCGTCTGTGTCGAGGTCGACGACGGAGTTCGGACCCCAGTACACGTTCAGTGGCAGCTCGAGCACGCCGTGCTCGGGCCTGCGGAGGTCTTCCAGGCACTCGGGCACGGGGTAGGCCTTGACGTCGCTGCAGAGCAAGCGCTTGACCAATCGGACACCTCCCCCGTGCTTCCTGGGTACGAAGAATCCGTTTCGATGGCGACTATGCCGTGCCAGGTGAGGGTGCTTCTGAAGCTGCGGCAGCGTCTGCGGCCTTGTTGCGGTCTAGGTGCTTAGCGACCCACTGATCGATGCGTTCAGTCAAGTCCTTCACGGTCCCGTAGCTTGAGGCGTCGAGGATCTCGATCGCGCGTTGCCGGATGAGGCCGAGGAGTCGATGCGTTGCGAGCGGGCTGAGCACCATCTGAATCTCAGGGCCGACCCCAAACCCTCCCCGCAACCCCTCCTTCGGGTGGTAAGTGGTGTCCAGGTCGAAGAAGGTCGCATCGCCATGTAAGCCGAGGCCAGCTTCGTCAGGAGTGGGTCCCCGGTCCGCGCGGGTGACTTTGTGCAGGAGCGCCGCCAGATCTTCGGCATCTTCAACAAAGCGGTGAACGCCGTACGCGTGCACGTACAGGTTGCGCAGTCGGGCAATCGCCTTCATGCTTTCGCCGCTCCACGGTCGGAGCGGCCTCAGGAGCACACGCCAGTAGAGGTCGTCGGCCATATCGTGAGTCCACTGCTTACCGTTCGGGTAAACCAGTTCGTCGACCGGCCCGGAGAGGATGGCTTCCATCACCTCGACGGTGAGCGTTTCGAGGACCGTGACCGCGCGGCTGACCACCATCAGGCCTACGTGCAACGACACGTTGTACGGGTCGATGCCAATCTGAGAGATCGCGTCATCGTGGAGGTCACCGCCGTCGTAGCCGCTCTCCCAGTCCGCGGTCTTGCTGATCTTGGCGGCTGCGGTGTTGTACGCATCGCGGGTGAGGTTCCCGAGGACGTGGTGGAAGGAATCCAGTTCGTCGATCTCATCGACCGTGTCGAAGTAGAGCCGCTGGAGACGACGTGACCCGGGGCCGGTTACGGCCTCGCGCATCGTCTCGACCGAGGACTTGCTTCTCGGACTTGCACTCATCTACTCAGCCCCTCCGGCGGTGTTGCAAGGACCTTATCGGCTCGAAACCGACCGTTGCGCCGCGCGCCGTTTCAGGAGCTCGACGAAGCGGTCGCGTCGTGCTTGTAGAAACCAGGTGACGGGAACAGGTCGTCGACCAGGTCCTGTCCTAATCGTTGTTGTTGTTGAGCTTCTTGACGCCCCAGTCGTAGGTGGGGACGCCGATCCCTGCCGTGCCGAGCAAGGTGGTCGGCACAAGGGGGTTCCCTTCCCCGAGGTCAAATATCAGCCACCCCAGTCCCGAGGGGCGTTTCGTCGTGTGTGTACCAATCGACTCGGTATCGGCCTGTGAGAAAACCGTCGCTAGAGCAGGGGCGCTTCGCTGTCGGCAGGCCCCGCGTCGGCAAACCACTCGGCTCGCTCACGCTCTCGCTTGCGCAGGTGGAACGCGCCGACCGCTGAGCCAACAAACCCGAGGACGGTGATGGAAATGACTGCGGCCCAAGTGGCGCCAACTCGAGGTTGCCCTCCTTCATCCGTCAGGACGGTGCGGAAGAACACGCTCGAGAAGACGAAATACACCCACAGCAGCACGCCCCAGCCCGCCAGGCGCGTAGCCCACCCGTAGATCAGCACGCCCCGCTTCCGCGGCGCCCGGTATTGCCGGTTGACGCGCTCGGCCAGCGCAGTCTGCAGCCACAGCAGAGCTTGTCGCCCCTCGAAGTCCGAATCCGCGTCCTTCAAAATCGTCGTCACTCGCTCAAGCTGACGAATCGCCGACTGCTCACGCGCAATGGCGACGGCGCCAAGCACGGCAGTGACGATAACCGCAGCCAGCGGCGCCAAAACGCCCCAGTCCAAGTTCTCCCCTTCGTCTCAAGGGAAGCGTACCGACGGCCCGGAGAGCTTTCGACCCCTCAAACTGGGTGGACGGTCCAGCGCGCTTCTCGTTGTGGCTGACTATCGGACTCCTGCATCCCGGCTCCGTCAGCTGTGTTATCTGCGTCCGGGCGTTCGAACGGTAAGTGCTACCTGCGCTGGCGTGGGGGCCAGCACCGGACTTCAAAGTCGCCGAGGCATCAGCTGCTCAATCGTGACGAATTCGCGCCCGACGCCTTCACTTTGACCCAGACGCCTTTTCTTGCTTTGGACTGTGGGTTGAGTTCCCCTCGTGCCGTTTCTATTACTCGCTCGAGCGCTGTCTCCATTTCCGCCGTTGCTGCGCGGAAGCGTTCTGGGATGTCGCCTTTCGCTCTGTACCACACCCTCTTCTCCGGAACCTCGTCGAGGATGTCGCGAGCAGTTGCGACGCGCTTCTGCCAAGTGCGGTACTGAAACGCGAACGCTGGGCTTGCGTAGAGATCGAGCACCATCCAGGCGTCATAGGAGTTGGTGTCGACGTCGGGAGGCACTGCATCGCGCACGAAGATGACGTCAGCTCCAGCGACAAACTCACTGACCTCTATCGCTTGCAGGATGAGGCGTTCGTAGGTCGTCTTACGTAGCTCTCTTGCGCGGTCGTCGAGTTGCAGGCGACGGGTGCTGACTCGTTCGGTACGCTGGGCCCAGAGCGTCGCGCCGATACCCGCAAGCCCCACGACCGCCGTTCCAGCGTCCCCCAGCCAATCGGTGCTCATAGCGTCAGTTAAGCATGAGGTGTCAGGCCGACAGGGTCCGAACTCGACGTTCAGCGGGGAGTGCTTGCGAGCAGTGGTTGGACTCGTTGCGTTATCAGCTACGACACGTTGAACGATGGAACGCCTACTGAGCTACGGGTCATCCGTCCGTAGTTGCACGACGTCAGGCTTCCACGAACGTCCTGATGAAAGGCCAAAGGCTCAGTGCGCCGTGGACGCCGGGCCAGGCTGGGTTGAACACCGCGTTCGACGGCTTCCTCTCGTTCGGCATGCACATGCGGATGTGGCAGTTTCGTAAAGGCCCCCCAGCAACACGACGAAGTGCCCCGGTTTCGACCGTGGGATCTTCTCGTTCTTCATCGCCGTTCGTTCCCGAGTCGCTCAGCCGTAGATCGAGTCGGGGATCTCCGGGCAGGCGGTGACGAGCTCGTAGTACTGGGACTGCGGCAGATCGACCGACCGGTACGGCGACCACGCCCCGTCGCTGTCGAGGAACTCTTGTTCGCCCGGGCCACGCTCCACCGAAATGCCGCGGTCCTGCAGGCACTTCGTGAGCTTGCCCGTGGAGTAGCGGTAGAGCCACTCCAGCTGGGACTCGTTGAAGGCAGTCTGGTACTTCGCGGCCATGGGGTACTCGGCCCCGCACGTGTACTCAGCGACCGCGAACGGCTCGGACTGTTCCGCCGGGACTTGTCCGGAGGAAAGGCTCGCGTCGGGCATCGCCTTCGCCTGCGGGAACCCCGCGGCGGTCATGCACCGTTCCTGCGTCGGGGCCCAGTCGGCGTGCGAGACGGTCCGGACGCGGTCGACTGCCGGCCGCTCGAGCCCTGGATGGCGTGACTCGACCAGCTGCCATGCCTGGTCGGCGCTCGCGTCGAGGATGGTCTCTGCCCGCGCTGCGCTCAGCGCATCGGGCTCCGGCCCGGAGGCGCCCCCAGGCGCAGCACATGCGGACAACCCGGTGACGACTGCGATGCAGACCACGCCCGCCGCTGCAGTGAGGAGCTGATGGTTTCGTCGTCGCAAGGGTCCCCCAAAGAGTTGCGATCGTCAGAACTGCCGGTTCGCCACATCCGCCCGGTGCGACACCGCCAGTATGTCCCGCAGCCGCTCCGCGGGCAACGGTGCTCCCTGATCGGCCAGGTAGTCCGCCGCGAACCGCTCGGCACTCGCCGCGTAGATCCCCGTGTACGCCCCGGACTCCGGCTCGAAGCGCCACGAGTCGGCGAGGCTCCCGGCGTCCACGGTGTCGAACCCGAGCAGCTGCACGAGCTCGGCGACCACGGCCTTGGCCTGCTCGTCGTCGCCCGCGATCGGCAGCGCCGTGCGGGGTGTGGAGGCGACGAGGTTCGGGATGTGGTGCGCGACGATGTTGTTGAACGCCTTGACGACCCGCGTGCCGGGCAGGAGTGTCTGCTCGTACTCCGCCGTGGTCGTCGCGACGGTGTCGAGCTGCTCGATCCGGCCGTCGCGACCGGGGTAGTAGTTGCCCGTCGACAGCACGGTCCGCCCGGCGAAGGTGTCGAGGTCGGGGGCGAGTGCTGGGTAGGCGGTGAGCGGGATCGCGAGGACGGGCACGTCGCCGAACTCGATGGCCTGTCGCACGGTGGCGGCCTGGGCGCGCGGGCCGAGCTCGGCGACCAGGTCGTGCAGCGACTCGGGACCGCGCGAGTTCGCGATGAGGACGTCGAGGTCGGCGGCGACGGCCAGGCGTGCGATCGCGGTGCCGATGGCGCCGCTGCCGATGATGCCGATGCGGTTCATGTGGTGCCCTTTCAGGGAGGTGGATGTCAAGGAAGGAGCGGGGCTTCCCAGCCGCGCCGCGACAGGGCGGAGAGTGCGGCGGACGACGAGTCGTCGGCCATCGCGGCACCCCGGACCCAGCTCGTCGCCAACGCGGCGAGGAACAGGTCCCGCGCGCGGACGTCGGCACGCGCACGACCGGAACGCTGCGCGGCACGGAGTAACTCGTCCGTGGTGGTGATGAACCCCTGGCACGTCAGGGCGAGCGGCGACGAGTCGGACGAGGCGGCGGCGCGGAGCGGTTCGGGTAGTCCGTCGAACGTGCCGGCCCACTCGGTGACCGCGTCGAGCCAGCCGTGCAGAGCGTCGCCGGTGTCCACGGAGCCGTCGCGCAGCGCTTCGCGACGGGCCACCAGGTGTTCGTCGCGCGCGGCGAGGAGCTCGGCGAGCAGGGCCTCGCGCGTGGGGAAGTGGCGGTACAGGGTGCCGGCGCCGACGCCGGCCTGCTTGGCGATCGCGTCGAGCGAGCCGGTCACGCCGTGCTCGGCGAACGCGCGCTCGGCGACCCGCAGGATGTGGTCCCGGTTCCGCAGCGCGTCAGCGCGCGGGGCGCGCCGGGCGGGAGCGGTCTGCTCGGGCATGGCGGGCCTCCAGGCTGTGGCGTCGGGATCCGGAGAAGCTCTCCGGGACCACCACAGTACAGGAGACCCTCTCCGTTTCGCCGCACAGCGACGTCAGGACTCCTCGGCAGCCTCCGCCGCGTCCGCCAGGTCCGACCGCGTGTTCGCGTGGATCGGCTCGCTGTGCCCGAAGGTCTTCGCGGCGGCGCGCAGCCGACCGACGAACTCCCGGTCGTCCATCTCGAGTTCGTCCTCTTCCGCGTCCTCGATGACGATCTCGCTCGAGGGCCCGATGAGGATCTTCGTGGTGGTCATCGTCCCGTCGTCGGCGACGGCGGGCACGTCGACGGTGTCCGCTCGGTCCCCGCCTGCGAGGGCCGCGGCGTACTCGATCACGGCGTCCGCGACGTCGTCACCGACCAGGATCGTGGTGGCGTCGTAGTGGATGTGCTTCATCGCGTGCTCCTTCCCAGACCCATACAAACGCGCGGCGCGGGAACGGGCTTCAGGTTGACCGCTGCGCGCGGTGGTCCGGGTCCGTGGACTCCAGGGCGTTCCACACGTCCGCCCAGATCAGCGCGAAGTCGACGGGGCGGATGCGGTCGGCCCGGAGCGCCTGCTCCAGGATCGACAGCGCGTCCAGGGAGCCGGTCAGCAGACGTTCGTCGCCGTGGACCTCGCGGCGGCCGCCGCCCAGGAACGTCGTCACGGTGACGGACCGCACCCGTGGTCGCAGCGCGCGGGTGGCGCGGGCGAGGACCGCGAAGCCGCCGCCGTAGAGGAGCAGCGCGGTGGTCGTGCCGACGGCGGGGACCGAGACGGCGAGCACCAGGGCGGCGAGGGCGACGACCGCCCCGACGGCCGGCCAGACGTGCCAGGCACGCAGCAGCAGGCGCTCGCCGGTGGTCGTGCCGGGCGGGAACACGACGAGGGTCCGCGAGCTCCACAGCGTCCGCCCGACGGGGCGGATCGTGTACCGGCCCCACAGGTGGGTGCCGTCGAGCAGCCAGGTGCGGACCGGCAGCGCGACGGTCATCGATCCGCCGGCGCGAGTTCGGTGTGCACCGGCGCGAGTTCCGCCCGGACCGGCTCGACGACGTCGCGGTGCCGGACGGTCGCCAGGCACGGGAAGCAGACCAGGTCGCCTTCGCGGACGTCAGCCGGCAACGGAGCCGGGAGGCGGTGGAACGGACCGTCGGCCTGACCGACACAGCGGGTGACGACGTACATCGGGGAGAGGGGAGCAGTGCTCCGGCGTCCGATCAGGCGCACCTGGTCGAGCACGGCGCAGGTCGGCAGGACCGCGTCCAGTTCCAGGAGCACCACCCCGGTGCGTGGTCGCCGCACACGGGTGACCGACGCCACGGCGACGCTCACGTCGCGGGGTGCCCAGCCGCGCGGGCGGTACCGGGGCGGGGACTGCTCGGCGGTGTGCACCGTCGGGGTGCCGGTGAGGTCGGCGAGCCGGACCATCGAGATCGCCGAGACCAGCAGGTCGTCGGTGGTCGCTGTGGTGTGGGCTGGCCAGAGGAACGGGTCCATCGGATCGGGGAGCGACGCACGGAGCGTCGGCATGATCGCAGTCAGTGTCACGACCACACGCTCTCGCGCGCTCGAGCAGCGCGGAAGGCCTCCTGACGGAACCCCTACGGCCGGGGGCGGAGTCCTGACGGTGCGCTCACCGGCGGGTGGCCGAGCGCAGGGCTGCGGTCCACCCGAGGGAGATCACGCCGGCGCCGATCAGGGTCTTCACCACGCCACCGAGGACGAACGGGTAGAGCCCGTACTGCAGGGTCTGCTGCAGGTCGAGGCCGAGTGCCACCGCGAGCCAGGCCATCCCGGCGACGAAGGTGACGACGGTGCCGAGGGCGAAGGACAGCAGCGCGTTCCGCAGCGGGCGGTCGCCGAAGCGTTCGGCGACCCAACCGACCAGGGCCGCGGCGGCGACGAAGCCGACGATGTACCCGCCAGAGGGGCCGACGAGCACGCCGACCCCGGCCGAACCGTCCGCGAAGACCGGCAGCCCGACGACGCCGAGCAGTGCGTAGACGAGCATCGACAAGGCACCGCGACGGGCACCGAGGGCACTGCCGACGAGCAGCACGGCCAGGGTCTGCCCGGTGATCGGGACGGGCCAGATCGGCGCGGACACCTGCGCGGCACCGGCGGTCAGCAGTGCGCCGCCGAGGACCAGGGCGGTGCTGACGACGGCGGTGCGGGGGAGCAGTGCGTCGGCGAGCGGACGGTGTGCGGCGGGGGTGATCGTGGTCATGGTGACTCCTTGCAGAGGGGAGAGGGAGGGTCAGACCGCGACGGCGGCCAGCAGGGACTCGGCGTCGCGCCGGGCCCCCTCCACGGCGGCGGTGTCGAGGCCGCAGGCGCGCAGGCAGGTCGCGACGAGGGCGTCGCGGTCGGCGTCCTGCACGGGGCCGGACCGGCGGAGCTGGATGACGGTCTCGGTGATCTGGATGAGCACCGCACCGAGGCGCGACGGCGAGACACCGGCGGCGACGTCCGGGGCGGCAGCGCGCGAGCCGAGGCGCCCGTAGGCCTCCTGCAGTTCGACGCGCTCGGCCCGGAACCCGTCGTAGCGCTCGCCCTGCACCTCGGGCAGCAGGTAGAGCGTGCCGATGTTGTGCGGCGTGCGGGCGAGGGTGTCCACGTCGGCGACGACCAGCGCGGCGAGGGCCCCTGCTGCCGAGGCCGACTCCGGCACGAGCTGCTCGAGGCCGCGGACCAGCTCGAGGCTCGGGCGCACCGAGGTCGTGAGCAGCTCGACGAGCATGTCGTCCTTGCCGGCGAAGTGGTAGTACAGCGAGGCCTGCCGGATCCCGACCCGTTCGGCGATCGCCCGGGTCGAGGTCGCGCTGATGCCGTTCTCGACGAACAGCGCGGCGGCGGCGTCGAGGATCTGGTCGCGCGGGCTCAGCGCGGAGTCGGCGTTCGGCACGACCCGCGGTCGGCCGGGACGCACGGGCCGGTCGTCGGGGGACATGCCCCCATCCTGACAGCCGGTGTCCGTCACGACTGCTCCCGGTACGCGCGCCAGCCGCCGTGGTGGGTGATGTCCTCGGCCCCCTCGACCGCGAACGGCTCGACCAGGAACCCGGTGACCTCGGTGCCGTCGTCGAGCGCCACGGTGCCGATCGCCATCGGTGCCGGCAGGGCCGCGACGAAGGTGCCGAAGCCGGCGGCGGGCAGGCGCCAGACCTCCCCGATGATGCCCGAGCCCGAGCCCGAGCCCGAGCCCGAGCCCGACCCAGGCGCAGCAGCGCCGGACGCGACCGGACCCATGCGGACCAACCCGGGCTTGGGCGGCACCGTGTCGAGGGCGTACAGCCGGTAGTCGGACGCGGTGCGGGCCTCCCGGACGAACGATCCGCCGGACGCGACCAGCTGTCCGTTCAGCGGCTGTCCGCGCAGGTGCGCCCCGACGACCAGCAGGTCGACGGTCGGAGCGGCGAACGCGGCCGCCAACGCCGCCAGGCGCCGGTCGCTGAACGCCGGACCGGTGAGCATGACGCCGAACGGCAGGCCGTCGACGAAGCCGGCGGGCACGGCGAGCGAGGCCATGTCGAGCAGGTTCGCGAAGTTCGTGTACCGACCCATCCGGCTGTTCGCGCCGATCGGGTCGGCCGCGACCTGCTCGAGCGTCGGGTGCCACGTCGTCGTCGGGGTGAGCAGTGCAGTGGTGCCCTCGAGTGCGGCGCGACCCGCTGCCCCGAACGCGTCGAGCCGTTCCTGGTCGGCGAAGAGCTCCGCGGCGGTCGGCCGAGCACCACCGAGCACGATCGCGGCGACCGACGGGTCGAGGTCGGCACCGACCTCGTCGCGGTGGGCCTCGATGTGGGCGCCGACGGCTGCGTACCGCTCGGCGACGAACGCGCCGTCGTAGAGCAGCGACGCGGCGTCGAGCAGGGGTGCGATGTCGACCTCGACCACCTGGTGTCCGAGCGCACGGAACCGGTCGACGGCCGCGGCGAACGCCTCGGCCCAGCCGGGTGCGAGCCCCTCGAGCTGCGACGGCAGCGGCACCGCGATGCGCGGGACGGCGGGCAGGTCGGCGAGGGCGAGGTCGGGCCGCGCGAGCGGGTCGCCGCCGTCCGGACCGGCCATCAGCTCCGCCGCCGTGCGCGCCAGGTCGAGCGACCGGGCGAACACCGTGACGCAGTCCTGCGAGCGGCAGGCGGGGACGACCCCGGTGTTCGGCACGAGCCCCTTCGTCGGCTTCACCCCGACCAGGTTGCCGAGCGCGGCGGGCACCCGGCCGGACCCGGCGGTGTCGGTGCCGAGCGCGAAGTCCACGATGCCGAGGGCGACCGCCGTGGCGGAACCGCTCGACGAGCCGCCGGAGATCCGCGTCGGGTCCCAGGCGTTCCGGACCGCGCCGAAGGGCGAGCGGGTGCCGACCAGGCCGGTGGCGAACTGGTCGAGGTTCGTCTTGCCGACGACGACGGCTCCGGCGGCGCGGAGCCGGGCGACGGCGGTGGCGTCGGCGGTGGGGTCGTGGGCGTAGGAGCGGGCGGCTGCGGTGGTGGGCAGGCCGGCGACGTCGATGTTGTCCTTCACGGCGAACAGCAGGCCGGCCAGGGGCAGGGACGGGTCGACGGCATCGGCCTCGGCCAGCACGTCGGCGCGGTCGCGCAGGGTGATCCAGACCTCGGGGCGGTCGACGGCGTCGATGCGGGCGAAGGCGTCGCGGACGCGGGCCGCGGCGGACGTCGTGGCGGCCGCGGTGGCGGCGGCCCCGCTCACGCTGCCGCTCCGATCGCCGCGAGGACCTGGCCCGGCGCGACCTGGTCGCCCGGCTTGATGTACACCTCGAGCACGTGGCCCGGCACCGGTGCGTGCACCATCGACTCCATCTTCATCGCCTCCACGGCCAGCAGCTTCTGCCCCTCGTCCACACGGTCACCCGGGCGGACGTCCACCTGCCACACGGTCGAGGTGAAGGGGGCGTACACGGCGGTCGACCCCTCCGGCACGGTCACGGCGTCGGCCACCACGGCGGCCGGTTCGTCCCGGACGTCGAACTCGCCCGATGCCCGCCACCGCTCCTTCTCCTCGCCGAACGCCTGTGCCTGCTGCGCCCGGAAGTCCGCGATGGACCCGGCGTTGTCGGCCAGGAACCGGTTGTACGACGCGATCGAGAACTCGCCCTCGACGGTCTCGAACGAACCCCGTCCGGCGTCCGTCTCGGCGCGCAGCTCGAGCAGCTCGTCGGCGCCGACCGGGTACCACTCGATCCGGTCGAAGAACCGGAGCGCCCACGGGTTCTCCTGGAACAGCCCGCCGCGGCGGAACCGGTTCCAGATCTGCACGGTGCGGCCGACGAACTGGTAGCCGCCCGGACCCTCCATGCCGTAGATGCACAGGTACGCGCCGCCGATCCCGACGGAGTTCTCGGCGGTCCAGGTGCGGGCCGGGTTGTACTTCGTCGTGACCAGGCGGTGCCGGGGGTCGAGCGGGGTCGCGACCGGGGCACCGAGGTACACGTCGCCCAGGCCGAGCACCAGGTAGCTCGCGTCGAACACGGTGCGGAAGACGTCGTCGACGCTCTCCAGCCCGTTGATGCGACGGATGAACTCGATGTTCCACGGGGTCCACGGGGCGTCGTTCCGGACGCCGTTCATGTACCGCTCGATCGCCAGGCGGGTGGCCGGGTCGTCCCACGACAGCGGCAGCTTCACGGTGCGCGACGGCACGACGAGCTGGTCGGTCGGCGGGATCTCGTCCTCGAGCTCGCGGAGCAGCCCCGCCACGTCGCGCGCCTTGAGCACGGACGCGTCGGTGTGCACCTGCAGCGAGCGGATTCCCGGCGTGATGTCGAGGATCCCCTTCGGCGTGTGCTCCTGCAGCTTCGTCATGAGCGCGTGCACGCGCATCCGCAGCGCGATGTCGAGCGTCATGTCGCCGTACTCGACGAGCACGTTGTCGTCGCCGTCGCGTCGGTACGCGACGCTCGGCCGCACGTCGGTCGCGTCCAGGCGGGCGATCACGCCGTCGTCGCCGTCACCCCCGGTGCGCGGCACCGTCCTGGAGGCCCGGCGTGCGTCGAGCGAGGCGGCGTCGGCTTCGCGGACGGGGACGAACCGGACCGTGTCACCCGGTCGGAGCTGGCCCAGCTTCCACAGGTCGCCGCTGGCGACCACGGCGGGGCAGACGAAACCGCCGAGCGACGGCCCGTCCGGCCCCAGGATGATCGGGGTGTCCCCGGTGAAGTCGATCGCACCGACCGCGTACGGGGTGTCGTGGATGTTCGACGGGTGCAGACCGGCCTCGCCGCCGTCGGTCCGCGCCCACTCCGGCCGCGGCCCGATGAGCCGGATGCCCGTGCGCGCCGAGTTGTGGTGCACGGCGTAGTCGGTGGCGTAGAAGACGTCGAGGTCGGCGCGGGTGAAGAAGTCCGGTGCGGCGTGCGGCCCCTCGGTGACGGCGATCTCCCACGCGTCGGTCAGCGCGGTGCGGCGGTCGGCCGGGGTCGGACCGCCCACCAGGCCCAGACGGGTGCCGGACGGGAACGCCGGGTGCGGGGCGTCCGAGTCCGGGGAACCCGGGCGCAGGACGTCGCCGGCGAGCAGCGCCCGCCCGGCGTGGCCGCCGAAGCCACCGAGCGTGAAGGTCGCGGTCGAGCCGAGGTAGGTCGGCACGTCGAAGCCGCCCCGGACGGCCAGGTAGGTGCGGAGGCCCGGACCGGGTGCCGTGCCGATCGCCAGGGTCTGGCCGGCGCCGACCTCGACGGGCTCCCACAGCGCCACGGGTTCGCCGTCGAGGGTGACCGGCGCCGGCGCACCGGTGAGCGCGACCACCGCGGCGGCCGAGAACCGGAGCGTCGGGCCGGTGGCGGTGACCTCGAGCGCGGGGGCGCCGTCCGGGTTGCCCACGGCGCGGTTCGCCTCGGCGAAGGACGCCGCGTCGAACGGGCCGCTCGGCGGGACGCCCACCTGCCAGTACCCGACCCGGCCGGGCAGGTCCTGGATCATCGTCATAGTGCCCGGGGCGACGACGTCGATCCGCGGGTCCGGGTCCTCGGTCGCGTCGAGCGTCGAGGTGGAGTGCGTGGCGGTGCGGAGCTCGAGGTCGTCGGTCAGCGCGCGGAGCAGCCCGGTGTTCGTGACGATGCCGTCGATGCGGGTGGCCGCGAGCCCGTCGCGCAGCAGGTCGAGGGCGTCGTCGCGGGTCTCCCCGGTGGCGATCACCTTGGCGAGCATCGGGTCGTAGAACGCGGACACCTCGGAGCCGGTCTCGACCCAACCGTCGACGCGGATGCCGGTGCGCTCGCCGGATGCCGTGGTCGCGCTCGGGAACACGGCCTGGGTGACGAGGCCGCTGGAGGGCAGCGAGCCCTTCGCCGGGTCCTCGGCGTAGACGCGGGCCTCGACGGCGTGGCCGTTCGGGGTCCAGGTGCGGTCGAACACGTCGGGGTCGATGCCGGCGGCACCGTCGCGGGCCAGGCGGAGCATGAGCTCGACGAGGTCGACGCCGAACACTTCCTCGGTGACCGGGTGCTCGACCTGCAGGCGGGTGTTCACCTCGAGGAACGACGCCTCTTCGCGCACCGGGTCGTAGACGAACTCAACCGTGCCGGCGCTGCGGTACCCGACGCTCTCGGCCAGGCGGCGGGCGGACGCGTGCAGCTCGGCGCGGACGTGCTCGGGGAGCGCCGGTGCCGGGGCTTCCTCGATGACCTTCTGGTTGCGGCGCTGCAGCGAGCAGTCGCGGTCACCGATCACCGCGACGCGGCCCTCGCCGTCACCGAAGAGCTGGACCTCGACGTGCCGGGCCGGCCGCACGAGCCGCTCGAGGAAGATGCCGGCCGACCCGAAGTTCGCGGTCGCCAGGCGGACGACGCTCGTGTACGCCTCGCGGACCTCGTCGAGGGTCGAGCAGGCCTGCATGCCGATCCCGCCGCCACCCCCGGTGGCCTTGAGCATGACGGGCAGCCCGATGCGCTCGGCCTCGGCCACGGCGTCGTCGACACTGGCGAGCAGCCCGGTGCCGGCGAGCATCGGGACCCCGGCGGCGGCGGCCAGCTCGCGGGCGGTGTGCTTCGCGCCGAACCGGACGATCTGGTCGGCGGTCGGCCCGACGAACCGGATGCCGGCGTCCTCGCAGGCCCGGGCGAACTCGGTGTTCTCGGACAGGAACCCGTAGCCGGGGTGCACGAGTCCGGCGCCGGTGTCCTTCGCGGCCTGCACGACCGCGTCGATGCGCAGGTAGGAGTCGCGGGCGGGTGCGGGACCGAGCCGGACGGCGGTGTCGGCCTCGCGGACGTGGGGTGCTGCGCGGTCGGCGTCCGAGTAGACGGCGACGGTGCGCATGCCGAGCGCCTTCGCGGAGCGGATGATGCGACGGGCGATCTCACCGCGGTTCGCGACGAGGACGGTGTCGGGGCTGAGGGCAGGGGTCTGGTTCACGGTGGCGGTCCCGGTGGGGTCGGGCGCGGCGGTCACGGCTGGACCACGATCATGCGCAGCGGTGTGCAGGAGAAGTCGTTGCAGGGGTTGTTCATCTGCGGGCAGTTCGAGACGACGACGAGCACGTCCCGCTCGGCCCGGATCGCGACCCGCTTGCCGGGGGCGCTCATGCCGTCGACGATCCCGAGGGCTCCGTCGGCTTCGACCGGCACGTTCATGAACCAGTTGAGGTTCGACACGATGTCGCGGGCACCGAGTCCGTGGCGGCTTGCCTCGGCCAGGAAGTTCTCGCGGCAGCCGTGCTGGTACCGGGTGTGGTGCCCGTACCGCAGGGTGTTCGACTCCTTCGAGCACGCGCCGCCGATGGTGTCCTGCCGGTCGATCTCGTTCGCGACGACGGTCATCAGCGGGCGGCCCTCGTTCGACATCAGGACGGTGCCGGTCCGGACGTACGCGTTGCCCTGTGCGGCGAGGGTGTCCGGCACGCTGTACCGCTCGTCGGGGTCGTGGGCGTCGTAGAGCAGGCAGTCGGCGCTCTGGTTGCCGCCGACGTCGACGATGGTGAGCACCTCGCCGGCGCGGACCACGGCAGACCACGGCGCCAGCGGGGCGACCCGGTCGTCGCGGACCACGGTGCCCGGCACCAGGGACTCGCTCCAGTCGAGGGCGACGTCCGGGTCGTGGACGGCGCCGACCGGGACGGTGGAGGTGGGGGTGTGGATCGTCGTGTCGGTCATCACAGGCCTCGTGCTTCCGCGTGGTCGATCGAGTTCAGGTAGGCGCGGGTGAGCTCCGGCGTCGCGGTGAACCGCTCGTCGGCCGCGCTCGTCGGGGCCCCGTGCCAGGCGTGCACCCGCAGTGGTCCGACGACGTAGTCCGGGCGCGGGTCGATCGGGTGCGCGACGTTGGCGACCAGCACGAGCAGCGGCAGCTCGGCGACGAGCGTGACGTGGGTGCCCGCGCCGGCCGAACCGGTGAAGGTCATCGCCCCCTCGGCGTCGATCCGCACGCCCTGGAAGAACGAGATGCTCGGCGGCAGGTCCCGCTTGGTGAGCCCGTGCTTGGCGGCGGCCTTCGCGAAGAGCGACCGACCGCTCGGGGTGCGCCCCTCGGGTGCCGCGTCGCCGTACTTCCGCTCGTTCCAGGCGTCGGTCGAGGTGCCGCAGAACGCGTCGTGGTGCCCGGAGGTGTCCTCGAGCACGGTCGCGAGTGCCCGGCCGTCCCCGCTCAGCAGGGGTGAACCCTGGCCCAGGTACGCCTGCCACGGGATCTTCTGCGTGTCGGCGACGTTGAGCCGTTCCCACGGTTCGAGCGCGTTGAACACCAGGACGTTGGCGCAGGCCTGACCCGTCGGGTCGTCGAACCGCAGCCGTGACCCGCGGGCCAGCACCTTGTGCGTGTACCCGCCCGGCGCCACCGTCTCGGCCCAGACGAGCTGTGCGGGGTCGACGCCCGCGGGGGCGAACGGTGACGACGCCGCCGGCAGGTACGGCATGTACTCGGACTGCGAGCCGGCCTGGGCGCGTGCGTCGGACCGGGAGGCGAGCACGCTGTCGGTCTGGTGGAGGTCGCGCATGGGGTTCCTTCCGGATCAGGCTTCGACGGAGGCGGCGGTCGGGCTCGCCGCAGTCGCGGCTGCGGGGACGGGCACCGCCGCGGTGGTGGGCACCTCGGCCAGGGTGATCGGCCCGTGCGTGCGGTGCCGCCAGCTCGACCACGCCCAGCCGACGAGCAGCACGCCGCCGATGAACAGCAGGGCGCTGTACTGCAGCCACCACGACGTGCCGGTCAGGTCGTAGATCTCCGGCCGGGGCCAGATGAGGTTGATCGCCATGCCGATCTGGAACGCCACGGCCAGGGCGTTGAGCGGGATGCCCCAGCGACCGAGGGTGAACAGCGGCTTGCCGTCCTCGTCCACCCCGGTCGGCAGCCCCGTGCGACGGAGCTTGATCCGCTGGACCAGCAGCGGGCCGGTGACCCCGAGGTAGGCCAGGTAGAGCATCGCGATGCACAGGCTCGACAGGGCGGTGAAGATCGCGGACTGCCCGATGTTGACGGCGAGGGCCAGCCCGGCGCCGACCCCGACGACGATCGACGCGGCGATCGGGGTGCCGGTGCGGGGCGAGACCCGTGCGAGGGTGCGGTGGAAGGGCAGCGCCTTCTCGCGGGCCATCGAGTAGACCATCCGGGCGCCGGCGGTCTGCACGGCGAGGGTGCAGGCGAAGACCGCGACGGCGACGGTGCAGAGCAGGAGCCGACCGAAGACGTCGCCCAGGGTCGAGGTGATCACCCAGGCGAGACCCTGCGTGGCGAGCTTGCCGTCGGTCAGGCTCGGGGCCGCGACGAGGGCGCCGATGATGAGCAGCCCACCGCCGAGGCCCGAGACCGTGAGTGCGCGGACGATCGTCTTCGGGGTGGTCCGTCGCGGGTTGTGGGTCTCCTCGGCGAGCTCACCGGCCGAGTCGAAGCCGACCATCACGTACGCGGCCATCAGCGAGGACGCCAGGAACGCCCACACGTACGGCTCGGTGCTCGTCGACCCGGCGGTCGTGAACACCACCGAGGCGCTGCGGTGCGGCAGCAGGAACAGGGCGCCGATGAGCACGACCACGCCGATGATCTCGATGAGCACGCCGAAGCTCGTCACGCGGGCCATCAGCCGGACGCTCGTGATGTTCACGATCGTCGTCACGGCGAGCATCACCAGACCGAGGACCACCGCGTTCGCGGCACCGGTCGGCGACGCGACGGACGGGTCCGCGCCCGGACCGCCGACGACCTGGAACCCGTCCCAGATCGCGGGGAGCACGGCCTGCACGGCGATGGCCGCCACCGCGACGGTGAGGATCTGGCCGATGATCATCGTCCAGCCGGTGAACCACCCGAACCGGGCTCCGGCCAGGCGGCTCGACCACTGGAAGATCGCGCCGGAGATTGGCCAGCGGGCCGCGAGCTGCGCGAAGTTCAGCGCGACGAGCAGCTGGCCGCCGAAGACGAGCGGCCACGCCCAGAAGAACGCAGCACCGCCCAGCCCGAACCCGAGTCCGAACAGCTGGAAGACCGTGGTGAGGATCGAGACGAAGGAGAAGCCCGCCGCGAAGGAGGAGAACGAGCCGACTCCGCGGTGGAGTTCCTGCTCGTAGCCGAGGCGGGCGAGCCCCTGGGTGTCGACGTCGGACGTGGCGCGCGGTGCGTGGAGCGGTGCTTGCGGAGAACGCATGACTGCAGACCTTTCGCGGAGTACCTGTCGGGTGACAGGTAGTGCGACAAGTGTCTTGCGGCCCTGTGTCGTCGCCGTTGCCCGTCTGTTTCGAGTGCGTGACGGCAGGCCTCGGCGTGTAAACGTTCCGAGTCGGCGGGCGGATCAGCGGCGCGGGATCACTCGACGTCGACGTCCCGCTTGCCGCGGCGGACGATGAGCGGGTCGGGCTTGCCGATGACGTCGGCGGCCTTGTCCGGGTAGTCGAACTGCGTCAGGAAGTACCGCATCGCGTTGAGCCGCGCGCGCTTCTTGTCGTTCGACCGCACGATCGTCCACGGCGCGTAGCGCTTGCTCGTCCGGGTGAACATCGCTGTCTTCGCCTCGGTGTAGTCCTCCCACCGGTCGAGCGACAGCAGGTCGATGTCGGACAGCTTCCACCGCCGCACCGGGTCGAGCTGGCGCATCGCGAACCGGGTCCGCTGCTCGCGCCGGGTCACCGAGAACCAGAACTTCGTCAGGTGGATGCCGGAGTCGACGAGCATCCGCTCGAACTGCGGCACCTGGGTCATGAACGACTCGTACTCGTCGTCGCTGCAGAAGCCCATCACCCGTTCGACGCCGGCACGGTTGTACCAGGAGCGGTCGAACAGGACCATCTCACCGGCGGCCGGCAGGTGCTGCACGTACCGCTGGAAGTACCACTCACCGCGCTCGCGCTCGGTCGGCTTGCTCAGCGCGACGACCCGCGACGTCCGGGGGTTGAGGTGCTCCGTGAACCGCTTGATCGTGCCGCCCTTGCCGGCGGCGTCACGCCCCTCGAAGAGCACCACGACCTTCTGGCCGGTGTCCTCGAGCCAGTACTGGCACTTCAGCAGCTCGATCTGCAGCAGGTACTTCTGGTACTCGTACTCGTCCCGCGGCAGGCGCTCCGAGTAGGGGTAGTCGTCCTGCCAGGTGAGCACCGGGTTGCCGTGCGGGTCGATCAGCTCCGGGTCGGCCGTCTGACCGTCCGCGACGCTGTACCCCTCGGTCCGCAGCTGTTCGATGTACTCCCGCAACGGCTGCGAGTACGGCGCTGTGTCCACGGTGTCCTCCCTCTGCGAGCCGATCGGCTGTCGGCCCCAGGGCCATCCTGGCCCGGCCACCCGCACGACCGCCCCACGCCTCGCCCTGGACGCGACCCGATGACGGCCTGGAGGCGCGGTGCGGGCCCGCCCCGTGCCTCCCGACCGCATGTGGCCCTTCACAGGCATGATGGGGCCATGACGGACCAGGCCGAGATGATCCACCCCGAGATCGCACCGAGCGGAGACGGGTGCGTCGAGTGCGACGCGACCGGTTCGTGGTGGGTGCACCTGCGCCGCTGCGCGGCGTGCGGCCACGTCGGCTGCTGCGACGATTCGCTCAACACGCACGCGACGCGGCACTGGGAGGAGACCAGGCACGCGGTCATCCAGAGCTACGAGCCCGGCGAGACCTGGGCGTGGGACTACCGCGACGACACCCGCTCCGAGGGGCTCGAGCTCGCAGCACCCACCAGCCACCCCGTGACGCAGGCAGTCCCCGGGCCGGCGGATCGCCTTCCCGGGGACTGGTTGGAACTGCTCGGCGGATCACGCTGATCCGCGGCGGTCGTCAGGTCAGTTCAGCCCGACCTGCGTCGCCGCGTACTCGGCCTGCGGCTGCGTGAACTGGTTCCCTGCGGACGACGTGAGCTGCGCGATGAGGCTCGCACGCGAGAAGCCCATGCCCGAGGACATGTAGCCCTCCGCGGCGGTGACCGCCTGTGCGTTCCAGTCGGCCCCGGCCTTCGCGACGGCGTCCTGGGCCTGCTCCGGGGTGAACTGGTTGCCGGCGCTCGACGTCAGCTGACCGTTCAGGCTGGCCTCGGAGAAGCCCATGCCCGAGTCGAGGTACCCCTTGGCTGCGGCGAGTGCCTGCGCGTTCCAGTCGGCACCGGAGTGGTCGATGGCCCACTGCGCGTCCGCCTGGGCGAACCCGTTGCCCGCGCTCGAGGTCAGCTGCTGGAGCAGGCTGGCGGCGGAGAAGCCCATGCCGGAGTCGAGGTAGCTCTTCGCAGCCGCAGCTGCCTGGAGCTGTCCGACGGTGCCGGATGCCTCGGCGGGCTTCTCGGCGGTCGCCTTCTTGGGGGTCTTCGGCTTCTCCGCCTTCGTCGACTCCTCGGTCGCAGCGGCCGGGCTGGCAGCGGCGACCTCGGTGGCGGCGGGGCCGCCAGGGGCGGCAGAGTCGTCAGAGGAGCCGCTGTAGACGCCCGCGAGCATGCTGCCGAGGATCACTGCGACAGCGCCGACGACGGTCCCCGCGACGGCACGGCGCCCCTTGCGACGGATGCCGATGATGCCGAGCACCACCGCGACGACGCCGAGGAAGATGCCGAACGCGTTGGTCGGCGGAATCACCGCGAAGAGGATCCCGAGGATCCCGAGGACGACCGCTGCGGTGCCGAGGCGGCCTCGTGCCGGACGCGGCTCGGGGGCCGCGGGAACGTAGGCAGGAGGCTGCTCGGTGGGGGTTGTCTCGGGCATGTCGGGTTCTCCGGAAGTTCTGAGGATCAGCAAAGGCGAGCAAACGTTACAACCGGTCCGGACCCCGTTGCACCGTAGAGATCGAGTCAGCTCGGAACCTTGCGCGAACCCGCAGCGATGTGGTTCGGCGACCACCCAGAACTGGGGGACCACGCCGCTTTCGCGGCTCGCGTTCGGCGGACAGGGCAAGAGGAAGAGGCACGGAGCCAGCTGGCTCCGTGCCTCTCGATCGTTCGTCAGGTCAGACGGCGGCAGTCGCCTCGTCGCGGTGTGGGAGCTTCCAGCCCGGACGCACGAAGTGGCAGGTGTAGCCGTGCGGGTTCTTCTCGAGGTAGTCCTGGTGCTCGTCCTCGGCCTCCCAGAACGGGCCGGCCGCGGTGACCTCGGTGACGACCTTGCCGGGCCAGATGCCCGACGCGTCGACGTCCGCGATGGTGTCGAGCGCGACCTGCTTCTGCTCGTCCGAGGTGAAGAAGATCGCCGAACGGTAGCTGCGACCGATGTCGTTGCCCTGGCGGTCCTTCGTCGACGGGTCGTGGATCTGGAAGAAGAACTCCAGCAGGTCCCGGTACGAGATCTGGGACGGGTCGAAGACGATCTCGACCGACTCGGCGTGGTCGCCGTGGTTGCGGTACGTCGCGTTCGGCACCTCGCCGCCGGAGTAGCCGACGCGGGTGCTGACGATGCCGGGACGACGACGGAGGAGCTGCTGCGCTCCCCAGAAGCATCCGCCGGCGAGGATGGCGGTCTCGGTGGTGGTCATGGTGGCCTCCTGGGCTCTCGTGTCACTGGCTGCGACACCGTGTGGTGCAACCGGCAACAGGGACGATCTGTTCCCGTCGTCAGGTCCGCTGTGGGGCACGGACCCACCCGGGTGTGCGGTCGGTACGACTCGACCCTACGAGTCCGTGCTCCGTGTCACCCCTGCGGTACGGTCGTGCCACATGAAGCGGTCATCGGTGCACGACGAAGGCCAGCGCCGTCCCCGCGGTTGGTGGCTGCTCGGACTCGCGTTCTGTTTCCTCGTGTTCCTCGAGGTCTTCGTGGCGATCGGCTCCCTGCCGGGGATGCTCGCCGCGCAACTGGAGCAGTACACGCCCTGCGCTTTCGACGTGACGTTGAGATGTTCGTACGCCGTCGGGGAAACCGCGCAGTTCCTGGTGCCGCTCCTCGCACTCGTCGTCGCGATCACGACCTGGGTCATCGGGGCGTCTGGTGCTCCCACGGTGCGGCGACAGGTGCTGATACCCACGATCGGCCTCGTGGTCATCGTCCTGATCTTCGTACTCGGCGTCGTCGCGATCGATCTGTCGATCAGATGACCGTCGTCAAGCGAACTCGCCGCCACACGCTCCGGAGGACCTGATGCCGTTCACTGCAGAAGAAGCCGCCGAGCAGTCGGCGATCCTGGCGGACCTCCGAGCGCTGGGGTACGACTTCTCGAACCTGTCCGCCTTCGCTCAGTCGGGTATCCGGTACAAGGACGCGGTACCGACGCTGATCGAGTGGCTAGGGAAGGCGCGGACGCCGATGATGCAGCGGGTAATCGCTCATGCGCTGACGAACCCGTCGGCAAAGGGCACGGCCATGCCTGCGCTGATCGGGGCGTTCCACAACTTCACCGACGAAGCGGATACACGCTGGGCGGTGGGGGCCTCGATCGAATCGGCGTACGTGGACACGTACTTCGACGACGTGGCAGCTCTCGCGCTCGACCGGAAGTACGGCGATGCTCGCCAGATGGTGGCCCTCGCGCTGGGGAAGTCGAAGCGGCCCGAAGCGGTCGATGTCCTCCTGCAGCTCATGGACGACCACGACATCAGCGGGCATGCGGTCTTCGCACTGAGCAAGCGGCCGAACCCGCAAGCGCGCGAGGCCTTCGAGGAGAAGTTGACCGACGACCGCCCGTGGGTGCGGAAGAAGGCTGCGCTCGGGCTGCGGAAGATCGGATGAAGCGCGCCGCGCTTGCGAAAGGAACCGTAGGAATGCCGGATGACACCGTCGTCACGCACGACAACCCAGTGCTCGGAGTCGAGAAGGTCGTCCGTGTGGAGCTTGATCCGTCGTGGGACCCGATCCGCTACGAAGACCTGACGATCATCGTCCTCGACGACGGCCGCAACGTCGTCAGCTGCGTCCCCTTGTTCGCGAAGGACGTCCATCTCGGAGACATCATCGACACGGTCGAGGACACTTCGACCGGACAGCTTGAGTACGGAGGTCGTGTCGAACGGGGACAGTCGTGGGTCTTCAGGATCAGCCCTCGTGATGCAAGCGCCTTCCGCATCGCTCACCAGGTCATCCACGAATTCGGCGGCGCCGTCGAGACGTGGGGCTCGATCACAGGAGTAGCGATCCGAGGGGATGCGGCCGCCGACCAGTTCGCGGACCGGTTGCAGCGGCTGGAAGACGACGGACTCATCGAGTACGACACCGCAGAGCGCTGAGCGGGCGAACGTGTCATGGGGTGGCGAGTCCCTGACGCGGGACAGCATCCGATGCTCGCGGCCCCGCACCCGGCGAACGATCGACCGGTTCCGGACACCGACCTGGAGGCGCGACGTACTGCCGCTGTTGTCGCGGCTGCGGGGCTACTGTCGCGCAGGGTCTCACCAGCTCCTGCGCGGGCCTGGGTTGAGACGAAGCTCCTCAACCATCCACCATGAGAGACAGCCGGTCGTTCAGCAGCACGCCCGTCGGGGCTCACACGCTCAGTTGAAACACCGAAGGGGCCACGACAGGAGGTTGTCGCGGCCCCTTCCGATCGCGTCAGGCCTGAGCGGCCGCGAGGACTTCCTTCGGCAGCACCTTGGTGGCACCCAGAACCTCGATCCCGAGGAGCAGCCCGTTCTCGTCGAAGTCGAGCGTCACCTCCCCGAGCTCGCCGGGAGTAGCCACGGAGTGCAGCTGCCGTGCACCAGCTACGTCTGCGATCTCGTCGACGGAGCTGTACGCCGCCTCCACGGTCTGGTCGTAGGTGATGCGCATGGTCTAGCCCTTCGTGACAGTGATGACGTTGCCGGTCTTGTTGTCAACGATCACCCGAATCTTGTTTCTACCCGAGCCCTGCGTGAAGACGGAGGTGCCCTTGTTCCCCGCCGTCTTCTTGACGATCGGCTGTCGAGACGCAGAGAAGCCCGGGCACAGGTGCTGCGGCGGGGCTCTTGCCTGTTCTATTGGAAGAAGGTGGCCCTCGCGCTGGGGCCGTCCTCTGTTAATGCACACGGAAGGCGCGGTACCAGCTGGCACCGCGCCTCTCGTGTGGTTCCCGAGTACGTTGCTCAGTCCACCGCGTCGCCGATGGCGGCACCCACGCCGCCGGCCGCGACCACAGCTGCTGCCCACGCCACGGCGGCCGGGGTGGCCGCCACGGGGCGGAGCCCGCGGAATGCGGTCGCGTCATCGGTGTCGAACGGGATGTCGTTGAGCTGTGGGATCTGCTGCATGGTGCTGGTCCTTTCTCGTGGGTCGGGGGTTCAGTTGCCCACGGTCTCTTCGACCGCGTACGCGGCGACAGCCCCGGTGAACACGGAGGTCGCAGCGAGTGCTGCGAGCGGGGTCGCTGCGAGGGGCTGCTCCGGCGCGAACCGCTGCCCGCGGTCGCTGTCGAAGGCGATGTCGGCGATGGTCGTCATGCTGGTGTCCTTCCGTTGCATTGCGTTGATGGCCGGACCACGGTGGTCCGGCCGCCGGTCCTGCGGACCGGGGTCACTCTCGTCGGGCTGAGACGACGAAGACTGCGGCGGCGATGGCGAGGACGACCGGTACCGAGAGCCACACCAGGCCCGGCAGGTCGAACAGGAGTATCGCCACGACGAGTGCGATGAGCACGATGGGGGCTGCGAACCAGAGCGTGGCGCGCGAGTTGACGTTCATCAGGTCTCCTCCTTCGATCGAGCGGACGCCGTCGGCGGAGCCGCGGCTCGACGGGGCTCGTGCCCGTCGGTCATGGGTTCCCGACGAGAGGCGAAGAGCTCCTCGACGGGTACGTCGTCGTCGTGGCCACCGGTGCGCACGATCGCGAACTGCACGGCGTCTGCGCGACCACTCGTCTCGGCAGCCACGGTTCGGCGCACGAAGGCGAGCAGCGCCCGGTAATCTGCTCCGGCTTCGTAGCCGTCTGGCTGTTGCTCAGCGGCGACCAGGAAGCGGCCGATGACGTCGAAGAGGCCCTTGTCGATCCGGCGGCCGGGGAACCAGGCCATGTGCGCGAGGCGGCGCGCGGCGGTCTCCTTCGTCCGGCCCCACTCGCTCACCTCGCCGTCCACTCGGAATCGGTGCAGCAGCTCGAAGTCCATGGACGCCGGTACCGGTGCGAAGAACCTCCAGTTGGGGATCAGCAGGGCAGCTGTGTCCACCTGGCGAACCCGGTCGAATCGACGGTTGGGGTGTTGCCCGATGACCGTGGCGATCAACCACAGTGCAAGTCCTGCGGCCAGCGGCAGGTGGCCTCTGCTGTTCCGCCGGCCCATCACTGCTTCGTTCCGATCATGTCGCGAACCAGTTCGCCGACGCGTCGGACCGGGCCGGAGTGGATGAGCAACCCGTCGTGGGTCGAACGGACGATGGCTCGCTGCCCGGCGTGCTCGCGCGCTACTCGCTGATGGGCTGCGCTCACCGCTGGCTGGAGTTCGTCACTCGTGCTGGCAGTCACGACCAGGACCTGCGTCGCTTTCGGGAATCGGGGACCGGGTCGGTCGTCGAGGAGATCCACCTCCGCCGCCTGCCACTCCGCGCGGCCGGTGCGCCACAGTCGGGCGTTCCGGTACACGGCGCTGAGGTCCTTGGTGGGCGCACCGCGGGCTGGTATCGCCCACGTGGACGCATCGAGCAACCAGCCCCAGCCCGTCCGCAGCGACCACTCCATCAGCGGGAACCCCTCGGTGAGCGACCGGACCGCCGACAAGACATCGTGGTCGGGCTGGTCGATGAATCCCGTGGTCGGGTCGAGCAACACGACTCCGGCGACTTCGCGTCCGAGGGAGGTGACGTGCTGCCGGAGGAGGTACCCGCCGAAGGAGTGTCCGATGAACCAGATTGGCCCGTCTCCGGCGTATCGGTGCACGAGTTCACGCAGGTCGTCCGCATAGCTGCTCAGGGGCGCGGTGGGACTCGTGCTCGCCCCCGTCCCGGGCCGGTCGTAGGTGAGTGTCGCGATGTCATCGCCGAGTTCCGCGATGAGTGGTTCCCAGTACTCCTGGACGGCGACGAGCGAGTTCTCGAACACCACCAGTGGTGCACCTGCCCTCGCCGCCGCCGCCGGACGGTACCGGACGGCCAGCTTCGACCCCGCCGCTGTCT
This sequence comes from Curtobacterium sp. MCLR17_043, assembly GCF_003224215.1. Classification (NCBI taxonomy): domain Bacteria; kingdom Bacillati; phylum Actinomycetota; class Actinomycetes; order Micrococcales; family Microbacteriaceae; genus Curtobacterium; species Curtobacterium sp. MCLR17_043. Next base: position 51,690 of record NZ_QKLH01000003.1, on the reverse strand, counting down.
CGACCAGCTCTTGCTGGGCTCTCGGACGCCGGCTCCGCCGAGCGTCGATGACCTGCCGCGCGATCGCCTGGACGCCGACCGCCGTACCGATCGTTCCGAGCACCAGCGGGAACCCGTCGTTGCGGGCGGGATGGGTCGACGTGCGATCTGCCGTCACGAAGAGGACCGCGGGCTGCAGAGCGAGGAACGCGGGCAGGAAACGACCGAGTCCCATCGTCGCGGCGATGGTGAGGTGCATACCCGCGATCGCCGCCAAGTAGGCGACCCGCATTCTCGGTCCCGAGACGAAGACCACCGGGAAGGCGCACTCGAGGATGAGGGTCGCAACCTCACCCGTTCGAGCAAGGGCCGGCCGGTCCCGGAGGGTCCGCCACATCACCTCCGAGCCGTACGTCCTCGTCCGCATGACTCCCAGGAGCGCGGACCCGTTCCGCCAGGGCGCTCCGAGCAACTTCACCCATCCGGACACGAGGTACGACAGCGTCGCTTGGCTCGCGATCGCCCACAGCGCCGTGTCGACGGTGGCGACCCGTCCCGAGCTCCGGGCCACGCCAGAGAGTGCCTGCGTGAAGAATGCGGCTTGGTCGCTGCCGTCGCCACCGTTGTGGTGCAACGGGCCGAGTGCGTAACCGGTGACCACCGTCACAGCGGACGCGGCAGCGCGGACGCGGTTGTCCTTGATCGGCGAGAGGTGGACCAGTGCAGCAGCCACTCGCATCACATGCATCGCGGTCACTACTCGTGGCCGGTACACCTGATCGAGCACGCGCTTGAGTGGTTCGTTCCGGACCAGCGCCGACCCTCGCAAGACAGCCCAGTCGTTCAAGCCGCCCGATCGCCGGTTCTCCGCGTTCGCGAGGTGTTCCAGGCTGCCGAGCAGCACCACGAGCGCTGAGGCGCGTTCGGTCGCCTCGACCACAGCGGTGCGGTCGGTTGCGCGATCCAGTACGCCGCGCACGACGCGATCGACGATGCGCATCACCGCGCCACCTCGAACTCGATTGTGTAGGTGGGCGACTCCGCGGTGACCGGACCACCGGCCCGGTCTCCGGTCACCGAGCGGACATCGAGACCGACCTCGGCTGCCATGTCAGTCAGGACGTCAACCGGAGTCAGGAGACTCGTCTCGGTCCCGATGATCGTCCGTCCACAGTCGTGCCACAGATGGCTCACCTGCCACAGCCCGGCCTCCTCGTCGAGCATCGAGTAGGTCTGCAGGCCCCGTCCTCTGCCCGGATAGGGAACGAACCAGCTCGCTCGGCGGCGGCCTTCGTGTAGTCCCAGCACCACCTCGGGATTGTGCGTCTCAACCACCAGCCGACCATCGTCTGCGAGGTGTTCACGCGCGGTCGCCAAGGTGGCCCGCTGTTCGTCGCGGCTCAACAGCATCGAGAGCGACGCACACACGCTGAAGACCAGATCGAAACGCCGCTCGAGACGCACATCCGTCATGGACCCCTGGATGAGCTCGACGTCGACGACGGCGTCCTGCGCACCTCGGCGGCACCGTTCGAGCATCTCCGGCGACAGGTCCACCCCGGTGACCGCAACTCCGGCATGAGCAAGCGGAACAGCGATACGACCGGTCCCCACCCCGAGCTCGAGTGCCGTGGTCGGCTGGGACTGCGTCAGCAAGCCGACGAGGTCCGGATCGGGCGGGAACACGTCATCGTAGATCGCCGCGAACTGCTGACCGTACGTCTCCTGCATGGTCTGATCCCCCGATCTCGGACTCCCTCGGCCCTCTTTCAAGACGGTAGACCTGTGCGTCTACTCAGGCCCGAAAAGGCAATCAGTTCTCAGTTTCTTGTGAGCTTGCCTCGGTCCTCTCGCGCTTCCGCTTGATCCAAGTGCCGAGCCCTTGCGCGAACACGACGACCCCACACACGACGAGCACACCGACCAGCACCGGCGTCGGAATCATGTTCAGAGGCCCCTGATTCACGCGATCTTCCGGAGCGGCAACCACCGGTCCGACGACGACGCCCATGATGACGAAAACCGCCCCGAGCCCCATCTCTGCGACTGGATGAGGCGAGTTGAAGAACTTGGCCATCCGACGCGTTCCCATCCTCGAACTTCGCGCACGTGCGAGCGCACGACTGATCGAACCATGGAGTCCCGGTAGCCGGTGGATCACCGCTACACGACAGCTGTCACCTTCGACACCTTCCGTTGCCTACTGCCGTCTGACCAGGGGTATTCCCGTATACCTGTCCCGCAAAAATGCCGGGTGAAGGGGTGCCGAACGCTCCACGCCACCCCGGGCGACGAAGGCCAAGGAACCCGCGCCGACATCCTTCTCGACACCGGCATCGCCGTGACGGTCACGGACGCCCCCGACGACAACCTCGAGCACGAGGACCGGAACTCCGTAGCCGAGATCACGGTGCGTCCGGACGATGGCTGAGCCTCGCCCGTGACTCGGCCGTGTACCGACCGGAGGCGCGGTGCCAGCTGGCACCGCGCCTCCAGTCCGGGTGGGGTCGCGTCAGTTCGCAGTGTCCTCGAGCGCGTCGAGTGCGGCCACGTCCTCGGCGGCCAGCACGAAGTCGACGTCAGCGTTCTCGGCGATGCGTGACGGGGTGGTGGACTTCGGCAGCGGCAGGACGTCCTTCTCGAGCAGGTAGCGGATCGCGACCTGGGCAACGGTCTTGTCGTACTTCGCTGCGATCTCGGCGATCTGCTCGTTCTCGAGCAGGCCGCCGGTGGCGAGCGGGGAGTAGCCCTCGGTCAGGATGTCGTGCTCGCGGTCGAAGGCGGTCGTCTCGTCCTGGGTGTTGCCGATGAACCAGCGGATCTGGTTGGCGTGCGGGACGACGTCCGTGCGGCCGAGCAGGTCCTCGAGGTCGGCGACGGCGAAGTTCGAGACTCCGATGCTCTTGGTGCGGCCGGCGTCGTAGAGCTCCTCGAAGACCTTCCACACCTCGACGTTGCCGTCACGGTGGTCGGAGCCCATGTCGCTCCAGGGCCACGGCGCGTGGATCAGGTACAGGTCGACGTGTCCGAGGTCGAGGTTGTTGCTCGACTCCTCGAAGGCGTCGCGGGCGCCCGAGGCCGTCTTGATCTCGGCCGGCAGCTTCGTGGTGATGAAGAGTTCGTCGCGGGGGATGCCGCTGTCGCGGACGGCCTCGCCGACGCTCGCCTCGTTGCCGTACGCCAGGGCGGTGTCGATGTGGCGGTAGCCGAGGTCGAGGGCGGTCTTCGTGGCGTCGTACGCGTCGGAGCCGGACGGGATCTGCCAGGTGCCGAAGCCGATCTTCGGGATGTGCAGACCGTTGGACAGGGTGAACGTGTCGATGAGTGCGGGCATGCAGCGGACAGTACGCCGGACGGGTTCAGCCACGGTCACGGTGCGGAACGCGGGTGCGCTCGGGCTTGAGCACATTCGGGGAGGAAGTGCCGGTACTCCTCCTTGCGGGCAGCGGTGCTCACTGCGCCGTCGAAGTCGGTCTCCGGAACAACCCCGACTGCGACGTCCCGGTGGCCAATCCCATCGCAGACGGCGACGATGACGCCGTCCGCTCCGTCGGCCTGAGACAGTGTCGCTGGGCGATGGAGCACCTGTGGAGACAGGTCGTACCAGACGAACGCGTCACCGTCCGGGACGAGGGCACCGGCTTCGGTGACCGTCATCCCGACCCGGATCTCCGTGGCGACCGGCGGTGTCAGAGGGGTGCACCCCGTCAGCAACGCTGCCACGAGGGAGCTCGCGAGAGCTGCGGCTTGCTTCGTCATCCGACCAGTCTGCCGCGTGCAACACCGCATGCAGAACATCAGCCATTGTGCAGTCGGTCGCCGGCCATGCGAGGGCGGGGAGGTGCCAACGGGTTGCATGGCGCCCACCTCGAACGGACGGAAGGACGCCCCCATGCCCCTGAACCCCACCGTGCACGACCGGAAGACCGGTGTCACCCCGCCCGGAGAGCCCGGCGGCTTCGAGCTCGCCCTGCTCGACCGCGGCGCCGCCGTGTTGCAGACCTCGGCGCCGCTGCGGGGCTTCGACGTCTACGTGGTCGGGTTCCACTGCGTGAAGGGCGAGCCCGACGTGCAGATGGAGGCGCACCACTTCTGCAAGGTGGTGAACGCCGAGATGCTGCAGTGCGTGCTCTTCGACGGCAACACCGCCGACGCGAACCTGATCGGCATCGAGTACATCGTGTCCGAGCGGCTGTTCGACTCCCTGCCCGAGGACGAGCAGGCGTCGTGGCACCCGCACAACCACGAGGTGTTCTCCGGCGAACTCGTCGCTCCGGGCCTGCCGATCGCGGTGGAGACCGAGCTGATGGGGCACCTGGTGAACTCGTACGGCAAGACCTGGCACACCTGGCACAGCACCCCGATGGGTTCGCAGCCCGCACACGACCTGCCGATCGGTGATCCGATGCTCATGTGGTCGTTCAACCGCGAGGGCGAGGTGGACAGTGCGCTGCAGCAGGACCGGAACCAGGCGATGCGCACCGATCCGGAACCGCGCAAGCAGTCGCGGGCGAAGTACCTGGACCGCGCCCACCCGCAGCGCGGTGTCGGCACGATGCGCGACGCCTTCACGGGCACGACCCCGACCCCGGGCGTCGTCGACGCGGACGACGGACGCCCCTGACCACGGACGCCCCTGACGACGGACGGGAGGCCCGTGGCGGTGTCGCCACGGGCCTCCCGTCCGGTGTGTGCTGCGGTTCAGCGCGCGGTGCGCGTCCCGATCCGGGGCAGGACGAAGCCGAGCACGATCATCGCGACCGCGAGGAACGCGTGCAGGACGTTGTCGGCGCTGTTGAGCGGCACGAAGTTGGCGGGGTCTGCCATGCCGGCGGTGAACAGGCCGTAGACGAAGAGCACCAGGTAGACGATGCCGCCGACGAGCAGGTACAGGCGGGCGGAGGCGGCGCGGCGGGCGGCGACCAGGCCGACGATGCCGAAGAGCAGGTGCACGATGTTGTGCAGGACGGACACCTGGAACGTGCCCAGGAGCAGGGCCATCGAGCTGTGGCCGGCCATCGACATCGAGCCCATGTCCATGGTGAGGCCGGGGATGAAGCCGGCGATGCCGACGATCAGGAAGACGACACCGAAGACGAACGCGCCCCGCTGGGTCCACGTCGAACCGGAGGCGGTGCGTGCGGTTGCTGCGCTGCTGGTCATGATCAGCCCTCTTTTCTGTACGCGCCGCACTGTGCGGCACACATGACATTCGGAGCGCTTCCCCGGTCGGTTTGCAGCGTGACGACTCAGTGCGTTCGGGGGACAACGAGCCTGTGCCCCCGTGCACGAGCACTGCCTACCGTCCACGGCACACCACGACGAGAGGAAACACCATGGCAAGTGGAGTCGCAGCAGTCTGGGTCCCGGTCAGCGACATGGAGCGCGCCGTCGCGTTCTACCGCGACACGCTCGGTCTCACCGTCAAGGACCAGTCCGACGACTGGAGCGAGATCGATGCCGGCGGCCTGATGATCGGCCTGAACGGGCGCGAGTCCGCCAGCCAGGCGAGCGAGGGCGGCGCCGTCGTGTCGTTCCAGCCGGACGGCAGCATCGAGGACGAGGTCGCCGCGCTCAAGGAGCGCGGTGCGGACATCCAGGGCGAGATCAGCGAGCACCCGTGGGGCAAGATCATCCCCTTCAAGGACAGCGAGGGCAACGACCTGCAGCTCTACTCGCCGCCGCAGGGCTGACCCAGCCGGGTGCAGGACGCACCCACGGACGGACTGGAGGCCCGTGGTGACGCCGCCACGGGCCTCCAGTCCGTCCTGCGGCCGGCTACGCGGACCCGCGCCAGACGACCTCCGTCGGCAACAGCAGACCGCGTGGACCGTCGTCCGTGCCGCCGATCTGCTCGAGGACCTGGTGTGCCGCCTGCTCGCCGAGCAGGCGCGCCGGCTGCCGCACCGTCGACAGCTGCGGGTCGCACCGCAGCGCCCAGGCGCTGTCGTCGAACCCGACCACACCGACGTCCGACGGCACGCTCCGGCCGCTGCGCTGCAGGACGTCCATCGCACCGGCGGCGACCGCGTCCGACGCGGCGAACACCCCGTCGATGTCCGGGGCCCGCTCGAGCAGCTCGCGCATGCCCTCGGCGCCGGCGGTGTAGCTGAACAGGGGGTTCCGGGCGACGAGGTCGGGGTCGAAGCGCTCGCCGAGCGCCGCGGTGAAGCCCGCCAGACGGTCCTGGCCAGAGTCGCGGTCGAGCCCGGAGGCGAGCATCCCGATCCGGCGTCGACCGGTGTCCATGAGCCGCCGGGTGATCTGCTCGGCGGCGTCGCGGTTGTCGATGCCGATGTACGAGATGTTCGCGGCGTCGGACGGGTGCCCGACGAAGCACGCGGGCATGCCGATCTCCTCGATCGCGCCGGTGATCGGGTCGCCGTCACGGGCGGACAGCACGATGGCGCCGTCGACGAACCCGCCGCGCAGGTACTCGACCACGCGCTCGCTGTCGCGGGCGGAGTCGACCATGATCGTGACGAGCTGCTGGTCGGCGTCGGACAGCACGGCGTTCGTGCCGATCAGGATGTTGCCGATGTTGGGGTCGTCGAGCACCACGACCGAGGGTTCGTGGACGATGAGCGCGATCGCCCCGGACCGCCGGGTGACCAGGCTGCGGGCGGCGGCGCTGCGCACGTAGCCGACGCGTCGGACGGCGTCCTGCACGGCCTCGCGCGCCTTCGGCGACACGTACGGCTCGTCGTTGAGCACCCGTGAGACGGTGCCGCGGGACATCCCCGCTTCGTCGGCGACGTCCTGGATCGTGGCGCGCTGACGAGCGGATCGGACCTCGGACATGGGGCAACCATATCCGCCGCTGAGGAGCCCTCGGAACGCCTCGCAGTTGACAGGGTGCAGCCGCTGGTGTTTGCTCTGGGAGCGCTCCCAGAAACGTCCGGCCCCGATCGGAAGGTGTGGACTGGGAGCGCTCCCAGAACACTGGGTGGCCTTCGCCGTCGAAGGGGTCGCACGCGACCGAGGCGGCCGGGGTCGCCCCGATCAGCGAGGATCCCCGTGACGACCACCACCCTGCCGACGACCGCCACCGGCGCGCTCGGCCTCGGCTCGACGGGCCTCGCGTTCGGGTGCGACTACAACCCCGAGCAGTGGGACCCCGAGGTGTGGGTCGAGGACGTCCGGCTCATGCGCGAGGCCGGCGTGAACCTCGTCGCGATCAACGTCTTCGGCTGGTCGCACGTCGAACCGCGGCAGGGCGAGTACGACTTCGCCGCGCTCGACACCGTCATCGAGCTGCTGCACGGCGCGGGCATCGGGGTCGACCTCGGCACCGGCACCGCCTCGACCCCGCCGTGGCTCACCACCCGGTACCCCGAGGTCCTGCCCGTCGTCGCCGACGGCACCACCCGCTGGCCCGGCGGCCGCCAGGCGTTCTGCCCGAGCTCGCCGATCTACCGTGAGCACGCCCTCGCCCTGGTCCGCGCCACCGCCGAGCGCTACGGCGACCACCCCGCCGTGCGGCTCTGGCACGTGTCGAACGAGCTCGGCTGCCACAACGCTGACTGCTACTGCGACGTCTCCGCCCAGGCGTTCCGCGGCTGGCTGCAGGCCCGGTACGGCACGGTCGACGCACTCAACGCCGCCTGGGGCACCTCGTTCTGGAGCCAGCGCTACTCGGCGTGGGAGCAGGTGCTGCCGCCCCGCGCGACGCTGTCGTTCACGAACCCGGCGCAGACCATCGACTTCGACCGGTTCTCGTCCGACGAGCTCCTCGGCCACCACCGCGCCGAGGCCGCCGTCCTGCGCGAGCTGAGCGACAAGCCCGTCACGACGAACTTCATGGTCGCCGCGCACATCACGGCACTCGACTACTGGTCGTGGGCCGGCGACATGGACGTCATCGCGAACGACCACTACCTGGACCACCGCCTGCCCCGGCCGCACGTCGAGCTCGCCTTCGCCGCCGACACCACGCGTGGCCTGGCCGGCGGCGCCCCCTGGCTGCTCATGGAGCACTCGACGGGTGCGGTCAACTGGCAGCCGCACAACGTCGCGAAGGCCCCGGGCGAGATGCTCCGGAACACCGCGGCGCACATCGCCCGCGGCGCCGACGGGGTCTGCTTCTTCCAGTGGCGCGCGTCCGTGCAGGGCAGCGAGAAGTTCCACTCCGCGCTGCTGCCGCACGCCGGCACCGAGTCGGGGACGTGGCACGACGTGGTCGCGCTCGGCGCCCTGGTCGAGCGGCTCGGTGAGCTGCGCGGCTCCCGTGTGGTCGCCGACGTCGCGCTCGTGTTCAGCTGGGAGAACCAGTGGGCGGCCGACCTGGAGGCCCACCCCAGCACCGCGCTCCGCTACCTGGAGCAGGTCCACGCCTTCCACGCCGCGCTCTGGGACCTCGGCGTGACCGTCGACGTCGTCGCCCCCGGGGCACCGCTCGACGGGTACGCGCTCGTCGTCGTCCCCGAGCTGTACCTGGTGCGCGACGAGCACGCTGCCGTCATCGCCGACCACGTCGCCGGCGGCGGGCACGCGATCGTCAGCTGCTTCAGCGGCATCGTCGACGAGCGCGACCGGGTCCGCACCGGCGGCTACCCCGGCGCCTTCCGCGACCTGCTCGGCGTGCGGGTGGACGAGTTCCTCCCGCTCGCCGCCGACGCCACGATCGCGCTGTCCGACGGCACGACCGGCAGCGTCTGGTCGGAGCCGGTCGAGCTGCGCGGTGCGACGAGCGTCGTCGACTACGCCGAGGGCCCGCTCGCCGGCCGTCCGGCCGTCACCCGCAACGAGCACGGCGCCGGGACCGCCTGGTACACGTCCACGGTGCTCGACGCCGGTGCGCTGGGCGGGTTCGTCCACCGCGTCCTCGACGAGGCCGGGGTGCGCGCCGACCCCGCCGTCCGCCTCGGACTCGAGGTCGTGCGACGCCGGGACGACACCCACGAGTGGGTCTTCCTGCTGAACCACTCCGACCGCACCGTGGAGCACCACGAGGCCGGCCACGAGCTCGTCGCCGACCGCCCCGTCACCGGCACCACCGCCATCGCCCCCGGCGGGACCCAGATCATCCGCACCGACAGGAACCGCTCATGACCACCACCGCACAGTCGCCCAGCGCGACCCGACGACGCCGGGGCGGCGGGTTCCGCTACCGCCGCGCCATCGCGATCTTCGTCCTGCCGTTCGCCGTCCTGTTCACGGCGTTCTACCTGGTCCCCATCCTCTACGCCGTGTGGGAGTCGCTGCAGAAGATCGAGCGGCAGGGCACGTTCGGCGCCCCGACGCAGGTCTTCGGCGGTCTGAGCCAGTACGCCCTGGTGTTCCAGGACGGCGAGTTCTGGAGCTCCGTGCTCCGCGTGCTGCTGTTCGGCGTCGTGCAGGTGCCGGTGATGCTCGGGCTCGCGCTGCTGTTCGCCCTGCTGCTCGACTCCCCGCTGCTGCGCGGCAAGCGGTTCTTCCGCCTGGCGTTCTTCGCGCCGTACGCGGTGCCCGGCGTCATCGCCGCGATCATGTGGGGCTACCTCTACGCCCCCGACCTGTCGCCGTTCTCCGCGGTGACCTCGCGGGTCGACCTGCTCGGCGGCAGCACCGTGCTGTGGGCCGTGGCCAACGTCGTGACCTGGGTCTACGTCGGCTACAACATGCTCATCATCTACTCGTCGCTCCTCGCGATCCCCGCCGAGGTGTACGAGGCGGCGAAGCTCGACGGTGCGTCCCAGCTCCGGATCGCCCTGTCGATCAAGATCCCGCTCGTGGTGCCGGCCATCGTCCTCACCGCGGTGTTCTCCGTCATCGGCACGCTGCAGCTGCTGACCGAGCCGACCGTGTTCCGCCAGTTCACCTCGACCATCTCGTCGACGTTCACGCCGAACATGCTCGTCTACTCGACGTCGTCGGTGCCGAACTTCAACCTCGCCGCGGCGTTCTCGGTCGTCCTCGCCGTCGCCACGTTCGTCCTGTCGATCGGGTTCCTCCGACTGACCCAGCGGAAGGCCGCCGAATGACCGTCAACGCCCCGTCCCAAGGTGACCTCGTCCGCGACGTCGGCCGACCGCTCGAGCCGAACCGGGCCTCCCGTCCGCACCAGCGCGGAGCGCGCGGTCCCCGTGAGAGCGTCATCTCGCGCAGCGCCGCGATGATCGTGATGGGGGTCTTCACCCTCTACTTCCTGCTGCCGATCTTCTGGCTGCTGGTCTCGTCCACCAAGACCGCCGCGAACTTCAACTCGACGTTCTCGCTGTGGTTCAGCGCCACCTCGGTGCAGGACTTCTTCGGCAACCTCGTCGAGCTGTTCACGCGGCAGGACGGCATCTACCTGCGCTGGCTGCTGAACAGCATCGCCTACGCCGGGGTCGCCGGCCTGCTCGGCACGGTGCTCTCCGCGATGTGCGGGTACGCCCTGGCCAAGTACCGGTTCCGCGGCCGCGAGGTGCTGTTCAACGTGTTCCTCGGCGGCGTGCTCGTGCCGGCGACCGCCCTGGCCCTGCCGCTGTTCCTCATCTTCAGCCAGGTCGACCTGACCGACACGTTCTGGTCGGTGTTCCTGCCGAGCATCGTCAGCCCGTTCGGCGTCTACCTGTCGCGGTTGTTCGCGGCGTCGAGCGTGCCCGACGAGATCATCGAGGCCGCGCGAATCGACGGCTCCGGCGAGGTCCGCACGTTCTTCACCGTGGCCGTGCGGCTCATGTCGCCCGCGCTCGTGACGATCTTCCTGTTCCAGTTCGTCGCCGTGTGGAACAACTTCTTCCTGCCGCTCGTGATGCTCCGCGACTCGTCGCTGTTCCCCGTCACCCTCGGCCTCTACACGTGGAACTCGAGCGTGAACCAGTACCCGGACCTGCGCACCCTCGTGCTCATCGGGTCGTTCGTCTCGATCATCCCGCTGCTCATCGCCTTCCTGAGCCTGCAGCGCTTCTGGCGCTCCGGCCTCGGCTCCGGCGGCCTGAAGTAGCCCCTCGACCCGCACCCCTTCCCGCACCAGCTCTCCCCACACCACATCCGAACGGAAACAGCATGAAGACAACGAAGTTCCTCAGCGTCGCCGCGATCGCCGTGGCCGCCACCGTGGCCCTCGCCGGCTGCAGCACCGGTGGCAGCAGCAGCGGCGGTGGATCCGACACCGCGGCCGCGAGCTGCAAGCCCTCGGACGGCAAGGTCACCCTCGACTTCACGACCTGGGTGCCGAACATGGACAAGGTCGTCGCGATCTGGAACAAGGCCAACCCGGACATCCAGGTCAAGGTCTCGATCGTCGCGAACGGCAACAGCGGCACCTACCAGAACTTCTTCAACCAGCTGAAGGCCAAGCAGGCGCCGGACATCGGCCAGGTCGAGTACGACACCCTGCCGGCGTTCCGCGTGCAGGGCGGTCTCGAGGACATCGGCGCGTGCGCCGGCATCAGCGACGCGAAGAAGGACTTCTCCGACGGCCTGTGGAACCAGGTCACCTTCGGTGAGTCGAAGTCGGTCTACGCGGTGCCGCAGGACTCCGGTCCGATGGCGCTGTACTACCGCAAGGACCTGTTCGAGAAGGCCGGCCTCGACGCCCCGAAGACGTGGGAGGAGTACGCCGAGGACGCCGTGAAGATCAAGAAGCTCGGCGGCAACATCACCAACTTCGCCAAGGGTGACGTCAACCAGTTCGCCGGGCTCGTCTCGCAGGCCGGCGGCCAGTGGTTCGAGAACTCGGGCCAGGACTGGAAGGTCAACCTGGACGACGCCGCGTCGAAGAAGGTCGCCGACTACTGGCAGGACCTGATCGACAAGAAGCTCGTCAACACCCTGCCGAGCTTCACCGACCAGTGGAACAACGCCTACGACAGCGGCAAGGACTGGACCTGGGTCTCCGCGGTCTGGGGTGCGAACACCATCTCGAGCGGTGCGCCGTCGACTCCGGGCAAGTGGGCCGTCGCTCCGATGCCGCAGTGGAAGTCCGGCGAGACCAAGTCGGCCGCCTGGGGCGGTTCGTCGAACGTCGTCTTCGCGGGCAGCAAGCACCCGGCCGAGGCGTCGAAGTTCCTGGTCTGGCTGAACACCTCGACCGAGGCGCTCTCCGCACTGAACAAGGAGGCCAACCTGTACCCGGCCTCGACCACCGGCGCCGACCTGCCGGCCCTGACCGAGGGTCTCGACTTCTACGGTGGCCAGAAGATCTACGAGGAGTTCGCGACCGCGGCGAAGGACATCCAGCCCTTCACCTGGGGTCCGACGATGACGCAGACCTACTCGGACGTGTCCGACGGCTTCGGGCAGGCGGCGTCCGGCTCGGGCACGTTGGCCGAGGCGCTCGAGTCCGGGCAGTCCAAGACCATCGCGGCGCTCAAGGCGCAGTCGATCCCGGTCAAGGGCTGACGGACGGCGGCTGACGTCGCGCGGTCCACGCGCTGACAGCGGACAGGAGGCCCGTGGAGGGATCGCCACGGGCCTCCTGTTGCGTCTCGGGTCGTGTTCCGGACCCCGTCGCGCGCTCGCATCGCGCTCGTCTTGCTCGTCGCTACGCGACCGCGATCTCGTTCGGCACGCCCGGCAGCTCGTCGCTCGAGGCGATGACCTTGCCGGTGGTCAGGTCGACCGCGTGGACCTTCCGCTCGGCGGGGTCGGTGACGTAGGCGACGTCACCCTCGACCTTCAGGGCCGGGTGGGCGTCCTGCCACTCGGCCGGGCCCTCCCACGCGTCGATCACCGGGTACGACTCCAGCTGCTCGCCGGTGGTCTCGTCGAAGGTGTGCAGGGCACCGTCGTCGCCGAGCACGACGGCCTCGTCACCGGGGCCGCGGGCGAGGTCGCGGAACGTGAAGCCGACGCCGTCGGGCATGTCCGCGACGGTGTACTTCCCCGAGGCCGCGTCGATCAGGGCGATCTGGTCGAGCAGGTAGCCCTCGCTGTCGGGGTCGTCGTTGTAGTCGCCGACGGCGACGGACGAGTCCTCGGTGGTGAACAGGTTGCCGGTGCGGCCGTACTCGGTCGGGGCGTCGATCTTCTCGAACGCGCCGTCCTGGTAGACCAGGGCGCCGTCGGTGCAGCCGAACACCGCGACCTCACCCTTGACCGCACCCTCGCCGTGCACGTCGGGGCACTCCTCAGACCGGGTGATCTCCGTGCCGTCGGCGTCCAGGGCGCGCACGCCGGAGCGGCTCTCCTCGGTGCCGATGGTCGTCAGGAGCGTGCCGTCCTCGAGCTCGATCGCGACGCCGTGGTGGGCGGCCTCGGACTTCGTCGTCTCGACCTCGGGCAGGTCGGCGCCGTCGAGCTCGGTGTGGTCGAACGTCGTCACGTCGCCGGTGCCGTCGGCGAACAGGGCGGTGCGGTCGCCGTGGACGACCGCGTGGCCACCGGTGTCGGCGGGGAAGACCGCGTCGGTCAGGGCCGGCTCGGCCTGCGTGTCGAGGACCCGGAAGCCCTCGGGCACGGTGACGAGCACGTGGCGTCCGTCACCGGCCGGGTTGACCCGGGTGAAGCCGTCGATCGCGTCGTCGGCCACGACCCGCAGATCCTGGTCGAGGACGAGCAGGCCGCCGTCGTGGGTCAGGGTGATGCGGGTCCCGTCGGCTTTCGGGGTCGCAGTGGTGTCGGACCCGGCGTCGGTGTTCGTGGCGCACCCGGTCAGGGCCAGGGCGGCCGCGCCGAGCAGGGCGGCGGGCCACACGGCCCGGAGCGTCTTCGTGTTCGTCATGCCGCTCACTGTATTGATTCTCATTCTCAATTACTAGTCGACAGGCCGTCGACGATGGCCTCGGTGTTCGAGCGCATCATGCCGAGGTAGGTGGAGGCGTCGCCGTCCTCGGTGAGGGACTCCGTCGCCAGCGGTCGGATCTCGACGTGCAGGTCGACCTCTTCCGCGAGCACCTCGGCCAGTCGCGCGGGCTGCGAGGCGTCGGCGAAGATCGTCCGGACCCCCGCCTCGTCGATGGCGTCGGCCAGGTCGCGCAGGTCGGCGGCGCTCGGGGAGGCCAGGGTGGTCCCGCTCGGGATCACCGCCCCGACGACCCGGAACCCGTAGTGGTCGGCCAGGTAGCCGAACACGTGGTGGTTCGTGACGAGCGCCCGGCGTTCCTCGGGCACGGTCCGGAACGCGGTCGTCATCGTGTCGTCCAGGTCGCGGAGCTCGTCCAGGTAGGCATCGGTGCCGGTCGGCTCGATGCCGTTGTCGCGCAGGTCCTGGTCGAGGGCCTCGACCACGTCGACCATCCGGGCGGGGTCGGTCCAGAAGTGCGGGTCGGGGCCGCTGTCGTCCTCGGTGGTCCACTCCAGCGGGTCGAACGCGTCTCCGGCAGTGGAGACCGGCACGCCGTCCTCGGCTGCCGCCGCGACGTGACGGGCGACCCCTTCTTCGAGCCCGAGCCCGTTCTCGACCACCAGGTCGGCGCTCCGCAGTCGTGCGGCTTCCTGCGCGGAGACCTCGAACGAGTGGGGGTCGGCACCCGGGGGCATGAGGACCATGACGTCGGCCTGGTCCCCGACGACTTCGCTGACGACGTCGCCGAGGATGTTCGTCGTCACCGCGACGAGGGGGCGGTCGGAGCCGGCGGTGGTGCACCCCGTGGCGACGAGGGCGACGGCCGCGGCGACGAGGCCCGCGGTCAGGGCCCTGGTGCGCATCACAGTCCGACCTCGGCGAAGGCGACGGGGGTGACGGGGAGCTCGATCGTGCGGGCGACCCGGGCGCCGTCGGCGAAGTCGATCTCGTGCACGGTGCCGTCCGCGGGGTCGGCCACGTAGGCGCGCTGGGCGTCGAGCTGCAGCATCGGCGCGGGGTCGTCTGCGCCGGTGTCGATGAGCGCCTTCGTCGTGGCCACCTTCCCCGTCGAGGCGGTCACGACGACCACCCGCCCGGAGTCGTCGACCCCGACCACGTGCTCGTCCTCGTCGTCCACCGCGACCACGGCGCGCAGGGGCCGATCGGTCGGCACGAGCCGCCAGGAGCCCTCGCGCACGTCGAGCAACCAGAACCCGGTGGTGCCGGCCAGTCCGGCGACGGTGGGCCGGCCGGCGCGTGCGGCGAAGGCCGTCGGACGTTCGGCACCGTCGGGCAGGTCGACGAACGAGGGCTCGCCGGCGTCGTCCACCACGACCGCTCCGTCGACGCAGCCCACGACGGCACCGGCGCGGGTGACGATCCCGCCGGCGGGGTCGGTGCAGGTCTGCGCTGCGCCGGCGGCGTCGGTCGCCTCGCCGTCCGGGTCGAGCACGCGGACCGTGTCGCCGTCGGCTGCCACGAGCTGCTCGCCCATCGGCAGGAGGACGCTCGCGTCGATCCGTGCGGTCTCGTCGACCTCGCCCTGGCCCAGCGCCTCGCGGTCGAGCACGACGGCCTCGGCCCGGTCTGGCCAGGTGATCGTCGTCATGGTCTCGGACGAGTGCACCGCGACCCGGCCGCCGCCGTCGATCGTGCCCACCACCCGCGGCTCGGCGGCGTAGTAGTGCGTGTGGTCGCCGTGGTCGACGGTCCAGGACCCGCCGTCGACGATCGTCGTGCGGTCGGCGTCGCTGGTCACGAGGAACCGGCCGTCGGTCGCCGAGTGCTCCGGTGCGTCCACGTCGTCGAGTTCGGTGGTCTCCTCGGTGAGCAGGTCGTGCAGCGCGGTCGCGCCGGATGCCGACACGGCCAGGAGGCGCACCTGGGGTTCCTGGGACTCGCTCGCGCCCGCCACGTAACCGTGGGGACGGGCGGTGCCGGTCGAGCTGTCGGCCGACGGGGTGCCCGGGGAACAGGCGGTGACGGTGAGGGCCAGGCCGGTGGCGAGGCCGATGGTGGACAGGAGGCGCGCGGGGGCGCGGCTGGTGGTCGAGTGCTTCATGCTCCCTCTCGAGACGGTGCGGCGGATCGTGGTGCTGCCGGCGCGGCCGCGCGCGCCGGTGTGGGGATCGGGGTGCGCCGCAGGACGACGGCGGCCAGGGCGCGTGAGACCACGACGCTGGCGACGGCGACCGCGGCGATGCTCGCGCCGGCGGCGGTGCCGGCGTGCCAGGACACGAGCAGCCCGACGAGCACGGCGGTGGCACCGATGCCGGCACCGAGGAGCATCGTCGAGGCCACGTGCCGGGTCCAGGCGCGGGCGGCGGCCGCCGGCGCGAGCAGCAGGCCCACGACGAGCAGGGTGCCGACGGCCCGGTACGAGGCGACGACCGCCAGGGTGACGAGCCCGATGAGCACGACCTCGGCCAGGCGCGGGTGCAGGCCGAGCGTCGTGGCCTTGCGGGTGTCGAACGCCAGTGCGGTGAAGGGCCGGTGGAACGCCGCGGCGACTGCCAGGGCCACGGCGGCGGCCATCGCGAGGCCGCTAACGTCGGCTCGGGTGACGGCGAGGACCTCGCCGAACAGGATCGCGGTGACGTCGGTGGCGAACGACCGCGAGGACGAGACGATGATCACACCGAGCGCGAGCATCCCGACGAACAGCAGGCCGATCGAGGTGTCGTACGACAGTCGGGCGCGACGACGCAGTGCCCCGACGCCGAGCACCATCACGCCCGCACTCACCGCGGCACCGAGCACCGGCGCGACCCCGGTCAGGGTGGCGATCGCGACGCCGGGCAGCATGCCGTGCGAGAGCGCCTCGCCCAGGAACGCCATGCCCCGGACCAACACCCAAGTGCCGACCACGGCGCAGAGGACCGCCGCCAGGGAGCCGCCGACCAGGGCGCGCACCATGAAGTCGACGGAGAACGGATCGGTCAGCCAGGTCACGCTCCGAGACGCTACATGAAAACGAGTATCGATACTGATAGCGTGCTCAGGTGCCTGCGACCGAGCCGACCGACCCCGCCGAACCCCGATCTCCCGTCCACCTGGACCGGGTGACGGCCGTCCTCGGCGACCGGACCGTCCTCGACGGTGTGGACGCGGTCTTCCCCGCCGGGGTCGTCACCGCGCTCACCGGGCCGAACGGCTCGGGCAAGTCGACGCTGCTCGACGTGGTCGCGGACGTCGTACGGCCGACCGCCGGGCGGGTGACGGGCCTCCCGTCCGACGGCGTCGCCTACGTGACCCAGTCCGTGCCGCCGACCACGCTCCCGCTCACCGTCCGCGCGGCCGTCACGATGGGGCGGTGGCGGCACCGCGCGTGGTGGCGGCCGCTCGGACGCGCCGACCGAGCGGTCGTGGACGCGCAGCTCGAGCGGATGGCGATCACGGACCTCGCCGACCGGCCGATCGAGGAGCTCTCGGGCGGGCAGCGGCAGCGCACGCTCGTCGCGCTCGGGCTGGCCCAGCGGGCCGGGGTGCTGCTGGTGGACGAACCGACCGCTGGCGTGGATGCGGAGTCGGCGGCGCTCGTGGTGGCGGCGCTCGCCGACGAGGCCGCGGCCGGGGTCGTGGTCGTGCACGCGGCCCATGACCCGGCGGTGATCGCCGCGGCCGACCGCGTCGTCACCCTGACCTGACCTTGCTTCCGGCGTGCCGATTCCGCAAAACACCGGTGTTCACCCGTTGAACCGCGGTTTGCGCGTGTTCAGCGCTCGAACACCGGTGTCTTGCGGACGCCGGAGCGGGTGGCGGTGAGGTCGATCTCGGACCGGGTGCGCAGGATTTTCTGAGATACGGCCTGATCTCAGAAAATCTGGTGCGTCGATTCTGAGATCAGGGAGTGCTCGTGTTCAGGCCGTCGGGACCGGTTCCGCGCCGTCCGGCTCGCAAAACACCGGTGTTCGCCTGTCGAACCGCGCTTCTCGCGTGTTCAGCGTGCGAACACCGGTGTTCTGCGGGCCCCGGAACGGCGGTCAGGGGCAGGCGACGGACACCGGGCCGGTCGACTTCGGGTCGGCCGCGACCGGCTCGACCACCGGCACGGCGCTCGACTTCCGCAGCCCCATCGCGACGAGCACGACGGCACCGACGATCGCGACCCCGCCGGCCAGCCAGAAGTCGGCAGCCAGGCCGAACGACGACACCGCGGCACCGCCGAGCACCGAACCGGCGGCGATCGCGAGCTGGATCGTCGTGACGAACAGCGCGAGCCCGGTCTCGGACCCGGCCGGCGACGCCGTCGACATCCACGTCTGCATCCCGAGCGGCAGCGCACCCCACACCAGGCCCCACACGACGAGCAGCACGAAGACCCCCACGACGGAGTGGGCGAGCAGCGGGAGCAGCACGACGGCCGCCGCGAGCACGAACTTCGACGCCCCGATGGTGCCGAGGACACTGCGGTCGAGTGTGAAGCCCGCGGCGAAGTTCCCGACGATGCCCGCGACGCCGAACACCAGCAGCGCGATCGTCACGGTGTCCGGGCCGACGCCGACGAGCTGCTGCAGGTACGGCGCGATGTAGGTGTACGCGGCGAACTGGGCCGCGAAGACGAAGGCTGCGGCGATGAGCCCGACCCGGGCGCGGGGCACACGGAGCAGCGACCCGAGCGTGGCGAACCGCACCCGCTGCTGCGCGGGGATCCTCGGCAGCATCGCCAGCTGCAGGACGAGCGCGACGACACCGAGCGCCCCACCGATCACGAAGCCGAGGCGCCAGCTGGCGAGCGACGACACGAGGGCGCCGAGCGGCAGGCTCACGACGGTCGCGACGGAGACGCCGGCCGTGATGAGCGAGGTCGCACGGATCGTCAGCTCGGGCCGGACGAGTCGCCCGGCGATCCCGGCACCGATGGCCCAGAAGCCCCCGATGCCGACACCGAGCAGCATCCGTGCGATGAGCAGCACCCAGAACGACGGTGCGATCGCGGCGAGGCCGTCGGCGACGACGAGCAGCACGGTCAGGGACACGAGCACCACCCGGCGGTCGAGTCGCGAGGTCAGGACGGTGACGACCGGTGCCGCGACGGCGCCGACGAGTCCGGTGGCGACGACCATCAGGCCGGCGGTGCCGATGCCGACGTCCAGGTCGTCGGCGATGGCGGGGAGCAGCCCGATGGGCAGGAACTCGGACAGGACGAGCACGAACGACCCGAGTGCGACGGACGTGACGCTGAGCCACCCGCGGCGCGCTGCTGACGATGTCATGGGGGCGTCAAGCCCCGGAGTGCGACGATCCATTCCCGGCCTCGCCGAGTCCGCTCCACAGGTGCGCGATCGTCGCCGCACCGTCGAGCAGGGTGCGCAGGTCGACGCTCTCGTCGCTGGCGTGCCAGTGGTCCTCCGGCAGCCCCGTGCCGACGAACAGGACGGGGGCGTCGAACACCCGGCCGAGCAGCTCCGCGGGACCGCCCCCGGCGTTGCCCATCCGCCCGGCGGTCTCGGTGCCGTGCCCGAGTTCCATCGCCCGCACGAGCGCGTCGAGTTCGGGGCCCGACGGGGTCACGTACGGGTCCTGGCCGGTCTCCTCGGGGATCGTCAGCTCGTAGGTCACCCCGTCGGGCATCGTGTCCCGGACGAACCGGCGCAGCTGCTCGGCGACGGCCTGCACCCGCTGCCCCGGCACGGTGCGGATGCTGATCTCGGCCGTTGCCTCACGCGGGACCACGGCTCGTGGGAACCCGGTGGGGTCGCCTGCGAGCAGGGTCAGCACCTCGATGGACGGTCGTGCCCAGAGCCGCTCCTCGACCGAGTACCCCGCCTCGCCGGTGATCGCCCGGGTCTCGGTTCGCTCGACCCAGACGTCGGGGTCGAAGTCGAGTGCCTGCAGCTCGGCACGGCGTTCGTCCGTGAGCGCGTCGACGTCGTCCAGGAACCCGGGGATCCTGATGCGGCCCTGGTCGTCGTGCAGGGCCGCGAGCGCGGTGACGAGCGCGTGCACCGGGTTCGGCGCGGGGCCGGACACGGCGCCGCTGTGGACGTCGCGCGCTGGCCCGGTGACGGTGAGGGTCGCGCCCGTCATGCCACGCATCGACGTGACGACGGCGGGGTTGCCGGCCTTCCACTGCAGCGTGTCCGAGAACACGACGACGTCGCACGCCAGCCGCTCCTGCTCGGCGTCGAGCAGGTCGGCGAAGTGGCTGGAGCCGAGCTCCTCTTCTCCTTCGACGAGGAACTTGAGGTTCACGGCCGGGGTGGCGTCCGGTCGGGTGGCGAGGTGCGCGCGCAGCCCCCACAGGTGGGCGAGCACCTGCCCCTTCGCGTCCGACGCCCCGCGCCCGTACAGGCGTCCGTCACGGAACACGGGTTCCCACGGCGAGGTCTCGTGCCACTCCTCGGGCTTCGCGTGCCGCACGTCGTGGTGGCTGTAGACGAGCACGGTCGGCAGCGCCGGGTCGACGAGCAGCTCGGCGTACACGGCCGGTGCGGGACCGGCCTGCAGGATATCGGTGTCGAGCCCGACCTCGCGCATCGCTCCGGCCAGCCAGTGCGCGGAACGGTCGACCTCGATCGCGCGCTCGGGTTGCGATGCGACGGACGGGATCCGCACCCACTCGCGGAGTTGCCGCACCAGGTGTTCGCGGTGCTCCTCGAGGAACCGCGCGACCTCGGCACGACGGGTGTCGGGTTCGGTGCTGTCGGTCACGGGAGCGGACACGGTTCTCCGTTCGGTCAGGTGGTGCCGACCGTAGGAGCGGGTCCCTCCGGGTGGTCCCGGATTGGCCTGGAGGCGCGGTGTGCGTCCGCTACGCGCCGCACCTCGGACCCGGTGCGGGTCCGGAGCCCGGTGTGGGTCCGGGACTCGGTGCGGGTCTGGAACGACTCAGGCGTCGAGCGCGCGCCGCGCGGCCGCGACGACCTCGGCGTCGGTGACGAAGTGCGCCGAGCCGTCGTCCCCGGCGCCCATCGGCACCCCGGCGTGCGTGCTGTCCGCGGCCGGACGTTTGGCCGACAGATGCACGGCGGCGGCGCCGGTGGCGAGCAGTGCACGGACGTCGGCGGGGGTGACGCCGGCACCGGCCATCACCTGCACGGGCCCGGCGGCCTCGACCATGCGCGCGATCGTCGCCGCACCGGCGACCGCGGTGGGGGCGGCGCCCGAGGTCAGGACGCGGGTGAACCCGAGCGCGGCGAGCGACCCGGCTTCGGCGACGGGGTCGGTCGCGTGGTCGATCGCGCGGTGCAGGGTGATCTCGGCGGTGGCGCTGACCGAGCGGGCGGCGTCCACGAAGCGGCGGAGGGCGTCCTCGTCCAGGGTCCGGTCGGGGCGCAGGGCACCGACCACGACGCCAGCGGCCCCGGAGCGCAGGACCGTGCGGACCTCGCGCACCATGAGCTCGACCTCGTCGGGGGAGTGCACGAACCCGCCCGGGCGGCAGCGGACCAGCGCGTGCGCGGGGATCCCGGTCTCGTGGGTCGTCTCGACCAGGGCCTGTGAGGGCGTGAGTCCGCCGAGCTCGAGACCGACGCAGAGTTCGACGCGGTCGGCGCCACCGTCCCGCGCGGTGATCGCACCGGCGGGTGAGGTGACGGCGATCTCGAGTGCGGCGGTGGTGCTCATGCAGGGGCTCCGAGCGGTTCGTTGGAGGCGGGGACGATGCGGGCGCGGAGGTCCGGTGCCGTCGGGAACACTCGATCGTAGGGGAACATCGGCCGCTCGATCCTGTGGTGCCCGAGGCGCAGCAGGTCCTGGTCGACACCGCCCGGGGTGAGCGCGAGCATCCAGTCAGCGGACATGTCGAACAGCTCCGGTTCGAGGTACCCGATCTTCACGATGACGACGTCCGCCTGCCGCGGCGCCAGGTCGAGGTCGGTGAAGTCGTGCTCGTGGTGGTACGGCTTCCGCAGCTTCGTCAGGATCGCGAAGACGCTACCGACCTGCAGCACGACCTCGGTCTCGGCGTCGCGGTCACCCTGTTTGATCGCGTGCACCCGGCCGGTCATCGTGATCGGGCCCGCGTGCACGTGGTCGACCTCGGCACCGGCGGTCACGGTGATCGTCGCACCGACGCCGGCGTCCACCGCCGCGGCGACGGCGGCCGGTCCGGGCACGCTCGCGTAGATGACGGTCGGGCCGGACGGGTCCTGGAACTCCGGGCGGGCGAGCACCTGCGTCAGGCCCCAGGTCATGTCCCCGGAGCCGCCCGCCGTGGGGTTGTCGCCCGAGTCCGAGACGAAGTACGGCTTCGCGGCGCCCGGGGCGAGCGCGGCGTCGAGGCACTCCTCGAACGTGCCGGTCGGTGCGACGAACACGAAGTCCTCGCGGACGTCCCAGAACGCCGCCGCGAGCCGCTCGGCACCGGCGGCGACGGCGGCCTCGTCCCACCCGGTGACGACGGTGACGGCCTGGTCGCGGGGCTGGTCGGCCCAGGCGTACCCGACCCAGATCGCGGCGTCGAGCACACCCTCGGTCTGCTCGACGAGCGGGACCTGCGAGTACAGGGACTTCGCCGGCTCGAGACGGGTCGAGGTCTGCTCGCCGGGCAGCAGGACGGGGATCGGGACCCAGGCCTTCACGGGTCGCTGCGCACCGACCGGGCGTTCGGTGAGCACGTCGACGAGGTTCCGGACGGCACGCTCCTTCGTCTCGAGGGTGTCCTCGTGCGGGGCCATCCGGTAGCACGTGACGAGGTCGACCTGGTGGGCGAGCTCGCGCGTGACGTTGCCGTGCAGGTCCATCGACGCGGACACGATGACGTCGGGGCCGACGACCGCGCGGATGCGACCGAGCAGGTCCGTCTCCGCGTCGTCGAGCCCCTCGACCACCATCGCGCCGTGGATGTCGTACCAGAGCCCGTCGACCGGACCCATCGCACCCAACCGCTCGACGATCTCGTCGGCCAGGGCTTCGTACGACGCCCGGTCGACGATCCCGCCGGGCAGCGCGTGCCCGATGAGCGCCCCGCGGAAGTCCGCCCGGTCGGCCATGGTCGCCAGGAACGGGTACCGGGCGACGGCCTCGTCGCCGCGGTCCGGGTGGAACGCGGGGGCGTGGGTCCGGGTCGGCGTGAACGTCGACGTCTCGATGGCCAGGCCGGCGATGGCGATGACCGGGCGACGGGCACCAGCGGTGCTGGCGGGGGCGGCGGGGGTGACGGGACCGGTCTCAGACACGGACGCTCCTGTTCCTGGTGGTGGACTGGGGGATGGGCGCGGAGAGCTCCTCGAGCGAGGCAGCGAGGCCCCGCTGCAGGGCGAACTGGCCGGCGCCGACGAGCCCGGCGTCGGCACCGAGCGACACCGGCTCGATGGCCAGGTGCTGGGTCATCAACGGGTGGCAGCTCTCGTAGAGCTGGCTGCGCACGGCGGCGATGAACGGGTCGAGGGTCGACAGGATGCCGCCCAGGTAGACGGCGTCCGGGTTGAAGAAGTTCACGTTGGCGGCGAGCACCTCGCCCAGGTACTTGCCCGCCATCCGCACGGCACGGGTGGCCTCGGGGTGTGCGTCCGAGGCGAGCCGGACGACGTCGGCGGTCGAGGCGACGTCGACCCCCGCGTTCGACAGGATCCGGACCAGGGCGGCCCCGGACGCCACCGTCTCGAGGCAGCCGGTGTTGCCGCACGAGCACGGGGTGTCCCCGGCGGCGTCGATCCGCACGTGCGTGATGTCCCCGGCCGCACCGGTCGACCCGCGGTAGAGCCGACCGTCGATGACGATGCCCGCGCCGATCGCCGAGCCGGCCTTGATCGTGATGGTCTGGCGTCGAGCGGGGTCCTGCACGGTCTGCTCACCCGCCGCCATGCAGTTCGCGTCGTTGTCGACGATCGCCGGCAGGCCGAACCGGTCGCTCAGCCACGCGGCCACGGGGAACCCGTTCCACCCCGGCATCCGGCTCGGCAGGTCCACGACCCCGGCGACGACGTCGACGGGCCCGGGCAGGCTGAGCCCGACGCCCCGCAGCCCCTCGCGACCACGGTCGTCGGCGAGCCGCTCGAGCAGCGCGGCCAGGCGCTGGAGCCCGGCGGTCGGACCGTCGGAGAGCGCGAACGGGACGTTCGCGACCGACTCGAGCGCGCCTCCAGGCAGGACCACGCCGATGCGCGCGTGCCCGCCACCGACGTCCGCGGCGACCGCGTACTCGTCGACGCCGCCGATGCGGAGCACCTTGCGGGGGCGACCGCCGGTCGAGACGTCGGTGCCCTCCTCGGCGAGGATCCCGTGCTCCAGGAGCTGGCCGACGACGTGCGAGACGGTCGACGGGGCGGCTCCGAGCACCTTGGCGATCTCGGTCCGGCTGGCGGCCTGCCCCGATGCGACGAGCTCGAGGACGCGGGCGCTGAGATCGGCCACGACTTTCTCCAATCCGGGCGGAACGGGAACGGAACACCGGTCGGTGGTCCGTTCTGCCGCGAGCCTACGGGGCGGATCGAGCGGTCCACCCTTTCGTCCGTTCGGCAGTAACGCAGTTTTTACATCGAGATGTTTGTTTTTCCAATTGCTTTGGTCCTTGACTGTCCTCGTGCCGCTCGGCACCCGTGCTCCACCTCCCCGAAGTCCCTCGCACAAGGAGACACCGCATGTCCAAGCCCCGTCGCTGGGCGCTCCTCACCGGAGCTGCGATCGCCGTGAGCGCGCTGCTCGCCGGCTGTTCCGGAGGCGGCAACGCCTCGCAGGGATCGACCGACGAGATCGACTACGCGCTCCCCGCCAACTTCACGCCGAACTGGATCCTGCCGATCGGCACCGCCGCGCACCTCAACACGAACAACGGCTCCATCGCCCAGTCGCTGTACGAGCCGCTCGTCGCGTACGACGGCTCCACCGGCAAGATCGCGTGGAACAAGGCCGGCTCCGTCGCCACCGACGCGAAGTTCGCCGACGACGGCAAGAGCGTCACCATGACGCTCGGCGACCGGCACTGGTCGGACGGCGAGGCGATCACGAGCCGCGACGTCGGGTTCTGGTTCAACCTGATCAAGGCGAACAAGGACCAGTGGGGCTCGTACTCCAAGGGCAAGGCGCCGGACAACTGGACGTCGTTCAAGGCCGTCGACGACACGCACTTCACCATCACGTTCGACAAGGCCTACAACTCGGACTGGATGCTCGCCAACCAGCTGAGCCACATCATCCCGCTGCCCCAGCACGCCTGGGACAAGACCAGCGCGACCGCGAAGGTGACCGACGCCGACGAGACCACCGCCGGCGCGAAGCAGGTGTGGAAGTACCTCAACACCGCCGCCGGCAAGATCTCCGACTACGCCACCGACGACCTGTGGAAGACCATCTCCGGTCCCTACGGCGTCAAGACCTTCACCACGGCCGGCAAGGTCACGCTGACGGCCAACAAGAAGTACGACGGCGGTGAGAAGCCGTCGATCACGACGGTGAACCTGCTGCCCTTCACCACGGCCGACGCCGAGGTGAACGCCGTCCGCTCCGGCGAGGTCGACTACGGCTACATCAACGCCACCGACATGGACCAGAAGTCCGCGTTCACGGCGAAGGGCTACGAGGTCGAGCCCTGGACCGGCTGGGCCATCACGTACATGCCGTACAACTTCAACAACCCCGACATGGGCGCTGTCTTCAAGCAGCTGTACGCCCGTCAGGCCGTCCAGATGTCGATCGACCAGACGTCGCTGTCGAAGGTCGTCTTCAACGGAACCGCCACCTCGACCTACGGTCCGATCCCGCAGGCACAGGAGTCCGACTACGTCTCCGACGTGCAGAAGTCGAACCCGTACCCGTTCAGCACCTCGAAGGCCAAGGACCTGCTGACCAACCACGGTTGGAAGGAGCAGGCCGGCACGATGGTCTGCACCGACCCGGGCACGTCCGCCAGCCAGTGCGGCGAGGGCGTCAAGGAGGGCACGAAGTTCTCGATGCAGGTCCTGTCGCAGTCCGGTTCGACCGTGACCGACAACATGATGAGCGCGATCCAGTCCTCGCTCGCGAAGACCGGCATCGACTTCACCATCAAGACCGCGCCGGTGTCGAGCGTGCTGTCGCAGACCCCGACCTGCACCTCGGACGAGGCCAGCTGCGACTGGGACCTGTCGTTCTTCGGCACCGCGGGCAGCTGGTACTTCCCGGCCTACCCGACCGGTGAGTCGCTGTTCCAGACCGGCGGTTCGGCGAACTTCGGCAGCTACTCGAACAAGGAGGTCGACTCCCTGATCGACGCGACCACCACCTCGACCGACGCCACCGCCGTGCAGGACTACAGCGCCGCGGTCGCGAAGGACCTGCCGGTGATCTGGCTGCCGAGCCCCGACTACCAGATCTCGGTCGTCAAGAAGGGCCTGTCCGGCTTCGACCAGGACTCGCTCGCCAACTTCCACCCGGCCCAGTGGAAGTGGACCAAGTAGGAAACCGACCCTGGAGGCGCGGTGCGCGGCCGACGCGCACCGCGCCTCCTCCCCGGCTCACGTCTCCAATCCGACCATCGGAAGCCGCATGACCACAGCTCTCTACCTCACCAGGCGCGTCCTGCAGGCGCTCGCGGTGATCCTCATCGTCACCGTCGTGGTGTTCTGCCTGCTGCACGCGCTGCCCGGCGGCCCCGCCCGCGGCGTGCTCGGCGTCTCCGCGACCCCCACGCAGATCGCCCAGTTCAACCAGGCGCAGGGGCTCGACCAGCCGCTGCCCGTGCAGTACCTTCGGTTCCTCGGTCGTCTGCTGACCGGCGACCTCGGCACCTCGTACACGCTCAACGAGCCGGTCTCGCAGCTCATCGCCGAGCGCCTGCCGAAGACCCTCGTGCTCACCGGCATCTCCGCGGTGCTCGGACTCGTCGTCGCGATCCCGGTCGGGATGCTCCAGGCGGCCCGCCGCAACGGTGCGGTCGACTACGCCGCCACCGCCCTGGCCTTCGTCTTCTACTCGACGCCGGCGTTCTTCCTGGGGCTCGTCCTGATCATCGTCTTCAGCCAGCAGCTGCCGTGGCTGCCGTCCCAGGCCCCGAGCGGCACCACCCTGGCCGAGGTGTTCCAGGACCCCGCCGGACTCGTGCTGCCCGTGGTCACCGGAGCCCTCGCGATGATCGCGGTGTTCAGTCGGTACATGCGCGCCTCGACGCTCGAGAACCTGCAGGAGGACTACGTCCGCACCGCCCGTGCCGGCGGCGCCTCGACCGCGACGATCCTGCGACGGCACGTGTTCCGGAACTCGCTGACCCCGGTCGTCGCGATGCTCGGGTACTACCTGCCGGTGCTGTTCGGCGGCGCGCTGGTGACCGAGCAGCTGTTCAACTACCCCGGCATGGGGCTGCTGTTCTGGAACGCCGCGCAGTCCTCCGACTACCCGACGCTGCTCGGCTGCGTGCTCGTCATCTCCATCGCGACCGTCATCGGCACCCTGCTCGCCGACGTCGCACAGTCCTTGATCGATCCCCGAGTGAAGGCGAGCCGCGCATGACCGCCACGTCAGCCATCGATGCTGCGTCCACCCATGACGTGAAGGCGAGCCGCGCATGACCGCCGTCCAAATGGCCCCCGAAGCCCCGGGCGCCCCCGTCACCGTCGCGGCCACCGGGTTCCGGCTCGCCGCCCGACGCTTCCGGGGCAACACCCTCGCCGTGATCGGCCTCGCCCTGATCGTCGTCATCGTGCTGTTCTGCTTCGTCGGCCCGTTCGTGTACCCGACCGACCAGACCCACACACTGCTCGAGCAGGCCAACCAAGGTCCGAGCGCCGCGCACTGGCTCGGCACCGACGCCGTCGGCCACGACGTCCTCGGCCGCCTGATGTACGGCGGCAAGGTCTCCCTGATGGTGGGCATCGCCGCCGGGGTCCTGGCCACCGTCGTCGGCACCCTGTGGGGCTCCGTTGCCGGATACGTCGGCGGCTGGGTCGACGCCCTGATGATGCGGGTCGTCGACGCCGGCATCGCGATCCCGGCCCTGTTCATCCTGCTCGTCATCTCGGCGATCACGAACCCGGGCGTCGGTGGCCTCATCGTCATCCTCGGCCTGGTGTCGTGGCTCGTGCCGTCCCGCCTGATCCGCGCCGAGACCCTGACGCTCAAGAACCGCGACTACGTCCTGACCCTGCGCGCGATCGGCGGCTCGCACGCCCGCGCGATCGGCAAGCACCTGCTGCCGAACTCGGTGTCGACGATCGTCGTCGCGGCGACGTTCCAGGTCGCCGACGCGATCCTGCTGGTCGCCTACGTCTCGTACCTCGGGCTCGGTGTGCAGCCGCCCGCGACGGACTGGGGCGGCATGCTCTCGGCGGGTCTCACCGCCGCCTACTCCGGACGCTGGTGGCTCATCGTGCCGCCGGGTCTGGCCGTGATCCTGGTCGTCTGCGCGTTCAACGCGGTGGGCGACGGACTGCGGGACGCCTTCGACGTGCGGGGCCGCTGATGACCAACGAACCGATCCTGCGGACGACCGACCTCGGCGTCTCCTTCAGCACCGAGTCGGGCACCGTCGACGCCGTGCGGGGGGTGTCCCTGTCGGTCGCCCCCGGCGAGACCCTCGCCCTGGTCGGCGAGTCCGGCTCCGGCAAGTCAACCGTCGCCCTCGCCGCGATGGGCCTGCTCTCCGGCAACGCGACGGCCTCGGGCAGTGCCGTCGTCGCCGGACACGAGGTCGTCGGCGCCCCCGAACCCGCGCTCCGGGCCCTGCGCGGCTCGACCGTCTCGATGGTCTTCCAGGAGCCCGCGACCGCCCTCGACCCGCTCACCCGCGTCGGTGCCCAGATCGCCGAGGTGATCCGGAACCACCGTGACGTCTCCGCGTCCGCCGCCGCGGCCGAGGCCGTCGACCTGCTCCGTCGCGTCGGCATCCCCGACCCCGAGTCCCGTACCCGGTCGTTCCCGTTCCAGCTGTCGGGTGGGCAGCGTCAGCGCGTGGTCATCGCGATGGCGATCGCGAACGCGCCGAAGCTGCTCATCGCGGACGAGCCGACCACGGCCCTCGACGTGACCGTGCAGGCCGAGATCCTCGAGCTCCTGCGCGCGCTCGCCGTCGAGACCGGCACCGGCGTGCTGCTCGTCACGCACAACATGGGAGTCGTCGCAGACTTCGCCGACCGGGTCGCGGTCATGCTCCAGGGCGAGATCGTCGAGACCGGTGGCGTCGAGGACGTCCTGCTCCGCCCCGAGCACGAGTACACCAAGCGGTTGCTCGCCGCGGTGCCGCGGCTCGACGTGGCGGGGGACCGTCCGTCGGCTCCCCTCACCGACGCGGAGACCGAGCCGGCCGGGAGGCCCGGTGCGGCCCCGGTGGTCGACCTGCGGGACGTCTCGGTGACGTTCGGGCGCGGGGCGCGCGCCGTCCGCGCGCTCGCGGGCATCGACATCGCGGTGCACGCCGGTGAGACCGTCGGCCTGGTCGGCGAGTCCGGCTCCGGCAAGTCGACCGCGGCCCGGGTGGCGCTCGGGCTCATCAAGCCGACCTCCGGCACGGTGTCGCTGTTCGGGCAGGACCTGCGGACCGCGAAGGGCCGTGACCGCCGTGCCCTCCGCTCCGGCATCGGCGTCGTGTTGCAGGACCCGGTGGCGTCCCTCGACGCCCGGATGTCGGTGGCCGAGTGCATCGCGGAGCCCCTCGCCGTGCACCGTCGCGGGATGTCCTCGGCCGATCGTCGTCGTCGCATCGACGAGGTGCTCGACGCCGTCCGGCTGCCGCGGACCCTGGCGTCCCGTGCCCCCCGCGAGCTGTCCGGAGGGCAGCGCCAGCGGGTCTCGCTCGCCCGGGCGCTGGTGCTCGAACCGCGGTTGCTCGTCGCCGACGAACCCACCTCGGCGCTCGACGTCAGCGTGCAGGAGACCGTGCTCGAGGTCCTCGGCGAGCTGCAGGACGACCTCGGTTTCGCGTGCCTGTTCGTCTCGCACGACCTGGCCGTCGTGCAGCACTTCGCCGAGCGCGTCGTCGTGATGCGCCAGGGCGTCGTCGAGGAGCAGGGCACGACCGGCACGACGCTGCTGCACCCCACCACCGACTACACCCGTCGCCTGCTCGCCGCGGTACCGGTGCCCGACCCCGTGCTGCAACGGCAGCGTCGGACGGAGCGCCTCGCCTCACTCGCGGCGGTGACCGCGTGACCCGGGTCCTGGCCGGGGTGGACGTCGGCGGCACCAACACGAAGGTCGTCCTGACGACGCCCGACCTCGAGGTCATCGACCGCCTCGACCTGCCGACGCCCGCCCACGCGGGCGGGGCGGCGATCGTGACGGCCGCACTCGGGGCCGTGACGGGTCTGCTCGAGACGCACCGGGCCTCCTTGGCGGGTGTCGGGGTGGGCGCGGCCGGCGTCGTCGACCGGACCACGGGGACCGTCCTGGTCACCGGCAACTCGTTCACCGGTTGGGCCGGGTACGGCGTGACCCGCGCGGTGACGGACGCCCTCGGCGTCCCCGCAACCCTGGACAACGACGTGAACGCGTTCCTGCTCGGCGAGATCGCCACCGGTGCGGTCGTGGGGGAGTCCGACGTGCTCGGCATGACCCTCGGCACCGGTGTCGGCGGCGCGCTCGTGCTCGACGGACAGCTCTTCGCTGGCCCGCGCGGTGCCGCGGGTGAGATCGGCCACGTCCCCGGCTTCGGCGACGCCCGGTGCACCTGCGGGCAGACCGGGCACCTGGAGACCATCGCGGGCGCGCGCGGTATCGCCGACCGCTACGCCGAACGCTCCGGGCGGATGCTCTCGGCACGGGACGTCGCCGTCGCCGCACGCGGTGGGGACGCCGACGCGGCCGCCGTCTTCGCCACGGCGGGGTGGGGCCTGGCGCGGGCCGCACTGCTGACCGCGGGGATCCTCGACGTCACCACCGTCCTGATCGGCGGCGGGATCGCACGGTCCTGGGACCTGCTCGAACCGGCCATCGCGGCGGCGATCGCCGCGGAACCACCCGTCAGCGGGGCGACGATCCGGCTCGCGCAGTCGACGCTCGGGTCCGACGCCGTGGCACTCGGCGCAGCGGCGCAGGTGCGAGCGCGCGTGCTGGAGCCGGAGACCGCGTAGCGGGGGAGCGCCCGGTCAGGGCACCCAGACGACGATGCCGCGCAGGTCGTGGAGCACGGCGGCGAGGCCGGCGCGCAGGCCACGGGCCGCGCGGTCCTCGGTGAAGGTCTCCGGGTCGTAGTGGCTCGACGGCCCGAGGCCCTCGCCGCGGAACCCGCCGCCCGTCCAGTCCGCCGCCGTGACGTTCGACGTCGGCTCCGCGATCTCGGCACCGACGACCAGGAACTGCTGGTGGAGCGCGGTCGGTGAGACCGCCGCGAGCGGGTCGACCATGTGGTTGCCGACGGTGATCACCAGGTCGGGCTCGGCGTCGACGGCGCGCAGGACCGCGGCGATCCGGTCGTCGGGGCCCTTCGCCGAGACCGGGGTGACGGTGACGTCCTCGTCCGCGGCCCACGACTCGACGGCGTCGAGCAGGGTCCGGGTCGGAGCGTCGGCGGCGTCACCCGCGTCGGAGAGCAGCACGACGTCGTAGCCGGCGGGGGCGTGCACCCCGGACCACGAACCGGGCTCGGGGTGGATGGTTGCCTCGGGCGCCGGCGGCTGGTCGGGGTCGGAGAACCCGGTGCCCAGGACCCCGGCCGAGGCGTGCGCCGACGCGGTCGCCGTCGGGCCGGTGCCGCCGGTGGTGCCGTTCGACGCCCCGGAGCAGCCGGCCAGCAGAGCGGTGCCGGCCGCGGCGACGGCGACGGCGGTCAACAGGGAGGTCGTCCGGGTGGCGGGGCGGATCACGGCACCATGCAAGCACGCCCGACGGCCGCTCCGGGCTGGTACGGGGACCTGTCCGACCGCCGTCCCGTTGCTGGTCACCGGTTGTTCACCTGCCGGTCGTCTGCGGGCCGGATCGTCTGCGCGTGCCCTCCGGAACCACCGCCGCGCTCCTGCGCGCCCGCCCTGCCCGCTCCTTCCCCCTGTTCGCGCTCGTCGCACGGGTCGTCGCCGCGCTCGTCCTGCTCGGGGTGGTCGTGATCGGCGTGCTCGCGGGGGCGTCACCGGCGTCGGCGCACGGCTTCAGCTCGGTGGTCTACGCCGACGTCACGTCCACGAAGCCGACCGTCGTGCAGGCGAAGCTCGGGCTCGAGTACGACCTGATGCTCGTCTCGGTGGCCACGAGCGAGCACGACGACGCGCTGCACGAGCAGGGGCAGCAGGCCTGGGACGACGGGGACTTCCCGGGGATGGTGACGGCCGCCGAGGCACACACCGACGCGATCGGGAAGTACCTGTTCGACCGGTTCCGGGTGACCGGAGCCGGCGGGCAGGTCTGCACGGGCACGCTCGACGACACGGTCACCGTCGACCTGCAGGACGAGGTGCCGTACGCCCACGTGACCGCGGACTTCACCTGCCCGGAACCGTCGGAGACGCAGTCCGGGCACGTGGTGTCGTCGGAGCTCTTCCCCGACGACGAGACCTTCGTGCGCGACACCAAGACGATCGTCACCTACGACGTCGACGCCCGGACGGGTTCGGCCACCCTCGACGCCTCGCAGCGCACGTTCTCGACCGAGCAGTCCGCGGGTGAGCGCTTCTGGGAGTTCTTCCGGCTCGGCGCCGAGCACCTGCTGACCGGGATCGACCACATCCTGTTCCTCGTGGCGCTCATCGCCGGGTCGCGTCGCCTGCGTGAGGTCGTCTACACGGCGTCCGCGTTCACGATCGCCCACTCGATCACGTTCATCCTCGCCGCCCTCGGTGTGGTCAGCCCGCCTGCGATCGTCGTCGAGCCGCTCATCGCCCTGTCGATCGCCGCGGTCGCCGGCTGGTACCTGTGGCGGCTCTGGCGTCGTCGATCGCGGGCCGACGAACTGGTGGTCGGTGAGCACGGACACTTCTCGCTCGACCGCGCCGGGTGGACCCGCCTGGCCGTCGTCTTCGCCTTCGGGCTCATCCACGGGCTCGGGTTCGCCGGGGCCCTCGGGATCCACGAGGCGTTCTCGTGGCAGCTGCTCGTCTCGCTCCTCATCTTCAACGTCGGCATCGAGGCCGTGCAGCTCGCGATCATCGTCATCGTCTTCCCGCCGCTCTCGCTGCTGCGGCGGAAGGCGCACCGGGTGTCGCTCTGGGTGACGGGCGCCGTGACCGCCGGCGTGTTCGTGATGGGGGTGATCTGGTTCGTCGAGCGGCTCGCGGCGGGCTGACGCTCGCCACCGAACAGCTGGCACGTCGCGTTCGTTCCTGAACAGCGACGAACTGTCACTCAGCGTTTACCAAGACGTTTTGCAGTGCATGCAGAGTCTTCCGTGCTGCACCATCCCACGTCTGAGAAACGGACCAACATGAGTCTCCTGTCCGGCGCCACTACCCGGCGCAGAACCACCACCCTCCGCGTCTGCGGAGCCGTCCTCGGGGCCGCGCTCATCGCCGGTGCCTCGATGGTCGGCACGAACGCCGCCACCGCTGCGACGAACACCCCCACCACCAACATCTCGACCGGTGGCCCGATCCACATCCTGCTCGGCGTCGGCGCGACCGAGAGCCAGCGCATCGCCTCGTGGTACTTCCCCACGAACGTCGCGCAGTCGCTCGAGATCCAGAAGACCGCGTCCATGACGGACGGCGTCTTCACGGACGCCAAGCAGACGGTCGCCGCCTCGGAGGCCGCGAACACCGCAGCCGACTCGAGCGCGACCGACTCGAACACCAAGAGCATCCCGGGCATCGCCGCCGAGTCGGGCTACATCAACGCGCACGCGACGATCTCGGCCCTCGAGCCGAACACGTCGTACACGTACCACGTCGGTGCGGCGGACGGCTCGGCCTGGTCCGCGTCGTACACCTTCACCACGAAGAGCTTCTCCGGTGACTTCGACTTCCTGTTCTTCGGTGACCCGCAGATCGGTTCGTCCGGCTTCACCGACGACGACGGCGCCGGCTGGGCGGACACGCTCAAGTACGCCACGTCGACCGAGCCGGACGCCGAGCTCCTGGTCTCCGGTGGTGACCAGGTCGAGCACGCCAACAACGAGTACGAGTGGGGCGCGTTCGCGGACAGCAGCGACGTGCTGAAGCGTTACCCGTGGGCCTCGACCATCGGCAACCACGACGTGGGTGGCAAGGCCTACGAGCAGCACAATCAGGTGCCGAACTCCCTCAAGGTGCCGGACTTCTACCCGGGCGGCAACACCACCGCGAACTCGGGTGGCGACTACTGGTACATGTACAAGGGCGTCCTGTTCATCGACATCAACTCGAACGCCTACGCGGCCGGTTCGGACGCTGCCCACGTGAACTACGTGCGCGACGTCATCAACCGCTACGGCGACGACGCGAAGTGGACGACGCTGGTCTACCACCACTCGATCTACTCGCCGGCCGACCACGCGAACGACAAGGACAACCAGCAGCGCCGGTTCGACTTCACGCGTTCGTTCTCGGACATGGGTGTCGACCTCGTCCTGCAGGGCCACGACCACTCCTACTCGCGCAGCTACGCGATCAAGAACGGCAAGAAGGCCAACGTCAACGAGCAGCCCGCTGCTCCCGAGGTCTTCTCCGGCCCCGGCGGCGTCATCTACATGACGGCGAACTCGGCCTCCGGCTCGAAGTACTACGACCTCACCACCCCGGACGCCACCCAGGGCTACGGCGCGGACCCGCTCGACCCCAAGGGTGAGCGTCACTTCGCCAACTCGGTCGAGAACCAGGAGCACGTCCGCACCTTCGTGAAGGTCTCGGTCACCGACGACAAGCTCGCCGTCGAGAACATCCGCGCCAGCGACTGCACCACGCTCAACTCGGCGGTGCAGCACGGCAAGGTGGACAGCTGCGGCGTGACCCTCCAGCCGACGGCCACGGCCGACCCGGCTGCGATCGGTTCGACGGTCGACAAGTTCAACCTGCACGCCACGCTGCCGACGACGACCACCACGCTCACCGCGTCGGCCGCCGAGCAGACCTACGGCACCGCCAAGCCGGCCACGGTCACCGCGACCATCGCCGGTGGCATCGGTACCCAGCAGGGCACCGTGACGTTCAAGGACGGCACCAAGGTCCTCGGCACCGCCCCGGTCAAGGGCGGCGCGGCCAGCATGACCCTGCCGAGCACGCTCGCCATCGGCAAGCACGCGGTCACGGCCTCGTTCGTCAACGCGGACCCGGTCTACTCGGGAACGAACTCGAAGACGGCGAAGGCCATGACGGTCACCGTCGAGAAGGCCCCGTCCCGCACCGCCATCAAGTACAGCGGCGGCAAGGCGACCGTCCAGGTGAAGGCCACCGGATTCAGCGTCGACGGCACCGCCCGGATCTACCAGGGCTCGAAGCGCCTCGCCACCGTCACGGTGGAGAACGGCGTGGTCACCACGAAGCTCCCGCTGAAGAAGGGCACGCACAACCTGCACGCCGTCTTCGCCGGGACGTCGGAGCTGACCACGAGCACCAGCCCGACCATCGCGGTCGTCATCAAGTAGCACCCGGCACCAGCAAGGGCCCCGCGATCTCGATCGCGGGGCCCTTCGCCGTGCAGTCCGGGGGTGGGCGCCCTGTCCTACCCGGGACCGGCGCCGCACCGGCTGACGGGAGACCCGAACTCCCAACCCGGTCGCTGGTGAAAGCGCCCGGTCAACCTGTGGTGAGCATGCGCCCACAGGCCCGGATCGCCTAGACACCCAGGCCAACTGCCAGGCTTTGAGCGAATGTTCAGACATTGCTAGGTAATCGCTGTGGAGAAGCGCATACTTCGAGCCACCGAGAATGCGCGCTCGTCGCCGACGTCACCCCGCCTCTCCTTGCAGGAAGCGGTCGGACCGTGCAGGCTCGCCATCTCAGACGCAGTTCCCTCCTGGTCGTGTCGGCGGCTGCCGTCGCCGCACTGATCACCCTCGGGACCGGGGGCGGAGCATCCGCCGCCACGGTCATCGACGGTCCGGTCAACCTCGGAACCGCATCGACCTACGGCGTCCTCGG
Organism: Curtobacterium sp. MCLR17_043; assembly: GCF_003224215.1. Taxonomy (NCBI): domain Bacteria; kingdom Bacillati; phylum Actinomycetota; class Actinomycetes; order Micrococcales; family Microbacteriaceae; genus Curtobacterium; species Curtobacterium sp. MCLR17_043. The sequence continues at coordinate 16,188 of NZ_QKLH01000003.1, read as the reverse complement.
CGCGAGCGCGGTCACCAACACCGGCCCCTCCGTGATCAACGGTGACCTCGGGTTGTCGCCGGGTACGTCCATCACCGGCTTCGGCGGCGCACCGAACGGCGTCGTCAACGGCACCACGCACCAGACCGACGCCGCGGCCGCACAGGCCCAGCGCGACACCACCACCGCGTACAACGTCGCCGCGTCGCTCTCCCCGACCCAGACCGGTCTGACCGAGCTGAACGGCCTCTCGCTCTCACCCGGCGTGTACTCCGGCGGCGCCCTCGCCCTGGCCAACAACGGTGCGCTGACCCTGGCCGGCAGCGCGAACTCCGTGTGGGTGTTCCAGGCCGCGTCGACCCTGACCATCGGGTCCGCCAGCCAGATCGTCATCACCGGCGGTGCCAGCTCGTGCAACGTGTACTGGCAGGTCGGCAGCTCCGCCACCGTCGGCACCGGCGCCCAGTTCCAGGGCACCGTCCTGGCGCAGCAGTCCGTGACCGCCACCACCGGCGCGACCGTGCAGGGCCGACTGCTGGCCCGCACCGGCGCGGTCACCCTCGACACGAACACGATCACGGCCTCCAACGGCTGCCCCGCACCGGGCACGCCGTCCGAGTCGCCGACCATCACCTCGGGCACCCCGTCCGACGGCACCGTGGACGTGCCCTACTCGTCCACCGTCACCGCGACCGGTACCCCGAACCCGACCTTCACCGCCACGGGCCTGCCCGACGGCCTGACGATCGACAGCACCACCGGCGTCATCTCCGGCACCCCGACCACCCCGGGCACCTCGACCGTGACGATCACCGCGTCGAACGGCACCAGCCCGGACGACACCCAGACGGTCACCATCACGGTCCGCGCCCCGGCACCGGTGCCCACCGCGACACCCACCCCGACGGCACCCGCAGTGGTGCCCACCGCCACCCCGAGCGGCCCCGCAGGCGCCGGCGGCGGCGGTGGCGGCGGAACCGACCAGCCCATCGGTGAGCTCGCGTTCACCGGCTCGGACCCGACCGTCCCGCTGAGCATCGCCGCGGCACTGCTCGCCGCGGGTGCAACGCTCATGGTCCTGCTGCGTCGTCGTCGCCGCACCGTCGGCCGCATCTGATCCACACGCAGACGGCCCCGCGACCCTGGTCGCGGGGCCGTCTGCGTGCCGTCACCGGCCTTGCGGTCGGTCCACGTGCCCGATTGCATGGGGGCATGCCGACCGACTGTGTCTTCGACGACGTGCCACGGGCCTCCCGGCTCGTCGAGGACGACCTGGTCGTCGCGTTGCTGGACGTGAACCCGGTCTCGCCCGGGCACAGCCTGGTCGTCCCGAAGCGCCACGTGGTGTCGTGGTTCGACGCCACCGCGGACGAAGTCGCCGCGATGACGCGGCTCGTCTGCGCACTCAAGCTGGTGCTCGACGACCGGTACCGACCCGACGGGTACAACGTCGGGTTCAACGACGGCACGGCAGCCGGGCAGACGGTGTTCCACGCCCACCTGCACGTCATCCCGCGGTACGCCGACGACGTGCCGGACCCGGCCGGCGGCATCCGGCACACGATCCCGGGCCGGGGCCACTACTCGCCCGGCACCCGGTGGTCACACCCGTGAGGACCCTCAGGGACTGAGCCGCCACCTCATCCTCCAGGACGATCCGCGGCGAGCAGCGCGCTCCCTACTGTTGGCGACGGAGCGTGCGGTGGCGCATGCCCGTCGCACCAGGGGAGATCCGACGTGAACCGTTCGCCGAGACGCCGTTCCACCATCGCGCTGCAGATCGCGTGTTCGACACTCATCGCCGGGGCGCTCGCCGTCTCCGGCACGATCGCGGCGTTGCCGGCCACGGCGGCACCGGGCGACGGGTCCACCGCCGCGACGGGGACGACCACGATCACGACGCCGGGCACGCCCGTCGCGCAGGGTGACGACTGGACGGTCACGCCGACCGACGGCGGGTACACCGTCGTCCTGACCCTCGCCGACCCCCTGCCGCTCCGTGCGGCGGCCCCCGTCCTGCTCGTGGACGGCACCGACATCGGCGTCGCGCAGACGAGCCTCGACCAGCGGCAGCTGACGGTCACCACGACCGACCCCGCGGTCGCCGATGCCCGCAGCGTCGAGCTCGGCTGGACGGGCGAGACCGACCTGCAGGGCAACAGGCAGGCCGCCACCGCACCGCAGACGGTCGCGCCGAGCGAAGCGCCGGCACCCCTGACCGACGACCCGGCGGCCGCGGGCCAGTACGCGGTCACCCGGGCCGACTACGACCTGGGCAACGAAGCCGAGACGATCAAGGGCTTCGGTCGCAAGGGCGAGATGCGTGCCGCTGTCTTCGTGCCGAAGGACGCCCCGGGCAAGCGTCCGGTCGTGGTGTTCCTGCACGGCCGCCACGAGGCCTGCTACGGCGGCACCTCCAACCCGAAGGCGTGGCCGTGCGGGAAGGGACAGACCGACATCCCGAGCTACCTCGGCTACAACGCGGCGGCGACCGCGCTGGCGAGCCACGGCAACGTCGTCGTGTCGATCTCCGCGAACGCGATCAACGCCCTCGACGGCAGCTACTCGGACGACGGCGGAGCGGTGGCCCGCGGGCAGCTCGTCCTCGACCACCTCAGCCTGCTGCAGCGGGCCGACGCCGGACAGGAACCCCGGCTCTCGCCGCTGCTCACCGGCAAGCTCGACCTGCAGGACGTCGGCCTCATGGGCCACTCGCGCGGTGGTGACGGCGTGGTCCGCGCGGCCCTGCTCAACACGCAGCGCACGAACCCCTTCGGCATCCGTGCCGTCCTGCCCCTGGCGCCGACCGACTTCGGCCGCATGACCCTGCCGGACACCAACACGGCGGTCGTCCTGCCGTACTGCGACGGCGACGTGTCCGACCTGCAGGGCCAGCACTTCTACGACGACTCCCGCACCGCCTTCGGGGACGACGTGCTGCGCTCCTCGGTCCTGGTGATGGGTGCGAACCACAACTTCTTCAACACGACGTGGACGCCGGGCAAGTACGCGAAGGCGTCGTCGGACGACTGGTACGACGAGTCCGACGCGGTCTGCGGGGCGAAGGCGAAGCGCACCACGCGGCTCTCGTCCGACCAGCAGTACGCCGTCGGCACGAGCCTGATCAGCGGCTTCTTCCGCCTGACGCTCGACGGTGAGCAGCAGTTCCTGCCGATGTTCGACGGCACCAACCGCCAGCCCGCCGCCCTGGGCACGGCCGACATCCGGGTGAGCGCCTCCCAGCCCGGCGCGAGCCGGCGCGACCTCGCCCTGTTCGACACCGCGAACCCGGCGATCACCACGACCGGCGCCCTGACGACGAAGACCTGCGCGAGCACCGACAACCTGCCCGCGAAGCAGATCCTGCCGGCGTGCGTCTCGATCTCGTCCAACGCCCCGGACTACACCCCGGCCTACCTGGCGTCCTCGGTGCCGGCCACCCCCGCCCTGCACGTCTCGCCCACCAAGGCGGCGACCGGCGGCCAGGTGCACGTCCCGGTGGCTCCGGCGGCCGGTGACTTCACGGGGTTCCAGGCGCTGTCGCTCCGCCTCACCCCGGACGACACCGCGACGACGAACGCGAACGTCTCGATCACCCTCCGCGACGCGACCGGTGCCGTGGCGACCCGACGCCTGTCCGACACCAGCCGTGCCGGACAGCTGCTCCCCGGTACCCGGATGGCCCCGCGCAAGACGATCCTGCAGCAGGCGCGCATCCCCCTCGACGCGTTCACCGGCATCGACCTGACGTCGGTGCGCGAGGTGACCATCGACGTCCCGCAGAAGAACAGTGGGGTCCTGCTGAGCGACCTGTCGCTCGTGCCCGCTGCAACCCTCGGCACCCCGGTGGTCACGAAGCGTCCCGCCGCACGCATCGCGGACCGGTTCGTCGACGAGGGCCGCACGCGCACGGTGGTGCGGGCAGCGGTCGTGCTCTCCCGACCGGCCGAGCAGGCCACCACCGTGTACTTCGACCTCGACCAGGCGTACGACGGGCGCATCCGCCCGGCGGTGCAGCCCGTCACGTTCCAGCCCGGTGAGGTCTGCCGCACGGTCGCGGTCTCGGTGAACGGGGACCGCACGCCGTCGTTCTCGCGGACATCGGACTACGCGATGACCCTCAGCAACACCCAGGGCGGTTCGGTGATCGGTGACTCGGTCGGCACGATGCGCATCCGCGAGGACGACGGCGTCCGCAGCGTGAACGGACGGCCGACTGCGTCCGCTCCGGCGGTCGGGACCCCGGGTGACGCGTGTGCCGAGGCACAGGCGACCAGCACGGCCATCGCCGTGACGCCGACGAGCAGCCGGAAGGGTGCCAAGGTCGCGATCTCGGCGACGGGGTTCCGCGCCGGCGAGTCGGTCACCGTCAGCATCGACGGCGGTCGGGCCACCCGCACGACGGCCAACGCCGACGGCAAGGTCCGCCTGAAGATCACGAAGGCCGTGGCGGCGCTGGCGCCGGGCACGCACGTGGTGCACGCCCGTGGCTACGGCTCGGACCAGCGGGCCCGGGGTACCTTCACGACGACGAAGTAGTGCGCACCCTCGGCAGCACCGTTCAGCCCGTGCTGCCGAGGTCGGCGCCCCGGTGCACGACGTCCTCCGCCATGGCCCGGATCCCGCGGCCCGCACCGGCAGCAGCACGTCGCAAGATCTGGAACGCCTCGTCCATCCGGATGCCCCGTCGGTACGCGAGGGCACCCTTGGCCTGTTCGAGGAGTTCCCGGGCCTCGAGCGCGTCCTCGACCTGTTCCTCGATCGTGGCCGACACCCCGCGGTCGCGCTGTCGGACCAGGGCAGCCGAAGCCGCGTCGGCGAGCAGCTGCATCAGCACGACGTCCTGGTCGCTGTGCCCGCGCGTGTGGTCGGCGAAGACGCACAGGGAGCCGATGGTCCGGTCCCGCAGACGGATCGGCTCGGCGAACGTGCCGTGCAGCCCGCGGTCACGCATCGTCGCTGAGAACTCCGGCCACTCCGACTCGTGCGTCGACACGTCGGGCACGTCGATGGTCTTCCCGGTCCGGTAGCAGTCGAGACACGAGCCCTCGTTCGTGCCGAGCTGCGCTTCCTCGGCCTCGCTGCTGCGCTCGCTCGTCGAGGCGACGACCTGCAGCGCACCGGACCGGTCCGCGAGCACGACCCCCGCCTCCGTCGCCGAGGTCCCCTCCACGCACGCCGCGATCACGCGGTCCATGGCGTCGAGCACCTCGAGGTCGGTGTCCAGAGCCGGCACCAACCGATCCGGCAGGTTGATCGCGTCACTGGTCGTCATGCTTCGACGCTACGACCAGACCGATGGCGCACGGCTCAGCCAGTTCGCGTACCGGATCACGGCTCTCGGGTCCGCAAGCAGCCGCGTCCGTCGAAGTGCGGACTGGTGCGACCCCCGGACAGGGGGTCAGGATGACCCATCAGTTGCACAACGCAACTGGCAGGTGCTTCACCGACAGAGGAGTCGTCATGAAGAAGTCCATCGCAGCCGCGTTCGCCGCGGTCGCCGTCATCACCGCCGGCGTGTTCGCCGCTTCGCCCGCGTCCGCGCTGCCCGTCAGCACGAAGGTCGTCGGCGGCGAGAAGGCACCCACCACCTCGTGGGCGGTGCAGCTCGAAGCCTCCGGCGGCTCCATCCCCTCCGGCTACGTCAGCAACTGCACCGGCGAGCAGCTCAACGCCTCGTGGATCCTCACCGCCCGGCACTGCATCGACGGCATCGGCGCGATGAACGTGTACCACTCGAACTCCACCGTCAACCGCGGCACGGCCGTCGCCGTCGACCGCGTCAGCGCCTCGCCGGCTGGTGACATCGCGCTCGTGCACCTGCGGGCCGCCTACTCGCTGTCCACCTACGCGCCCCTCGACCTCACCGCGACGGCCAAGTCGAGCGGAACGGGCACCATCCAGGGCTACGGCCTGCGCGCCAACGCGACCCAGTCCGACGGCCTGTACCAGGCCACCGTCTCGCTCACCGGCGCGAGCACCGACGCCTTCAGCGGTCGTGCCCAGCACCTCACCGGCGTGACCGGCGCCTCGAACCACGGTGACTCGGGCGGCCCGCTGCTCGTGAACGGCAAGGTCGTCGCCGTCTGCTCCACCGGCGACAGCGCCGACCCGGGTGCGAACACCAAGGCCGGCTCGAACTACGCCCTGCTGTCGCAGGCCTCGTCCTGGATCCGCACCACGGCCGGCGTCTGAACCACCTGACCGACTGGAGGCGCGGTGTCAGCTGGCACCGCGCCTCCAGTGGCGTCCCCACCCGTCTCCAGAACCGGGGTCGCCTGCTCGGCGTCCGCCCACCCACCAGCTGAGCGCCCGTGCGGGCGCCGCGACGACAGTGGGGCCATGAGCCAGTACGAGAAGCGCGATCCGAACACCCTCTACCCGGCACCGCCGTACCCGAAGCAGGAGCAGTCGCTGCCGGGTGCCGCGTGGAAGATGGACCCGAAGCCCGACCACGGCGAGGAGAGCTACGTCGGGCTCGGACGGCTGAAGGGGTACCGCGGCATCGTCACCGGTGCTGATTCCGGCATCGGCCGTGGCGCCGCCATCGCCCTGTCGCGCGAAGGCGCGGACCTGGTGCTCTCGTACCTGCCGGACGAGCAGGAGGACGCGGAACAGGTCCGCGACCTGCTCGAGTCCGAGGGTCGTCGGGCCGTGCTGTTCCCCGGGGACATCTCCGACGAGCAGTACTGCACGGACCTGGTGCAGAAGGGCGTCGACGAGTTCGGCGGTCTCGACACCCTGGTCATGGTCGCGGGGCGCATGGAGAGCAACGAGGACATCCTCACGCTCGACACCTCGATGTTCGACTCCACCTTCAAGACGAACATCTACTCGCTGTTCTGGCTGACCAAGGCCGCCGTGCCGCACCTCGAGCCCGGTTCGACCATCGTGACGACCGGTTCGATCCAGGCGTCCACGCCCTCGCCGGACAAGATCGACTACGCCGTGTCGAAGGGCGCGATCAAGCTCTTCACCGAGGCCGTGGCGCAGCAGCTCGCGCCGAAGGGCATCCGTGTGAACTCCGTTGCGCCGGGGCCGGTGTGGACGCCGCTGCAGCCGGGTTCCGACGACGCCGAGACGGTGTCGCACTTCGGTGAGAGCTCGCCGTTCGGCCGTCCCGGTCAGCCCGCCGAGCTCGGTGCCGCCTACGTGCACCTGGTCAGCCCGGAGTCGAGCTACCAGTCCGGGTCGACGATCACGATCGCCGGTGGTACGCCGGCGTTCTGAGGTTCTGGGTTTCGTGTTCTTGCGTTCGAGGAAGGGGACCACGTGTCCGGAGTGACGCACACCGTGCTGGTCGAGTGGGACGGGGAGGACCGGTCGTACGAGGCCTCGGCCTCGTCGCGTGAGCACCTGCCACGGGTCGAGGGGGTCGAGTCGGTGCAGTCCGGCACGAGCGTGAGCACCGAGGGGCTGGAGGGCGGGTTCCACTGGATGCTCGTCGTCCGGTTCCGCGATCGTGCCGCGCTCACCGGGTACCTGCCGCACCCGGAGCACCGGCCGGTGGCCGAGTTCATCGGTGCGGCGAGTGCGCGGGTCGTCGTGTTCGACGTCGAGGACGCCGACTGATCGCTGCGTCGGAAGCTGTGTAACGCTCTGGTTGCGATGGCGGACGAGGGGTTCCGTTCCTCGTGGAGGCTCGACGTACGGTGGATCGGCCATCGCAACGGCGCGGGGGTCATCGGCCGGCGCTGCGGCTCTCCGGAGCGCGCGCCGGTCGGGTCCCCGCCTGCGGGCGGGGACCCTTCGACATCCGCCGACGGAGGGAAACAGACGATGCCCGGCAACCCGAACCCGTTCGTCCACGACGGCGCGAAGATCCTGCTCGGCGAGGCGGGAGCGGCGCACTGCGACGAGTGCGGTGACGCCGTCCGGCTCGACCCGCGGATCGGCAGCTGGAGGACCGTGCAGCAACCCGGCCCCCAGCTCCCGCCTGACCGGCAGCGGCGCAGTGCGGCGGGGGCCGCGTGAACGGCACCGCCCGGACCGCCGGGGTGACCCTCGGGCTCATCGCAGCGATGGCGCTGACCGCCTGTTCCGGCTCACCGGCTGCGACGCCGACCCGGACCGTGACTGCGACTGCGACTGCGACCCCGGAGGCGCCGGCTGACCCCGACACTGCGACCCCAACTCCGACCCCGACCGAGACGGACACGGCCTTCAGCCTGTCGGACCCCGCGACGTGGACCATCTCGACCGAGGAGGTCGGACCGATCGCCCTCGGTGGTCCGGTGCAGGGCGAGATCGACGACCTGGCAGCCGCCTACACCCGGAGTACGGATGCGTGCCCGGCCAGCCCGGAGACGACGTTCTGGGAGCGATCCGACGCCCCCGGGCTCATCGTCATCCCCCGCGACGGGAAGGTCGCCGGGGTGACCATCGGTGGGGTGGGGTCGGACCCGGTGACGACGAACTCGCCCGAGACCGACGCCGGGATCGGCATCGGAGCGCCCCTGACCGAGGTGCGCTCCGCGTACCCGGACCTGCAGTACACCGGCACCTACGGTGAGGACCAGGGGCCGTACTCGATGTGGAGCGTGCAGGCCGACGGGCGCTACATGACGTTCCAGCTGGGGACGGACGGCACCACCGTGGGGGCGATCTGGGTGGGGTCGGTCGCGATGTTGCCGTACGAGTACTGCGCCTGACGCCACCGAGGGTCGAACGTCGCTGCTGGCAGGATGACCGGTATGGCCAGCGCTGTCCGTCTCATCCGGTCCGACGTCCTGAGCGATGCGGCGCAGTACGCGTACGCGTCCACCGTGCCGGCCGGGACGCGGCTCGTGTTCCTCGCCGGGGCCTGCCCGCTGGCCCCGGACGGGTCGACCGTCGCGGTAGGCGAATACGCGGGCCAGGCTGCCCGGTGCATCGAGACGATGCAGGAGGCGCTGCGTGCCGCAGGTGCGTCCATCGAGGACGTCGTGAGCACCCGGGTGCTCGTGGCGTCCTCGCGGCAGGCCGACCTCGTCACCGCATGGCAGGTGGTGCGCGATGCCTTCGGCGCGCACGACGTGCCGAGCACCCTGCTCGGGGTCACGGTGCTCGGCTACGACGACCAGCTGGTCGAGATCGAAGCCGTCGCGGCCGTCGCCGACGGCCAGGCCACGTGACGGCGCGAGGCGTCGAGGTTCCCGCGCTCCCGCGCACGCTCGCCTCAGAAGCCGGGACCCGCTTTGACCAGCGCGATGCCGACACCGACGAGCGCGAGGACGAGACCGGCCACGAACGTCCGCGGGGACGGGTTCTCGCCGCGGAGCCTGGCCACGACGGGCCCGAGGAGGGCGAGCCGGACCACGAGGTACGCGATCGCGATGATCTCGGCCGCGAGCCCGGACGTGCCGGTCAGCCAGGCGTAGGCGAGGACGGCAGCCGGCAGGAAACCGGAGGTGAGGACGGGCAGCGAATCTCGCAGCTCGGCGCGGACGGTCTCCCCGGTGAGGCGGTGGTCGCTCCGCGCACGTCGTCCGACCGACTCGGCGAAGGTGTGTGCGAGGAAGGTCGAGAACGCGGTGGCGAGGACGTACCAGAGCCCCCGACCGCTCTCGGCGGTGTCCGGGACCATCGGTGCGATCGTGCCGAGGATCACGATGTTGCCGTACACGAACGCGGTGATGCGGCTCGCGGCGTCCTCACGCGACAAGCGGCTCCGGCCCACGGAAGTCCTCTCGTGCGGGCTCAGTAGTACTCACCCTGCCGGTAGTCCCAGCTCGTGAACGTGTCCGCGAGCAGCCCCATGATCCGGTCGACGTCGAGGCCCTTGCGGATGAGCGTCGGTGCGGGGACGACCGATCGGCGTCCGTCCTGCAGCGGGATCAGGGCTCCGGTGCTGTCGACCATCGACACCATGACGCCCTGCTCGTAGCGGGTCTCGGCACTCTGCTCCGGCTGGATGGACGCCACGTAGTCGTCCGCCTCGACGATCACGTCGGCACGCTCGGCGATGCGCTCGCCGATGCCGTCGACCACGCCACGGTTCCCGGTACCGGATGGGTTGGCCGAGCTCGCGAAGGCGAACTTGCCGTGCTCGGTCCAGAGCTCGCGGGCGGCGAGCTCACCGGGGACGCCGAACTTGATGACGAAGCAGGACGTGCCACGGGTGTCCATCATGAGTTCGTCGGAGCCGTCCGCCGGCAACGCCGCTCGACCCGCTTCGCTCCAGGGCAGGATGCACCCGAGCAGGATGTCCTGGTCCCAGCACCGCTGGTACAGGGCGTCGATCTCGGGGGTGAGCTGCGCGATGCTCCGGAGCATCTCGAGCGAGCTCACGAGGACGACGCCGGGCTTGTTGCGGTTGCGTTCCTTCGCGTCGAACTTGCGCTCCAGGCCCGCACGGTCCGAGGTCATCAGGATGTAGCCGACCTTGGTGGGGACCACCGCGAGACCGCCGTCGTGGAGCAGCGCGTCCACCGCGCTGCGGGGCACGCCGCCGGTCCAGTGCACCCGGTTCATGCTGACCTGCGTGTCGTCGTTCATGCCCGTCCTCGTCCCGTTCTGGAGTCAGACGATCGTCTGACAGCGGGAGCCTATGGACGGCGTCCGAGCCGGACAAGGGCGAAGGGCGCGACCTGTGGGCCTTCTCCGAAGGGTTCAGGCGGGCTCGCAGCGTACGACCGCGGTCAGTCCGCGCCGAGACGTGCGACGAGCCGGGCGATCGCCTCGTCCCACTCCGCCCCGTCGCTCTCGGCCCAGAGCTCCGCGAGTTCGCCGGCCGGGTCGGCGGCAGCGGTGACGGGCCGCCGTGCCTGCTCGGTCAGCCGCCGGTTCGGCTTGCGCGCACGACCGACGAAAGCCTCCACGCTCTCTGTGTAGGCATCGGTCTGCGTGGGGCGACCCAGGCCGTGCGCGACGACCTCTGCTGCGGCGATGGCGGTGACAGCGATGTCGCTGCCCATGTCCGGACCCGCCTTCGTGGCTTGCTCGAGTGCTGCACGGACCACGCCCCAGCGCTTCTGGCCGTCGAGTTCCCACGCGAAGTCTGCGGCGGTGTCGTTGCCGAACGGCTCGGCGCTCCATGTCCCCATGCGTGCATCGTAGGGGGAGCCGAGCGTCACTCCACCAACGACTGCGTCCCCACCACGATCGCCAGGGCCAGCCGCTCCGCGTCCACCGACCCGGGTTCGGCCGTGTACGCCAGGATCAGCAGGTCCTCCGGCCCGACGACCAGGGTGTCGCAGTCGAGCATGATCAGCCCGACGTCCGGGTGGTCGATCACCTTCCGGCGGGCGGTCTCGCCGAGCGCGGTCGAGCCCGAGTCCCACAGCTCGACGAACCGCGGGCTCGCCGCCCGCAGGTCCCGCACGAGCTGCTGCAGCTGGCGGTCGAGCGGGTAGCGCGCCGCGGTCATCCGGAGCCCCGCCACCAGGTTCGCCTCGAACGCCGCTTGCTCCTCCGGCGTGTGCACGGCTCGGCTGCCGGATCCGACCAGGTGCCGCCACGCGGTGTTCCGGTCGTTCCCGCGCAGCGCCCCGATCGGCCCCATCAGGGCGTCGTACGGGGCGTTGGCGACGAGCAGGTTCCCCGCGGCGTCGAGCACCGCGACCGGGGTGTCCGCCAGGCGGTCGAGCAGTCGCTGCACGCTCGGCGGGATCCTCGACGGCACCACGTCGGCGCCGGGGACCGCGTGCCCGGCGAGCCGGTAGAGCAGCTCGCGGTCGGCATCAGCGACCCGCAGCGCCCGCGCGAGCGCCTCGACGACCTGGGCGGACGGCGAGGTCGCCCGCCCCTGCTCGAGCCGGGTCAGGTAGTCGGCGGAGATCCCCGCCAGCCCGGCCAGCTCCTCGCGCCGCAGACCGGTCGCACGCCGACGCGGCCCGACGACCACTCCCGCCGCCTCGGGGGAGACGTGGTCGCGCAGTCGCCGCAGGGTGTGCCCGAAGTCCGTGTCCGCCATGTCCCCAGTCTGCGCGTCGAGGGGCGCCCGGGTCCTGGCCCTGCTGGTCCCACCGATGGGAGGATCAGCAGCGTCTCCCGCCGCCCGAACACCCGAGGTCAGCACCGTGAAGTCGTACACGAACGGTCCGAGCCCGTTCGGGCCCGGCGAGGACGCCGTGCTGCGGGGTCCGTGGGACCCGAAGATCGGCAAGCTCGTCCGGTCCGGCAAGGTGCAGGGGCTCCGCATCGGCGCGGGGTTCCCCGACACGCACATCGAGTTCGTCCGGGACCTCCCGCTCCGGCGCTTCTTCATGATCGCTCGGCACGTGGACGACGTCTCGGCGCTCGGGACGCTGCACGACCTGGAGTTCCTCCACCTGCACGCCGGGTTGAAGGTGCGGATCGACCTCGCGGCGTTCCCGCGGCTGCGCCGTCTCGCCGTCGCGTTCTGGAAGTACCTCGACGGCGGGGTCACGAACGCGGCGCCGCTCGACGACCTGTACGCGGGGCACTACTCGGCGGACGACCTGCAGCCGCTCTCCGCGATGACCTCACTCCGCAAGCTCCGTCTCGACGACTGGCCGAGCCTCCGGTCGTTGCACGGGGTGGAATCACTGACCGGGTTGGACGACCTGACCGTGGCCGTCGCCCGACGACTCACCGACGTCAGCGGAGTCCGCGGGCTCGCGGCGAACCTGCGGAGGTTGGACCTCGGGAGCAACCGGAAGATCCCGGACCTGGACCCCGTGGCCGGTCTGACACGGCTCCGTCATCTCAATGCTGGGAACTGCGGCGACTTCCCGACCCTCGACCCACTCCGGGGATTGACCGCTCTCGAGACGTTGCACCTGTACGAGTCGACTCGGATCGTCGACGGCGACCTGCGCGTGCTGCTCGAACTGCCCGCGCTGCGGGACGTCCGGATCTCGAACCGCCGCCACTACGTCCCCACGGTCAGAGCGGTGCACGAGGCGCTCGACGCTCGGCAGTCTGCCTGACCCTGACCCTGGCCCTGCCGGTCCTACGACAACCGGGCGACTCCCTGCGGTCGTCGCCGAGCACGACGCTGGACCCATGACAACGACACTCATCACCGGGGCCACCCGCGGCCTCGGCAAGGAAACCGCCCGCCAGCTCGTCGAGGCGGGCCACACCGTCTGGATCGGCGCCCGGGACGCCGACCAGGGCGCCGCGGTCGCCGCCGAGATCGGCGCCCGCTCCGTCCAGCTCGACGTCCGCGACGACGACTCGGTCGCCGCGGCCTTCGCCCACGTCGACGCGAACGGCGGGCTCGACGTGCTGGTCAACAACGCCGGCATCGCCGTCTGGGGGCAGAGCGGGCCCGACGCGCTCGCCGTCTTCGACACGAACGCCGTCGGCACCATCCGCGCGACCGAGGCCGCACTGCCGCTCCTGCGTCGCTCCGCGAACCCGATCGTGGTGAACCTGTCGAGCGCGCTGGGCTCCTTCACCGCCACCCACGACCCGTCGAAGCCGGCGTTCACCGTGCCGGCCGTGGTCTACGGCGCGTCCAAGGCCGCTGTCTCCATGCTGACGGTGCAGTACGCACGCGTCGTGCCCGAGGTGCACTTCGTCGCGATCGAGCCCGGCTACACGGCCACCGAGTTCGGTGGCATGCCGAACCCGCACGGTCGCCCCGTCGAGGTCAGCGCCGCGACGATCGCGGCCGCCGCGAGCGCGGGCCCGGAGGGCCCCACCGGCGTGTTCCTGGAGGACGGCCAGCCGCTCGGGTGGTGACGTCGTGACGGCCTGGAGGCGCGGTGCCAGCTGGCACCGCGCCTCCAGGCCGTCGTCCGGTCGCGTCTACAGCAGCTGGCGCGCGTTGGTGGACGCGAGGTCCAGCAGCTCGTCGCCGCGTCCCGACAGCACCGTGCGGATGGCGTAGAGCGTGAAGCCCTTCGCCTGCTCGAGCGTGACCGCCGGGGGCATGGAGAGTTCCTGGCGGTTCGCGCGGACCGACACGAGCGCCGGGCCGTCGTGCGCGAGCGCGGCGGCCATGGCGTCCTCGAAGTCGTCGGACACGTCGACGTGGAACCCCTTGATGCCGATCGCCTCGGCGACGGCGGCGAAGTCCGGGTTCTGCAGCTCGGTGCCGTAGTTCACGAAGCCGGCGGCCTTCATCTCGAGCTCGACGAAGTTGAGCGACGAGTTGTCGAACACGACGATCTTCACCGGCAGCTTGTTCTGCACGATCGTGATGAGCTCACCGAGGAGCATCGTCAGCCCGCCGTCACCGGCCAGGGCGATCACCTGCCGGTCCGGGAACGCCGTCTGCGCGCCGATCGCCTGCGGGACGGCGTTCGCCATCGTGCCGTGCACGAACGAGCCGATCAGTCGGCGCTTGCCGTTCATGGTGAGGTAGCGCGAGGCCCAGACGACGGGGGAGCCGACGTCGGGGATGAAGACGGCGTCCTCCGCGGCGAGCCGGTCGAGCACCCGGGCGACGTACTGCGGGTGCAGGGGCTTCTTCTTCCCGGCGGGGACCGCCAGGTCGTCGAGCTTCTCGCGGGTCTTCCGGTAGTGCTTGAGCGAGTCCTCGAGGTGCTTCGTCGGGTGCGAGCCGGTCAGCAGCGGGATGAGTGCGAGTGCGGTGTCCTTGACGGTGCCGACCAGCCCGATGTCGACGGGGTGCCGCCGACCGAGCTGCGAGCCGCGGATGTCGACCTGCACGTGCTTCGCCTTGGCGGGGAAGAACTGCTGGTACGGGAAGTCCGTGCCGAGCATGAGCACGACGTCGGCGTCCTCCATCGCGCGGTACCCGGAAGCGAAGCCGAGCAGTCCCGTCATGCCGACGTCGTACGGGTTGTCGTACTCGATGTACTCCTTGCCGCGCAGCGCGTGCACGATCGGGGCCTGCAGTCGCTCGGCCAGGGCGACGACCTCGTCGTGGGCGTCCGTGACGCCGGCTCCGGCCAGGATGGTGATCCGGTCGGCACCGTTCAGCAGGTCGGCGGTGCGCTGCAGCTCGGCCTCGCTCGGCACGATCCGCGGGGTGGCCCGCTCGATGCGGGTGGTGCGGTCGTCCTTCGCCTCGGCGAGCAGCACGTCGCCCGGGATCACGAGCACGGCGACGCCGCGCTTCTCGATCGCCTCGCGCATCGCGATCTCGAGCAGGCGGGGCATCTGGACGGGGTCGGCGACGTACTCGACGTAGATGGAGCACTCGCGGAACAGCTCCTGCGGGTGCGTCTCCTGGAAGTAGCCGGAGCCGATCTCCGCCGTGGGGATGTGCGCGGCGATCGCCAGCACCGGCACCCGCGAACGGTTCGCGTCGTACAGGCCGTTGATCAGGTGCAGGTTGCCGGGCCCGCAGCTGCCGGCGCAGACGGTCAGGTCACCGGTCAGGGCGGCCTCGGCAGAGGCGGCGAACGCGGCCGCCTCCTCGTGACGGACGTGCTCCCACCGCATCGTGCCGTCCTTGCGCAGGGCGTCGGTGAAGCCGTTCAGGGAGTCCCCGGGCAGGCCGTAGACCCGGTGGATGTCGTTGGCGCGGAGGGTGGCGACGATGTTCTCGGCAACGGTTGGCATGCGTCCTGTCTACTCGCGACCGCTGCGCTGAACGCTTTCGGAGTTTTGTGAGGCTCACTCGCCCTGGGATGCCGGGGTCGTGCTGCGACGATGGCGGGATGACCGACGACGCGCCGCTCCTCCGTCCCCGCCGACGGGAGCCCGCCGCGTACGGGATCCTCGAGCGCTCGCCGTACCCGCTCGTCTCGGTGGCGATCGCCGTCATCGCGGTCGTCGTCATCACCATCGTCGGGTTCACCCTCGGCACCGTGGACCTCGGGCTGTCGAAAGCCCTCAACGCGCTGCACACCGGGTTCCTCGGGGCGTTCAGCACGGCGGTCTACCACGTGATCAGTCCGGCACCGGCGATCGGGATCACGGTCGTCGTCGTCGCCGTGATCTGGTGGCGCACGCGCGACCTGCGACCGGCCCTGGCGTTCGGCGGCACCATCGCGATCACGTGGGTGCCGTCCGCGATCGTGAAGGAGATCGTGCACCGCGCCCGGCCCGACGTCGCCGTGCTGCCGCACCCGTTCCCCGTGCAGCCCGACCCCGGGTACCCGAGCGGGCACACGGTCTACATCACGGCGTTCGTCATCGCCCTGATCTGGCTGCTCCGCGAGACCCGGTGGCACCGGCTCGCCCTGACGCTCGGGGTCGTGGCCATCGTGATCGTGTTCTTCGCGGTGTCGATCGATGCGGTGCACTACCCGACCGACGCCGCTGCCTCGATCCTGTGGGCGCTCGCCGTGGCGCCGGGGGTGCGGGTGGTGTGGGTCGACTGGCTCCTGTCTCTTATACACATCT